>NZ_JBSIPX010000013.1:0-157741 GCF_053668055.1 Massilia sp. SYSU DXS3249 | reverse complement strand
ACTCGCCGGCAGATGGCTACCATCGACAATGCGCAGCCGATAACCCGGCACCATGGGCGGTTCGTTCTTCATCATCGGCGCCAGTACATCGCTTAGGCGCGCTGCACTACCGCTCACCAATGCACGCGCCAGGCCCGGTTCGGTGTGCTTGACCTTGTCATAGAGTGCCTGGACCGATACTGACAACTCCGGGCATGCCCGCGCAGCAGCATGAAGCGATGGACTTGATCCAACCGCCACCAATGACATCAGCTCTACTGTCGTCGAAAACAACAGTTCCCTTTGATACTGGGTACCGCGCTCGCGCTCGAATAACTCATCGATCCAGGCCGGTTCCAATGCATGCTGTAGCGCTAGCCGCGCCATTACCGTCAAAGGACTATTCCGCGCGCAATGCGCTATCAATGCATTCATCACCATGGCACATTCCTCCTGTACCACTTGGATGTCGTCCAGGGACGATAGTGCCGCTCAGCTGTAATTGCTCTACAGAGACACCTTTAAAGAACTGGCTCGAGAGCCCACCCTACGTTGTTAGTGCGGCCATAAAAAAAGGCAGCCGCCCGGCTGCCCAAAACCCGCCCCCCGCACCGCCCGGTGCGGGACTCAGGGAGACACTGTCCCGTTGAAGAGCTTCCCGCCGATTTTCACGTTCTTCAGCACCAGCCCCTTCACGTTGTACAGGTAGACCGGCTGCGCCGCGTTGACGGGCGTGCCGAAGTCGCAGTCGCTGATCGTGACATTGCTGACCGGGAGTACCCGCGGCTTGTCTTCGCCGTTGTAGTTGGCGGCGACCGGCCCCATGATGACAATCGGCTGGTAGCACGAGAAGCGGCCGTTCGGCGTCTGCACATCGCCGACGGTGACGCGCGAGATGTGGACGTTGCTGACCTCCGGAGGGCGCGTACGCACCGCGTCGTTGGCCGCGTCGTAATCGCAGTCGAAGGTGATGATGCCGCCGGCGCCGGTGGCGATCGAACCGGCCGGCATGCCCGGACCCGGCTGGGCCTTGTAGAAGGCCGGGGTGGTGCGGATCCCGTTAGGGATATGGATGTCGCGCACGTAGAAATTACGCAGGAAGCCGCCGCGGTTCATGTTCGTCTTGAGCCGGATCGCGATGTTCAGCGGGTCGGTCTTCCAGTTGGCGTTCTCGAACACCAGCTTCTGGGCGTACACGTTCTGGATCCCGCCCGACATGATGCTGCCCAGGGTCAGGGCGCCGTGGCCGCTCTGCATGCGGCAGTTCTGGATCACGACGTTCTGGCAGGGCCCGAACTGGGTGTCGGTGCCCTTGCCGGAGTCGATCGCGATGCAGTCGTCGCCGGTGTTGAACTGGCAGCCCTCGACCAGCACCCCGTCGCAGGATTCGGGATCGAAGCCGTCGTTGTTCGGCCCCATGCTGTTCGCATAAATGCCCCTGGCATGCAGGTTGTGGCAGTTGACGGGGTTATGCTGCCAGAACGGCGTATTGGTGGTCTGGTAGCCCGCCACCAGCACGTTGGTGCAGCTGATGAACTGCACCATGTTCGGGCGCAGGAAGTGGCCGATCCCGAAGATGCGTTTGGTCGCCGGCACCCGCGCCTCGGACAGCGAGCGCAGGAAGTGCGGGTCGCGCTGCAGCCAGCCCTCCGGCCCCTGCAGCTTCTTCGCCTCGGCGGCCGACAGGTGGGGCGCGATGGCGGCCAGCGTGGGCGGGTTGAAAGGATTGACGGCGCGCTCGCTTTGCCCGAGGGCCGGGTCGTGCGGCACGCCGTCCGCATTCGCCGGCGCGCGGCCCTTCCAGGACCACCAGCAGTCGGTGCTGCCCTCGAAAGGCACGCCGGCCTGGCCGTCGAGGATGGAGGTCCAGTCTTCGCCGGTCAGGGCGATGTTGTCCTGGCCGTAGGCGTAGACCATCGACGAATAGTTCAGGCAGTCGTTGCCCTCCCAGCGGGTCAGGGACAGCTTGCCGTTCCTGCCGCAGTCGTAGTCGCCGTATTTCGCATAGTCGAGCGGGTTGTTGCTGAAGTAGAGATGGGCGCCCGCCGCCAGGTGCACGTTCACGTTCGAGCGCAGCACGATCGGGCCGGCGCACAGCCAGTTCCCGGCCGGGATCAGCACCCGCCCGCCGCCGGCCCGGTGGCAGGCCGCGATGGCGGCGGCGATCGCCGGGTAGCAGTCGGGCGCGCCCTGGACCGGGGTCCGGTAGTGTGCCCTGGCCTTCAGCGAGACCCAGCCGTGGACCGGCCTCAGTTCGCATCGCCTGGCGCCGAAGGCCGTGACGACGAAGTCTTCCTTGCGAAACCGCAGCGGCCGGGCGAAGCGGTCGACGATGGCCCGGGCCTGGTCCCATGGATCGGCCGGCGCCGCCAGCAGCTGCGCCGGATGGGCCGCGGCCAGCGCCAGGCTGCCTCCTCCGACGGTCTTCATGAAGCGGCGCCGGTCGTGGGTGTCTCGTGTGGTGTTCGTGTGCCTGACAGGCATGTCGTCTCCTTGTGGTGTGTTGGTCGCTGCCGCGCCGGGCGCGCTATCCGGCCAGCGTCGCCGTGACGGTTTTCCCGCCGGCCCGCACCCGCGTCAGGGTGACGCGCCGGGCGTTGTGGACGGACCAGGGCGTGGCGCTGCGCGGCGTGCCGAAGTCGCAGTCGGTGAGCGTGATATCGGCCAGGGGCAGGACAGGCGTGCCGGGCTTGCCGTTGAAGCTCGACGCCACCGGCCCCAGCAAGGCCAGCGCCTGGTAGCAGGAGAATTCCCCGTCCGCCGTCTTCACGTTCCCCACGCGCAGGCGCGAGATGTGCACGTCCGACACCGCGGGCGGCCGCGTGCGCACGCTGTCGTACCTGGCCGCGTAGTCGCAGTCGAAGGTGATGACGGCGCCGCCGCCGACCGAGAGCGTGTCCGGCGCCACCGGGGAACCCGGCAAGGGCTTGTAGAAGCCGGGACGGGTCTGCACCCCGTTCGGGATCGTGACGTCGCGCACATGGAAATGGCGGAGAAAACCGCCGCGGTTCATGTTGGTCTTCAGGCGGATCGCGGTGCTCAGCGGATCGGTGGCCCAGTGGCTGTTGCGGAACTCGATGTGCTCGGCATAGACATGCTCGATGCCGGCCGACATTTCGCTGCCCAGGGTGATCCCGCCATGGCCGCTGTTCATGATGCAGTTCCGGATCAGCACGTCGCGCGTCGGCCCCCCGTCGGTGTCGCGCGCCTTGCCGGCCTTGATCGCGATGCAGTCGTCGCCGGTGTTGAAGACGCAGTCCTCGACCAGCACGGTGTCGCAGCATTCCGGGTCGAAGCCGTCGCTGTTCGGGCCGAGGCTGTCCATGTTGACCCTGCTGATGCGGACCTTGCGACAGTTGTAGGGGTTGTGCTGCCAGAACGGCGAATCGTTCAGCTGGTAGCCCTGCATCAGCACATCGGTGCAGCCGATGAACTGGATCATGCAGGGCCGCAGGTAATGGCCGATGCCGAACACGCGGCGCGCCACCGGCACGCCCGCTTCCGACAGGGTCGGCGGATAGCGGTGGTCGGCGCGCCAGCCGGCGTCCTCGCCTTCGACCAGCGCACGTTCGGCGTTCGACAGGTGGGGCGCGACCGCTGCCAGCGAGGACGGGTTGGCGGGATTGATCATGCCCGCGGTCGGGCCGGGCCGCTTGCTCTTGCCGGCCCAGTCGTGCCAGCACTGGCCGCCCGGCTCGAAGGGGATGCTGCCCTGGCCATTGAGGATGCTGGTCCAGTCGGCGCCGGTGAGGGCGATGTGGGTCTGGTTGCGGGCATACACCATGGGCGAGTAGTTCAGGACGTCGTTGCCCTGCCAGCGCGACAGCACCAGCTTGCCGTGCCTGCCGCAATCGACGTCGCCATACTGCGCGAAGTGGGCCGGGTTGGGGCTGAAGAAGAGCTGGGCGCCCGCGGCCAGGTGGACGTGGACGTTCGACAGCAGCACCATCGGCCCGGCGCAGTACCAGTGGCCGGCCGGGATCAGCACGCGCCCGCCGCCCGCCTTGTTGCAGGCGGCGATGGCGGCGGCGATGGCCGGGTAGCAGTCGGCCGACCCGGGCGCGGGCGTCATGCGCGCCTGCGGCCCTGCGCCGTGGGCGCCCGCCACGGTCAGCGCGACCAGCCGGCAGGGGCGGGCCCCGAATGCCGTGATGGGGAAGTCTTCGTCGCGGAACGCCAGAGGCGTGGCGAAGCGTTCGCCGATCTTGCGTGCGCGTTCCCAGGGATCGCCTGGCGTGCGGGCGGCAGGGAGGGTGCATGCGCTGCCCGCCAGCAGGGCGGCGGTGGCGGAGGCGCCGCGCAGCAGGGTACGGCGTTGGTGGTCGATCGTGGTCATGCGGTCTCGGCGTGTCGGCGTGGGGCTGGAATGCTGGGATTGTGTCCGCCTTGCGATCACGCGGCAATTGCGAAATTCACCAAGCGGGCATGCGTTTTCGCGTAGGGCCGGCCGCCGCGCGCCGTTCAGAGAATCACCACCCTGGTTTATGAAATTGCCGAACGGCGGAGAATCGCTTTACTTCGGCGAAGCGGCTCGCTTAGCATCGGCGGCACACAACGAGGAGGCGGCATGTCGAAGAAGATGGCGGCGGTATTCATAGCGGCATTGGCAGTGGAATGCGCAGTGGTAGTCGGCGGCGGCCAGCCGGCGGCGGCGTTCGCGGCCGCGGCCGTCGGCGCGGCGCCCATGCTGGCGCAGGACGGCAACCCGGTCAACGGCGAACTGGCGGGCTACAAGCGCTGGCTCGCCAGGGACGCCGACCCGGCCGCGGCACTCGCCGCCGACCGCCGGCTGGCCGACAACATCGTGAGCTGGCAAATGCCGCACGGCGGCTTCTACAAGACCCCAGCCTGGTACGCGTCCCCCTGGAACGGCAGTGCGCCCCGCAGCGGCTGGTTCGGCGCCAATGGCGTCGAACTCGGCACCATCGACAACGGCGGCACGGTGTCCGAGATCCTGGTATTGGCCGACGTCTACGGGCGCAGCGGGAACCCGGCCTACCGCGACAGCGCGCGCAAGGCCATGGATTTTCTGCTGAACATGCAGTATCCCTCTGGCGGCTTCCCCCAGGTGTATCCGTCGCGCGGCCCGGCGAGCTATTCGAACCACGTCACCTTCAACGACAACGCCATGGTGCGCGTGCTCCTGCTGCTCGACCAGGCGCTGCGCGGGCAGGCGCCGCTCGCGGGCGACCTGTTCACGCCGCAGCAGCGCGCGCGCATGGAGCCGGCGCTGGCCGGCGCGGTCGGGTTCATCCTGAAGGCGCAGATCGAGCAGGACGGCGTCAAGACCGTGTGGTGCGCCCAGCACGACCCGGTCAGCCACGCGCCCGTCACCGGCCGCTCCTACGAGCTGCCGTCAAAGAGCGGCGCCGAATCGGCCATGGTCGCCGGCTTCCTGATGACCCGCCCGCAAACCCCGGAGGTGGCGGTGGCGGTGAAGGCGGCGCTCGCCTGGTACCGGCGCAGCGCGGTGCAGCTGAAGGACACGGCCTTCGACGTCTCCGAAGCCCGGAAGACGAAAACCTCGCCCTTCGTGCACAGGCCCGGGGTCACGACCTGGTACCGCTTCTACGACCTCGCGACCGACACCGGCTTCTTCAGCGGCCGCCTGCCGACCGACAACCCGCCCGGCGTGGGCAAGCAGTACGACATCATGAAGATCGGCGCTGAAAGCCGTTATACCTACCAGTGGGGAGGCTCGTACGGGACGCCGTTGCTGGCGTATGCGCAGAAGGTCGGCTATTGAGGCCCACCGGGATGACACGCGCGGACTTGGGCCGACCGTGAAAATAGTCCCACCGCGACCCGGCAATGCAGTGACCAACCGGGATTGCCGCTTTCTCGATGCGTGAGCGCTGGACGGGCGCACGGAGCGTGTAATGTAGATGCCTGGACAAACTCGGAGCAGAACACCGGAAGATGATCAGCTTATACCACTGCGTTGCCGCCCGTTCCTTCCGCCCCTTGTGGGCGCTGGAGGAACTGGGTCTGCCCTACGAACTGAAGATGCTGCCTTTCCCGCCGCGGGCCCTGGACCGCGCCTATCTGGAAGTGAACCCGCTCGGCACGGTGCCGGCCTTCTTCGATGGCGAACTCAGGATGACGGAATCGGCCGCCATCTGCCATTACCTCGGAGAGAAGTACGGCCGGGGCGAGTTCACGGTCGCGCCGGGCGAGGCGGACTTCGGCGCCTTCCTGAACTGGCTGCATTTCGGTGAAGCGACCCTGACCTTCCCGCAGACGCTGGTGCTGCGCTACGAGCGCTTCGAGCCGCCCGGGCGCCGCCAGCCCGAGGTGGCGGCGGCCTACCGGCGCTGGTTCCTGGGCAGGCTGCGCACGCTGGCGCCGGTGCTCGAAGGCAGGGCCAGCCTCTGCGCTGGACGCTTCACCATGGCCGACATCTCGGTCGGGTATGCCTTGCTGCTGGCCGAGTACCTCGGCATGGCGCCCGATTTTCCGCCGCCGGTCGCGCGCTATCTCGCCGGGCTGAAGGAGCGTCCCGCGTTCCGCAAAGCGCAGGAGGCGGAGACGGCCGCCGCGCTGGCGAAGGGCGTCAGCCCGGTCCCCGCGCCGCTGACGGTGCAGGAATAGCCCGCCGTGTCAAGCGCCCGCCGCTGCCTGGGACAGCACATCGGCCCAGATCTGCCGGGCCCACGCATCGGCATCCTGGCCCTCCCGCGCCGACGGGTGATCCGACAGGATGCCGCTGCCGTCGGCTTCCATGCTCCTTTTCGCCGGATCGTAGCGATACAGGGTCGAGATGTGCATGGCCTGACTGTCGTCGACAAAGCTGTAGCAGGTATTGGCAAAGGCCGGTTCCGGGTCGGGCGCCTGCCCCTGCATCAGCGCTACGACGGCGCGCGCACAGACCTTCGCCTGGGCATTGGCCATGTGGGCCGACTTGGGCAGGCTTGAATCGATCGCATCGCCGATGACGTGCACCCGGGGCAGGACGCTTGACGCATACGTGGTGAAATCGACTTCGCACCAGCGCCGCTCCACATTGGCGAGACCCGCGTCCTGGGCGATGCGCCCGGCCCGCTGGGGCGGGATGATGTTCAGCACATCGGACCTGACCGTGTCGAAGCTGGTCCTGACGGTCTTCCTCCCCGCGTCGACCTGCTGCAACTCGCTGCCCGGCACGTACTCGATCATGCCCGGGTAGAGCTCGCGCCATGCCCGTTCGAACAGGACGCGCTTCGAGGTGATCACGGGATTGGCGTCAAGGACGATGACTTTCGAGCGGGGCTTGTGCGTTTTCAGGTAGAACGCGGCCTGGCAGGCGCGTTCGTAGGGCGCGGGCGGGCAGCGATAGGGCTGGGGCGGCACCGCGATCGTGAAGACGCCGCCATCGCGCATCGCCAGCAGCTGCCGGTGCAGGGTGCGCGTCTGCGGGCCCGCTTTCCAGGCATGCGGAATCTGCTGCTGGGCGCCGGTCAGCATCGGCAAGTCGTCGTAGATGAAGTCGATGCCGGGGGCGACGATCAGGCGGTCGTAGGACAGCCTTTGACCGCTCAGCACGAGCTGCGACCTGTCGGCATCGATGGCCGTCACGCTGCCCTGCATGAAGCGGACGCCATGCCGGCGCTGCAGCGCGTCGTAGGCGAAGGTGAGTTGCGCCAGCGTTTTCTGGCCGGCCAGCACGCGGTTGCTGACCGGGCAGGAAATGAAATGCGGCTGCTGGTCGACGAGGACGACCTCGATGCGCCCGCCGCTCAGCATGCGCACGTGCCTGGCCGCGGTTGCGCCGCCATAGCCGGCGCCCACGACGATCACACGTCCCGGGGACGTCTTGCTTTTTCGCCCAGCCGCCAGGGCCGGCCAGGTCGCGCCGGCCAGGGACAGGCCGAGGAAGTCGCGCCTGCGCATGTTCACTCCCATTCCAGGGCCGGATACAGCAGGTTAACGTTGCGCCGGTTGACGACCTCGAACAGTTGCCAGCGCGCCCGCTCGGAGGCGGCCGCCGTGTCCATCGCCTCCGTCATGCCGCTGCCTTGCCGGATGGCGGTGCGCACGTCCCGCAGCAGGGTCGTCAGGTAGGCGCGCTGCCGGGCCAGCGCTGCCTTCTTGTCGCGCGTGACGGGGCCGTGGCCGGGGACGGTCGCGCTGGCCGGCATCCTGTCGAGGGCATCCATGGCGGCGAGCCAGCCCTGGAGATGGCCATCGAGGCTGGGCGTGCGCTCGATGAAGAGCAGGTCGCCCGTCCACAGCGTGCCGCTGGCGTCGTCGAACACGGTGACATCGTTGTCCGTATGCGCCTTCGGCCAGGCCCGCAATGCCAGCTTTCGCCCGCCGAGGTCGAGGATCAGGCGATCCTGCACGGCCTTGTCGGGCGCGATGATCGTGCTTTTTCCGGCTGCCGGCCCCAACTGCTTTTGCAAGTTGCGCAGGTAGGCGTCGCCGCGCAGGGCCAGCGCTTGGGGCAGCAGGGCATGGCCGACGATCTGCGGCGGCGTCCCGGGCTGATTGGCATCGAGGAAGGCGGCGTTGCCGAAGACATGGTCCGGATGCCCATGCGTATTGATCACGTAGCGTATGGGCAGCTGCGTGCGTGCGCGGACCGCTTCCTTCAGGGCCATGCCGACGGCATACGAGCCGCCGGTATCGATGACGGCCACCGCCTCGCTCCCGACCACGAAACCGGTATTGCAGATATCGCCGTCGTAGCCTTCCTCGAAATCCTTGTGCTGACCGATGTGCACGTACACGCCCGGCGCGACCTGGTCCACATGCAGCGGCGCCGCGACAGCCTGCGCCGTCGCGCTTGCCAGGAGAAGCATCCCCTGCAGCAGGCGACGCACCTAGCCTCCGACGTCCAGAGCCTGGCGGAATGTCGCCCCCTTGTTATCGTGCAGGACGACCTGCAGGGCGCCCGGCTTGTCGGCGAAGAAGCCGAACTGGAGGGACGGATTTTCGCTGATCCCGATCGATGTATCCGCCGTCATCACGGGCTTGCCGTTGTAGCTAACGTCGACCTTGCTGATGAAAAAGGCCGGCCGGAATCCGTGCGTGGAGAGGTCGCGCTGCAACCCCGTGTACATCGGATGCCGGATCAGGAGCCTGGCCTGGTTGACGTCGCCGCGTTTGAAGGGCCCGGCCAGCGCCATCTTCATTTTCCCTGCGTCGGCCAGCGCGGCGGTTTCCCCCGTGGCTGCCGGGCCGCTGCAGCCGCCCGAGGCCTTCACGGTCACCGCGTTCACGTACAGCTTGCCGTCGTTCGATTCTGCGACCACGTGCACCGGCGAATCGGATTCGAGCCGGATCCTGGTGGAGATCTCGGCCTTTCCGTGGTCCGGCTGGAAGTGGAAGACGGCCGTCAGGGGCACCGGATTGTCGTCGACGAAGACGGTGACCGACTTGATGTACTGCCTGGCCGTCATCGGGTGGTCGATGCTGAACGCGAAGGGCACCTGGTCGCCGCTTGCCGCGCGGCTGGGCGCGCTCAGGCGGATGAAGGGGGCTTCTTCCAGGGTCTTGCCGGCGTAGTAAGACTGTTGCAGTGTCGCCCAGGGCGTATCGGCGGCCTGGGCCGCCAGCGGGAAAGCGAGGGCGGCCAGAGCCATCAGGCACTGCGCACACTGGGAACGATGTTTCATCGAATCACCTCCATCCATGCAAAGCGACGAACCGATTTTGAGCAGCTTAGATGTCGATATCACTATAACTCACGATATCTCTCAGGTGGGCGGATTGCAGGACCGCCGAGCGAAGGATCTGCTCGGGAAATGCTTGCCCTGGTGGATACTTTAGGCTTAAAGTATGTTCGCTGCAAACGACGGGCATCGAGCCCTCCCTGGACTGGCCGGAGACACCATGAGCGGAACCGCGTACCTGGACACCTTTGCGATGGACAACCTGCCGCCGCGCGAGCAGTGGCCTGAACTGGTGTTCGAACTGGACGAGCTCCGCTATCCCGAGCGCATCAACTGCGCGGCCGAGCTGCTCGACCGCATGGTGGCGCAGGGCCATGGCGCGTCGAAGGCGATCCGCGGCGCCGGCCTCAGCTGGACCTATGCCGAGCTGCTGGAAAAGGTCGACCGCATCGCCGGCGTGCTGCGCGACGACCTGAAGCTGGTCACCGGCAACCGGGTGCTGCTGCGGGGCGCCAACCATCCGATGATGGCGGCCTGCATCCTGGCGGTGTGGAAGGCCGGGATGGTCGCGGTGCCGACCATGCCGCTGCTGCGCGCCAGGGAGATCGGCACGATCATGGACTTGGCGCGGGTGGACGCGGTGCTGTGCGCCGCCAGCCTGCGCGCGGAGCTGGATCTGGCCTGCCGCGAACTCACGAACCTGCCGCCGATAGTCGACTTCAACGATGGCGGTCCCGCGTCCCTCGAGCAGCGCATGGCCGCGATGCCGCCGCGCTTCGACAGCGTCGACACCTGGGCGCAGGACGTCTGCCTGCTCAGCTTCACCTCCGGCACCACCGGCCGGCCGAAGGGCACGATGCACTTCCACCGCGACGTGCTGGCGATCTGCGACTGTTTCCCGCGCTCGATGCTGGCGACCACCGCGGACGATGTCTTCATCGGCACGCCGCCGCTGGCCTTTACCTTCGGCCTGGGCGGGCTGCTGCTCTTCCCGCTGCGCTATGGGGCGTCCACCGTGCTGCTCGAAAAGCCCACGCCCGAGCTGCTGCTGGCCGCCATCGCCGAACACCGCGCCACCGTGTGCTTCACCGCGCCGACCTTCTACCGCCAGATGGCGCAGCTCGCCGGCCAGCACGACCTGTCCAGCCTGACCCGGTCCGTCTCCGCCGGCGAGGCGCTGCCGCGGCAGACGCGCCAGGCCTGGCAGGACGCAACAGGCCTGGCCATGATCGACGGCATCGGCGCCACCGAAATGCTGCACATCTTTATTTCCGCGGCCGGCGACGACATCCGGCCCGGTGCCACCGGCCGCCCGATTCCCGGCTACCATGCCTGCATCCTGGACGACGACGGGCATCCGGTCGGCCCGGGCGTCACCGGGCGGCTGGCGGTGAAAGGCCCGACCGGCTGCCGCTACCTGGCCGACCCGCGCCAGCTCGATTATGTCTGCAATGGCTGGAACCTCACGGGCGACGCCTACCAGGTCGACGCCGACGGCTATTACTGGTACCAGGCGCGCACCGACGACATGATCATCTCGGCCGGCTACAACATCGCCGGGCCGGAGGTCGAGGACGTGCTGCTGCAGCACCCGGCGGTGGCCGAATGCGGGGTGGTGGGGGCGCCCGACCCGGAACGGGGGCAGGTGGTGCTGGCCTATGTCGTGCTGCGCCCCGGCGAGCAGTGCGGGCTGGAGATGGCGAAAGCGCTGCAGGACCATGTGAAGGCGGCGATCGCGCCCTACAAATACCCGCGCCGGATCGAGTTCCGCACCGCCTTGCCGCGCACCGAGACCGGCAAGCTGCAGCGCTTCAAGCTGCGCCAGGAAGCCAGGCAAAACATGGAACAGGCATGAACATCGTTTGCATAGGGGGCGGCCCGGCCGGCCTGTACTTCGCCCTCCTGATGAAGAAGCAGAACCCGGCCCACGAGATCACCGTGGTCGAGCGCAACCGGCCCTACGACACCTTCGGCTGGGGCGTGGTGTTCTCCGACCAGACCCTGGGCAACCTGGTCGCGGCCGACGATGAGACGGCGCGCACCATCCTGCAATCCTTCAACCACTGGGACGACATCGACGTCCACTTCAAGGGACGCACGGTGACATCGGGCGGGCACGGCTTCTGCGGCATCGGCCGCAAGCGCCTGCTGAACATCCTGCAGGCGCGCTGCGAGGCATTGAACGTGCGGCTGGTGTTCGAGCAGGACGTGGCCGACGACCAGGCGCTGGCACGCCGCTACGGCGCCGACCTCGTGATCGCCGCCGATGGCCTCAACAGCCGCGTGCGCACCCGTTACGCGGCCACCTACCAGCCCGACATCGACACCCGCCGCTGCCGCTTCGTCTGGCTCGGCACGAAGAAGAAATTCGACGCCTTCACCTTCGCCTTCGAAGAGACCGAGCACGGCTGGTTCCAGGCCCACTGCTACCAGTACGACGGCGATACCTCGACCTTCATCGTCGAAACGCCGGAAGAGGTGTGGAGGAAGTCCGGCCTGGCCGACATGAGCCAGGAAGAGGGCATCGCCTTCTGCGAAAAGCTGTTCGCCAACTACCTCGACGGCCACGCGCTGATGAGCAATGCCTCGCACCTGCGCGGATCAAGCATGTGGATCACCTTCCCGCGCATCGTCTGCCGCCAGTGGGTGCACTGGAACGACATTGACGGGCGGCGCGTGCCGGTGGTGCTGATGGGCGACGCCGCGCATACGGCCCACTTCTCGATCGGCTCCGGCACCAAGCTCGCGCTGGAGGATGCGATCGAACTGGCGCGCTGCTTCCGCGAGCATGGAAGCGAGGGCATCGAACAGGTGCTGGGAGCCTACCAGGAGCTGCGGGCGGTGGAAGTGCTCAAGATCCAGAGCGCCGCGCGCAATTCGATGGAATGGTTCGAGAACGTCGAACGCTACACGAGCATGGAGGCCGAGCAGTTCGCCTATTCGATGCTGACGCGCAGCCAGCGCCTGTCGCACGAAAACCTGCGGGTGCGGGACGCCGATTACGTGGGCCGCTTCGAGGAGTGGATCGCCAGCCGCGCCTTCGAGCAGGCGGGTGTGCCGGTGCCGCCGGGCGCGGCAAGCATTCCGCCGATGTTCACGCCGTTCCGCCTGCGCGGCACCCTGCTGAAGAACCGCATCGTGGTGTCGCCGATGGCCCAGTATTCTGCCGTCGACGGCGTGGCGGGCGACTTCCACCTGGTGCACCTGGGCAGCCGCGCACTGGGCGGCGCCGGCCTGGTGTTCGCGGAGATGACGTGCGTCTCGAGCGACGCCCGCATCACGCCCGGCTGTCCCGGCCTGTACGCGCCGGAGCACACGGCGGCCTGGAAGCGCATCGTCGACTTCGTCCACGCCAACAGCGACGCGAAAATCGCCATCCAGCTCGGCCACGCCGGCGCCAAGGGTTCCACCCGGCGCGCCTGGGACGGCACCGACCTGCCGCTCGACGAGGGCAACTGGCCGCTGGTGTCGGCCTCCAGCCAGCAGTACCTGGAAGGGGTGTCGCAGGTGGCGCGCGCGGCCAGCCTCGAGGACCTGGAACGGATCAAGGGCGACTTCGTGCGCGCCGCCGTGCAGGCCGCCGAGGCCGGCTTCGACTGGCTGGAGCTGCACTGCGCCCACGGCTACTTCCTGTCGAGTTTTATTTCGCCGCTCACCAACCGCCGCGAGGACGCCTACGGCGGCAGCCTGGAAAACCGCTGCCGCTATCCGCTCGAGGTATTTGCCGCGATTCGCGCGGTCTGGCCCCGCGACCTGCCGATCAGCGTGCGCCTGTCGGCCCACGACTGGGTCGAGGGCGGGCTGACCCCGGATGACGCGGTGGGGGTGGCGCGCCTGTTCAAGGCGGCGGGCGCGGACATGATCGACGTCTCCTCGGGCCAGGTCAGCAAGCGCGAAAAGCCGGTGTACGGGCGCATGTTCCAGACCCCGTTCTCGGACCGCATCCGCAACGAGGTCGGGATCCCGACCATCGCGGTCGGCGCCATCTTCGAAGCCGACCACGCGAACAGCATCATCGCCTCCGGCCGCGCCGACCTGTGCGCCATCGCGCGCCCGCACCTGGCCGACCCGGCCTGGACCCTGCACGAAGCGGCGAAGCTCGGCTACACGGGAGTCGCCTGGCCGAAGCAGTACTACGCCGGCAAGCTGCAGCTCGAGCGCAACCTGGAACGCGAACGCCAGATGGCGGCGGCCAGCAGCGGCCTCACGCCGCAGCAGGTGGCGGCCAGATTGCTCGAGGGCTGAGATGGCGGGCCATATCGCCAAAGCGGAACGCGGCCTGGATGGCGTCGATGAAGCCGTCGACCTCGAGAGCCGCCTCACCGGGGACAACCACCAGTCGCTCAAGCTGTGGCTGCGCATGCTCTCGTGCACCACGCTGATCGAAGCCGAGATCCGCACCCGCCTGCGGGTCGAATTCGGCATCACGCTGCCGCGCTTCGACCTGATGGCGCAGCTCGACCGCCATCCGGAAGGCCTGCGCATGGGCGAACTGTCGAAGCGCATGATGGTCACCAATGCCAACGTCACCGGCATCGTCAACCTGCTCGAGCAGGAGGGGCTGGTGGCGCGCGACGCCGTGCCGGGCGACGGCCGCGCCTACCGCGTGCGGCTGACCCCCGCCGGGCGGCGCGCCTTCAAGGGCATGGCGTCGAAGCACGAAAGCTGGATCATCGAGCTGATGCGCGGCCTGGGCGAACAGGAACGCGCAACGCTGATGGCGCTGCTCTCGAACATGAAGCGGGGCCTCGGCGCCCCCGAATAATCAACACGTAAGCGAAACACCAGGAGAACCCATGCGTTACCTTGCAGGCGAACCGCAGCAGCTGGCGGGCAACCGCAACGACCTGTCCGGCTATCAGCCGCAGCACTTCTTGTTCCGCGTGGACGGCGGCGTGGCCACGATCACGCTCGACCGGCCCGAGCGCAAGAACCCGCTCACCTTCGATTCCTACGCCGAGCTGCGCGACCTGTTCCGGGCGCTAAGCTATGCCGGCGACGTCAAGGCGGTGGTCCTCACCGGGTCCGGCGAGAACTTCTGCTCGGGCGGCGACGTGCACGACATTATCGGCCCGCTGACGAAACTCGACATGCCGGGCTTGCTCACCTTCACCCGCATGACGGGCGACCTGGTGAAGGCGATGCGCGCCTGCCCGCAGCCGGTCGTGGCGGCCATCGACGGCATCTGCGCCGGCGCCGGCGCGATCCTGGCGCTGGCTTCCGACATCCGCTACGGTACCGCGCGCAGCAAGACCGCCTTCCTGTTCACCCGCGTCGGCCTGGCCGGCTGCGACATGGGCGCCTGCGCGCTGCTGCCGCGCGTGATCGGCCAGGGCCGGGCGGCCGAGCTGCTCTACACCGGGCGCAGCATGGACGGCGAGACCGCGGAACGCTGGGGCTTCTTCAACCGCCTGTGCGCGCCCGAAAACGTGCTGCTTGAGGCCCAGGCCTTTGCCGCCGCGCTGGCCGCCGGCCCGACCTTCGCCCACGGGATGACCAAGAAGATGCTGCAGCAGGAGTGGAATATGGGCGTGGACGAAGCCATCGAGGCCGAAGCCCAGGCCCAGGCGATCTGCATGGCCACCAACGACTTCCACCGCGCCTACCACGCCTTCGTCGCGAAGGAAAAACCGCATTTTGAAGGCAACTGAACCATGGCCGATACCGATTACCTGGCCTGGCCCTTCCTCGAGGGCCGCCACCGCGAGCTGGCGCAGGCGCTCGACGCCTGGGCCGCTACGCACATCCCCCGGCAGCACGAACACGACGTCGACGCCGCCTGCCGCGCCCTGGTGAAGCAGCTGGGCGAAGCCGGCTGGCTGAAGCATGCGATCGGCGGCACGGCTTACGGAGGCGCTTCCGACGCAATCGACACCCGCGCCGTCTGCCTGATCCGCGAAACCCTGGCCCGCCATTCGGGCCTGGCCGACTTCGCCTTTGCCATGCAGGGGCTCGGCAGCGGAGCGATCACGCTGTTCGGCAGCGAGGACAACAAGCGGGACTATCTGACGCGGGTCGGCCGCGGCGAGGCGATCGCCGCCTTCGCCCTGTCCGAGCCCGATGCCGGCTCCGACGTCGCCGCGATGGCGTGTTCGGCGACGCTCGAGGGCGACCACTACGTGCTCGACGGCGAAAAGACCTGGATCTCGAACGGCGGCATCGCCGACGTGTACGTCGTGTTCGCCCGTACCGGCGAGGCGCCGGGCGCGCGCGGCATCTCCGCCTTCATCGTCGACGCCGGCCTGCCCGGTTTCGAGATCGCCGAGCGGATCGACGTGATTGCGCCGCACCCGCTGGCGCGCCTGCGCTTTGCCGGGTGCCGGGTGCCGGCGTCGAAGCGCCTGGGCGAAGCGGGGCAGGGCTTCAAGGTGGCGATGGCGACCCTCGACATCTTCCGCACCTCGGTGGCCGCGGCGGCGCTCGGCTTCGCCCGCCGCGCCCTCGACGAGGCGCTGGCGCGCGCCACCGCGCGCAAGATGTTCGGCAAGACCCTGGCCGACTTCCAGCTGACCCAGGCCAAGCTGGCGCAGATGGCGACCGGCATCGACGCCGCCGCGCTCCTGACCTACCGCGCCGCCTGGCAGCGCGACCAGGGGCGGCGCGTGACGAAGGAAGCGGCGATGGCCAAGATGACGGCTACCGAGACCGCCCAGCAGGTCATCGACGCCGCCGTGCAGATGTTCGGCGGGCTGGGCGTGGTCAGCGAGCAGCCGGTCGAGCGCCTGTACCGCGAAATCCGCGCGCTGCGCATCTACGAGGGCGCGACCGAAGTGCAGCAGCTGATCATCGCGCGCGAACTGCTGGCCGGGGCCGCGGCAGCCTCCGCAGCGACACCAGGCGAACGAGGACAAACATGATGGAATTCCTGCAACCTGAAGGCTGGCCGCGGCCGCGCGGCTACGCCAACGGCATCGCCTGCTCGGGCCGGATGGTGTTCGTGAGCGGCATGGTCGGCTGGGACCGCGACGGCGTCTTCCACACCGACGATTTCGCCGGCCAGGTGCGCCAGGCGCTGGAGAACATCGTCGCGGTGCTGGCCGAAGGCGGCGCCAAGCCGGAGCACATCGTGCGCATGACCTGGTATGTGCTCGACAAGAAGGAGTACGTTGCAGCCTATCCGGCGATTGGCGCGGCCTACCGCGACCTGATCGGCCGCCACTACCCGACCATGAGCGCGGTGCAGGTGGCCGGGCTGGTCGAGGACAGGGCCAGGGTCGAGATCGAAGTGACGGCGGTCGTGCCGTAGTCTCGCAAGGTGGGGTCCCGGCCCCGCGCGTCTTGCGGAGCGGCACAACGAGGTTTCTCACCCTCAACAAGTCCTGTTGCTCGGCCGCGTCCAGACTGTAAATCCGTGTAAAAGTTCGCCGGCGAGGGTATGCCGTCTGGCTAATCTCAAATTTCGTCCTGCGTGCTCGGTGAAGATGGCAGTGAGGAGACTGCCATGACTATCCACGACGCCCAAACCGAACAGGAACGGCTTGCACAGGTGTACCGGCAATGGCACGGCGGCGGTGCGCTGCCGCGCTATGCCTGGCACCGGCCCGAGGTACTGCAGCAGAGCGCCGCGCGCGCACGCACTTTCGCCGCCATGTTCGGCCGCACGGTCGGGCACGACCTGGCGCCGCTGCGCGTGCTGGACGTCGGCTGCGGCAGCGGCAATTTCCTGCGCCAGCTCATCGACTAGGGTGCGCGGCCGGCCAACCTGACCGGCACCGAATTGCTGCCAGACCGCCTGGACGCGGCGCGCGCCGTCACCGCCGGCCAGGTGCAATGGCATCTCGGCGAGCTCGAGAGCGTCCCGGGCGGCGGTTTCGACCTGATTACGGCCCACACGGTGTTCTCGTCGGTGCTGGACGACGCGACCCGCGGCGCGCTGGCTGCCGCCATGTGGCACAAGCTGCGGCCCGGCGGCTGGTGCCTGATCTTCGATTTCCGCTACAACAATCCGCGCAATCCCCATGTGCGCAAGGTGACGCGGGCCGAACTGGCCCGGTTCTTCCCGGGCCGGGAAGCCTGCTACCGCAGCCTGTTGCTGGCGCCGCCGCTGGCGCGCCTCATGTCGCGCCTGCCTCCTCTCGTCTCCGACACCCTGGCGGCGCTCGCACCGCCGCTGCGCTCCCATTTCGTGTTCATGGCCCGCAAGGGCGACTGAACCGCCCTCCGGGCCGCGCCGCCGGCCTGTGCTGCCATGCCGCTCGCATGCCGGTGGCCCAAATCTTATCGATCGGATACGCAAATCCGGCCGCTGGTATATCCTTCCCCTTTGAGCCGCGTTCGCCTGAAGGGCGCCGCCTGCCTGCCGGTCCCGCATCCGGCGGGTCCAGGCCCGGCTGCCGGCGCCGCCGCATCCCGATCACCACAACACGCGATGGAAACCATGAGTACCGAAACCAATCTCAGCGAAGCCAAAGACACCCAGTTGCGCGCCGACGCGCTCGAATACCACCGCAGCCCGACCCGCGGCAAGATCGAAGTCGTCGCCACCAAGCCGCTGTCGAACCAGCGCGACCTGTCGCTGGCGTATTCGCCGGGCGTCGCCTATGCCTGCGAGGAGATCGCGGCCGACCCGGCGATGGCGGCCGAGTACACCTCGCGCGCCAACCTGGTCGCGGTGATCTCGAACGGCACCGCTGTTCTCGGCCTGGGCAACATCGGCCCGCTGGCCTCGAAGCCTGTCATGGAAGGCAAGGGCTGCCTGTTCAAAAAATTCGCCGGGGTCGACGTGTTCGACCTCGAACTCGACGAACTCGATCCGGACAAGCTGGTCGACGCGATCGCGATGCTGGAACCGACGGTCGGCGGCATCAACCTCGAGGACATCAAGGCGCCCGAATGCTTCTACATCGAGAAGAAGCTGCGCGAGCGCATGAACATCCCGGTCTTCCACGACGACCAGCACGGCACGGCCATCATCTCCACCGCGGCGCTGCTCAACGCCCTGAAAGTCGTGGGCAAGGACATCGGTTCCATCAAGCTGGTCGCCTCGGGCGCCGGCGCGGCGGCGATCGCCTGCCTGGACATGATGGTGCTGCTCGGCGTGAAGCGCGAGAACATCTACGTGACCGACTCCAAGGGCGTGATCTGGGCCGGCCGCGAAGCCAACATGGAAGCGAACAAGGCGCGCTATGCGCAGGACACCGACGCCCGCACGCTGGGCGACATCGTGAACGGCGCCGACGTCTTCCTGGGCTGCTCGACCGCGGGCGTGCTCACCGGCGAGATGGTCAAGACCATGGCCGACAAGCCGGTGATCCTGGCGCTGGCCAACCCGGAACCGGAGATCCGCCCGGAAGTGGCCAAGGCCGCGCGCCCGGACTGCATCGTCGCCACCGGCCGCTCGGACTATCCGAACCAGGTCAACAACGTCCTGTGCTTCCCCTACATCTTCCGCGGCGCGCTGGACTGCGGCGCGACCCGCATCACCGACGAGATGAAGCTGGCCTGCGTGACCGCGATCGCGGAACTCGCCGAAGCCGAAGCGAGCGACGTGGTGGCCTCGGCCTATGAAGGCGAGGACCTGGCCTTCGGCCCCGACTACATCATCCCGAAGCCTTTCGATCCGCGCCTGCTGGCGGCGATCGCCCCGCGCGTCGCCGAGGCGGCCGCGGCATCGGGCGTCGCGGCGCGCCCGATCACCGACATGGCGGCCTACCGCGAAAAGCTGGCCCAGCTGATCTACCACACCGGTTTCTTCATGAAGCCGGTGTTTGCCAAGGCCAAGGCCAATCCGCGCCGCGTCGCCTTCGCCGAGAGCGACGACAAGCGCGTGCTGCGCGCGGTCCAGACCGTGGTCGACGAAGGCATCGCCAAGCCGGTCCTGATCGGCGAGAAGGGCGCCATCGAACGCGCGATCCGCGACGCCGGGCTGCGCCTGCAGGCGGGCAGCGACTACACGCTGGTCGAAGGCGAGGGCAAGGGTGACGGAGATGCGACCTTGCAGGGCACGCGCCTGCTCGCAAGCGGCGAGGTCGACGCCCTCATCTGTGGCATGAAGGGCAGCTACGACAGCCACCTGCAGCACGTGAAGAACGAGATCGGCATGGCGCCGGGCGCGCCGGTGCTGGCGGCCATGAACGCGCTCGTGCTCGACAAGTACACGCTGTTCATCACCGACACCTACGTCAACGACGAGCCGAGCGCGGCGGAACTGGCCGGCATCGCCCAGCTGGCCGCGACCACCCTGCGCGAGTTCGGCCTCGAGCCGAAGGTGGCCATGCTCTCGCATTCCTCGCAGGGATCCTCGGAGCGGCCGTCGGCACGGCGCATGCGCGAAGCGCGCGCCCTGTTGAAGGAGAGCGCGCCCGAGCTGCTGGCGATCGGCGAGGTCCACGGCGACGCCGCGCTGTCGGAAGAAATCCGCGCGGTCTACGACATCGAGTCCGGCTTCAGCGGCAGCGCCAACCTGCTGGTGATGCCTTCGCTCGATGCCGCGAACATCCTGTTCAACGTGCTCAAGGTCGCAGCGGGCAAGGGCGTCACGGTCGGCCCGATCCTTTTGGGTAGCGCCAAGCCGGTGCACATCCTGAGCCCGAGCGCGACGGTGCGCCGCATCGTCAACATGACGGCGCTGGCGGTGGCCGCGGTGCGCTGATGCCCGGCTAACAGAGCGCGGCGAACAACCCCGCCTGCTTCGGCAGCCGGGGTTTTTTTTGTCCATGCGGGGAAGCGGCTTTCGGCCCTTGCCGCTCGTGGATCGGCCCGATCGGGTAAAATGGCGTTGTCGTTCCCTCAATCCCGCTGCATGCCGCGTTCCGTCGTCCTTGTCCTGCTGTCGCTGTTCCTGCTCTTTTCGCAGCAGGTGTCGGCCCTGCACGGCCTGTCGCACGTGGAAGAAGCACGCATGGCTGCGCAGGAGGGCACCGGCGCAGGCGGCAAGTCGTCCAAGGCGGCCCTGCACGACCTCTGCGCGGGCTGCGCCGCCAGCGCCCAGCTGGCGTTCGCACTGCCGGCCACGGCGTCCCGATTCGTGCCGCTCGCGCCCGGCGCCACGGCAAACCCCGCATCGACTACCCCCGACCCCTGCCGGCCTGCGGCCTGCGCCTTCCAGCCGCGCGGCCCGCCCCGGGCCTGAACACCCACAGCTCCCTGTTTTCCTGACCTGCCATGGCCCGCGAGGCCATGGCGGCGCTGTTCGTCACGTGTTCGCCCGAGGTTCGTCGTTTGACCAATTCACCTGCGCCGCCCGCCGGCGCATTCCCGGCAGCCGCCGTGCTGCCCGTCCGCCGTCGCACCATGCTGTGGCTGCTGGCGATCGTGCTTGTGCTGCAACTGCTTGGGGCAGCGCGGCACGACCACGAGCTCGCCTCGAAAGCCCAGCACTGCGTCTCCTGCATGGCGCATGCCCAGCCGCACGCGCCGCCGCCCGGCGCCGTGCTGCGCCCCGTGCCGTCCACGCCACCCGTACTGCATGCGGTGCCCGCGGCCCCTGCGCCGCTCGCCGCCGCATCCACTCCCGACTACCTGCTGCCGCCGCCGCACGCGCCGCCCGGCTTTCTGCTCGCGGCCTGAATCGCCGCTGATCGAACGCTACGGCCACGGCACAGTCCTGGCCGTGCCGACCCACATCCAACAGCAGGAAACCTGACATGCACACCCATTCCATGCGGTGCGCGGCGTTCATCGCCGGCACCATTCCTTTGACCGCGCTGGCCCAGCCCGTGCCGGACACCGTCGTCGTCACCGCCAAGCGCGCCACCTACCGCACCCTGTCGGTGGCCGGCGCCACCAAGACCGAAACCCCGCCGAAAGACCTGCCGCAAAGCGTACGCACCCTGGGCGCCGACCTGTTGCAGGACGTCGGCGTCAGCAGCCTCTCCGGCGCCCTGGAGCTGGCCAGCGGCATCGCGCGCCAGAGCGACCTGGGCGGCCTGTGGGACAGCTATGCCATGCGCGGCTTCACCGGCGACCCGAATTTCGGCTCCGACTACATGGTCAACGGCTTCAGCTCCAGCCGCGGCTACAACGGCATGCGCGACATCGCCGGCACCCAGGCCATCGAGATCCTGAAGGGACCCGCGTCCGCCCTCTACGGACGGGGAGAGCCCGGCGGCACCGTCAACATCCTCACCAGGAAGCCGCGCTTCACGCCGCATGCCGGCATCGACCTGTCGCTGGGCAGCCACCGCACGCGCCGCGTCGCCGTCGACCTCGGCGGCCCCATGACGGACAGCCTCGCCTGGCGCCTCAACGCGGCCCACGGCAGCGGCGACAGCTTCCGCGACACCGTCCACAGCGAGCGCGAATTCCTCGCGCCGTCCTTCGTTTGGCTGGCCGGCAGCGCCACCACGGTCTCGTACGAGATCGAGGCCGCGCGCCAGCGCGCCCCTTTCGATCGCGGCATCCCCGCCATCGACGGCCGGCTGGGCGAGGTGCCGCGCGGGCGCTTCCTCGGCGAGCCGGGCGACGGCCCGACCACGGTGCGCTCGCTCGGCCACCAGCTGTTCGTCCAGCACGCTCCCGGCGGCAGCTGGTCGCTGCAGGGCGGGGCGTCCTGGCGCGACAGTTCGCTGGCCGGCTACTCGAGCGACGCCAACGACCTGCTGTCCGACGGCCGCACGCTGCGCCGCCAGCGCCGCCACCGCGACTGGTCGGCCCTCGACCGATCGGCGCGCATCGAGGCCCTGGGCAAGGTCACCGCACTGGGGATGCAGCATGCGCTGCTGGCGGGCGTCGAGGCCTACCGTTTCGACGACCGGCGCGTGCAGATGCGGCGCAATCCCTCGGCCGCCACGCCCTACGCGATCGACGTCTTCGCACCCGTGTATGGCGCCACTGCCGCGCCGCTCGCGCTGTCGATCGACACCGAGGAGCACCAGCGCGCCAG
This sequence comes from Massilia sp. SYSU DXS3249, assembly GCF_053668055.1. NCBI lineage: Bacteria > Pseudomonadati > Pseudomonadota > Betaproteobacteria > Burkholderiales > Oxalobacteraceae > Massilia > Massilia sp. SYSU DXS3249. Next base: position 135,346 of record NZ_JBSIPX010000013.1, on the reverse strand, counting down.
CGCCGTGTACGCGCAGGACCAGGTGACGCTGGGGCCGCGCTGGAAGGCCTTGGCCGGGGTGAGGGCGGACCGCTATCGCCAGACGGTGGGCAACCGCCGCACCGGCGCCGTCAACCACCAGGAGCTGAGCGCAACCAGTCCGCGCGCCGGCCTGGTCTACCAGCCGAGCGACACCGTCTCGCTCTACGCCAGCACCGCGCGCGGCTTCCGTCCGAACAGCGGCATCGGCATCGACAACCAGGCCTTCCCGGCCGAGGAAAGCCGCTCCCACGAGATCGGCATCAAGCACGAGGCGCCGCGGGGGCTGGCGGGCACCCTGGCCCTCTACCGCATCGAGAAAAAGAACGTGCTGACGCCGAACCCGGCCAACACGGATTTCTCCCTCCCGGCGGGCGAGGTGGCCAGCCGCGGCGTCGAGCTCGACGTCTCCGGCGAGCTGCGCCGCGGCCTGCGGCTGTCCGGCGCCTATGCCTGGACCGACGCGCGCGTGACCCGCGGCGACAACACCATCCGTACCGGCAGCCGCTTCCCGAACGTGCCGCGCCACGGCGCCAGCCTGCTGCTGGTGGCCGGCGACGCGCGCGCCTCGGCCGGCGCAGGTGTCGCCTACGTGGGCGAGCGTTTCGGCGACGTCGCCGCCTCGAGCGGCTTCCGCCTGCCGGGCTACACGACGGTGCGCCTGCTCGCCTCATACCGGGCGAACCGCCACTGGCGCCTGGCGCTGAACGTGGAGAACCTGTTCGACCGCAGCTATTACGCCAGTTCCTACAGCCAGCTGTGGGTTGCGCCCGGCAGCGGGCGGACCATCACCGCGACCCTGTCGTACCAGTTGTAAGAGAGGACCAGCATGACCCATACCATGTCAAGCACCAGCAAGCGCATCGCATCCATCGACGTGGCCCGCGGCCTGGTGATGCTGCTGATGACGGTCGACCATGTGCGCGAGACCTTCTTCCTGCAGCACCAGGTGAGCGACCCGATGGACGTGGCCAGCGTCGACCCGGCGCTGTTCTTCACCCGCCTGTCGGCCCACTTCTGCGCGCCGCTGTTCGTGTTCCTGACCGGGCTGTCGGCCTGGCTGTACGCGCACCCGCCCGGCGGCACGCGCGACGCGACCGGATTCCTCGTCAAGCGCGGGCTGCTGCTGATCGGCCTCGAAATCGTCGTCATCAACTTCGCCTGGACCGGCAGCTTCACGCCGGCGACCCTTTACCTGCAGGTGATGTGGGCCATCGGTCTCGCCATGCTGGCGCTGGCGCTGCTGCACCGCCTGCCGCTAGCGGTGCTGGCGCTGCTCGGCGGGCTGATCGTCGGCGGGCACAACGCGCTCGCCGGCCTGTCCTTCGAACCGGGGACCCTGGCGGCGCACGCGTGGACGGTGCTCGAGCAGCGCGGCTACCTGCTGCAGGAGCCGCTGCAAGTGAAGATCAGCTACCCGGTGCTGGCCTGGATCGGCGTGATCCTGCTGGGCTATGCCTGCGGGCCGCTGTTCGCGCGCAGCGTCGCTCCGGAATTCCGCCGGCGCCGGCTGGTGCTGGGAGGCGTCGCCTGCCTGGTGCTGCTGGTGCTGCTGCGGGCGGCGAACGTGTACGGCGAACCGGTGCCGTGGGCGCCCCAGGCCGACCTGCTGCGCACCACGATGTCCTTCCTGAACTTCACCAAGTATCCGCCTTCGCTCGATTTCCTCCTGCTGACGCTGGGCTGCGGTTTGCTGGCGCTGGCCTGGTTCGAGACACGCGAGTCGAGAGTCACTCGCGTCGTCGCCGTGTTCGGCGGAGCGCCGCTGTTCTTCTACCTGCTGCACCTGTACGCGCTGCTGGCGCTGCAGCGGCTGGCGGCGTGGCTGTTCGACGTGCAGCGCGCCGATGTCGCGGAGGTGTGGCAGGTGTGGGCGATCGCGGCGCTGCTGTCAGTCGCGCTGTACTGGCCGACGCGGCGTTTCGGGCAGTACAAGCGCCAGAGCGGGAAGGGGTGGGTAAAGTATTTCTGACAAGGATTAAGAGATATTCCGATTGTGAATGGCCTTCATCATGTAAATCAATTTGATTTCTATCTCGCAGGCCTCATACTGATCACATCAGACCACGAGCGAGGACATCATGACGACCAAGACCACAGCATCCCTTTCCACTTCCAGCGCACTGGGCACCGCCATCGCGCGCGTGAAAGCCTGGTTCCATGGTGACTCCGGCAACAGCGACGTCTGGCAGCTGTACCGCATGTCGCGCGGTTCGGACTCGATCCGTCCCGCCGTGATCCGCAAGCTGGCTGCGCACGCCGCCCGCTAAGCGGTTCGCAGCGAAAGCAAGAAGCCCCGCCCCGAGCGGGGCTTTTTTTCGCCTGCACCCTACTGAGGGCGTCGTCCGTAGGGTGTGTTCCCGACTCCACGCGTGCACGCATACCTCAGGCCGCCGCCCCTGTCTACTATCGGTCAACAAAAAACTGTTAACGCGGCAGTAACGCAACATGACACAAATGCAAACGTGCTGTGGATTTTCAGAGGAGAATGCAAACAATCTATGCTACTTTGAGCGCATAACCATATAAAATGTTCTACCAAGCTGTGCAATTTTTTTGCCGTCGAGGATATAGTTGGTCACACCCGCCACCCAAGAGCGGCAAGAAAAGACGTATCGATCACTATTATTCCGAGAGACAACCCAACATGCACAAGCCAGTATTTGCACTGCGCAGCGTGGTCGCCCTGACGGCGCTGGCGCTCGCCGGTTCGGCCTTCGCTGCCGGACAGGAAGGCCAGACCGCCTCCAAGGACCCGCGCACCGGCAAGCTCCGCAACGCCACCGCCGCCGAAGCCCGACAGCTGAACGAACTGCGCGCCGCCGACCGCGCCGCCCAGAAAGCCGCCCGCCAGGCCGCCGGCCTGCCGGAAGCGGGCGTCGTGCGCCTGCAGCAGAACGGCGTCGTGGCTGCCCACGTCGACGAAGAGTCCGTGATGTATTCGGTGATGCGCCGCAACGCCGACGGCACGCTGGAACACGATTGCGTCCACGGCAAGACCGCCGCCGATTCTTCCTTGACCCACAGCCACCCGGTTTCCACGCAAGCGAAGGAGCACCAGAATGAAGTCCAATAAGCTCCCGCGCCTGACCCAGGCAGCTGCCGTCCTGGCACTCGCACTCGGCGCCATGGGCACCGCCCAGGCGGCTGCGACCATCGTCATCAACAACCTGAACGGGCCCGGCGTCGGCTTCAACGACCCGACCCCGGCCACGCCGGTCGGCGGAAACACCGGCACCACGCTCGGCCAGCAGCGCCTGATCGCCTTCACCCACGCGGCCAACATCTGGGGCGCGACCCTGACCTCGTCGGTACCAATCGTCATCAACGCGCAGTTCACCCCGCTTTCCTGCACCGCCACCAGCGCCGTGCTCGGCAGCGCCGGCGCGACCCAGGTCTTCGCCAATTTCCCTGGCGCGCAAAAGACCAACACCTGGTACTCCTACGCCCTGGCCAACAAGCTGAACGGCAAGGAAATCTCGGACACCCCGGGCGGCCAGATCAATGCCCGCTTCAACTCCGAACTGGGCAAGCCGAACTGCCTGGCAGGCAGCGGCTTCTATTTCGGCCTGGACGCCAACGAAGGCAGCGGCATCGACTTCGTCGCCACCCTGCTGCACGAAATGGGCCACGGCCTGGGCTTCCAGACCTTCACCAACGGCCTCACCGGCGCCCGCCTCGGCGGCGCGACCGGCTACCCGTCGGTATGGGATCATAACCTGCTCGACAACACCACGGGCAAGCTGTGGGTCGACATGACCGCCGCCGAACGCGCCGCTTCCGCGCTCAAGCCGGCCGGCCTGTCCTGGACCGGCGCCCGCGTGACCGCGGCCGTGCCGTCGGTGCTGACCGCGACCGGCCAGCTGCGCATCATCGGCGCCGGCGCCGGTTCGCCGGCCGGCGACATGTATGCGATCGGCGAAGCCGATTTCGGTCCGAAGCTGGACAAGTCGCCGCTGACCGGCCAGGTCGGCGTGGTCGCCCTGCAGGCGGACAGCCCGGGTTCGGCGTGCACGCCGTTCGATGCCGCGAACGCGGCGGCGGTGCGCCGCAAGATCGCCCTGGTCAGCCGCGGCACCTGCGGCTTCACCGTCAAGGTCAAGAACGCACAGGACGCGGGCGCCATCGGCGTGATCGTGGCCGACAACGCACCGGGCGCCGTGACCGGCCTGGGCGGTGCCGACCCGAGCATCCTGATTCCGGCAGTGCGCGTGACGCAGGCCGACGGCGCCCTGATCGCCGCCAGCGTGGCCAAGGCCAACGGCAACGTGGCCGGCACCGTCGCCAAGTTCGAACGCTCCAAGACTTCGTACTCGGGCGCCGACGCGCAGGGCCGCATCACGATGTTCACGCCGAACCCTTACCAGTCGGGCTCGTCGGTGTCGCACTACAACACGACCGCGACCCGCAACCAGCTGATGGAACCGTCGATCTCGTCCGACCTGAGCCACTCGGTCACGGCGCCGGTCGACCTGACCATGGAACTGTTCAAGGACATCGGCTGGTAATACCTGCCGCAGTCCCACACGAAACCGCCTGTTCGCAGGCGGTTTTTTTATGGCGCTGTTCGCGTTAAGTGTGGAATAGCGCCTGACGCCCTATGCCGAGGGCTGCGCGCAGCAGAGCGTCCGGCGTAGCCAGGCGTTTGCCGTCGAGCGCCCATCGCCAGCCGAGGTAGTTCTGCAGGTAGCGGCTGGCGACGCCCCGGAAGGGCTGCAGCCAGCTGCGGAGTCGGCTGTGATAGGCGTTGACGTTTTGCACGTGCACGGCGCCGCGCATCCGGATTCCCGCGCGGACATTGACCGCCTCGTGGCTGATGCCGGCTTCCATCGCGAAGGCGCGGTAGGCCTTATGGGCGTCGGTTACCAGCAGCACATCGGGTTCGAGCCGGGTTTTGAGGTGTTCGTGCAATTGTGCGCACGTCACCGCTCCCTTGCCAGGCACCCAGTCGAGCGTCTGGCCGCTGCGGTCGCGTGCGACCAGGATGCACATCTGCTCGCTGGAAACGCCGCGCTTTATTGCTTTACCGCCGCGTTTGCGTGGCGCGCGCGTTAGCGTGCGCGATCCCTTGTGCGATTCGAGCAAATACATTTCGTCGGCCTCGGCGATGCCGGACAGGCGCTTTGCCCGGTCGTTCTTGCTGAGCGCCAAAAAACGGTGGCGCCAACGAAAGGTGGTGGCGCTGGCCACGCCAAGCTCGGCGGCGGACCGGCGAACGCTGTGCGAATCAAGCATGCCGTCCAGATAGTCGAGCCAGCACCTCTTGTACCGCAGGCGCGCCAAGGGCGTGCCGCTGAGGCAATTGCACGTGCGCGCGCAAGCGCGGCAGCGATAGCGCTGCAAGCCGTTGGCGCGGCCATGCTTGTAGAGGCGGTCCGAGCCGCAGCCCGGGCAAGTCAACTGCTGGGCGGCTTGGTCTTCGATGAGGTCGACGACCCGGTCGAGGGCCGCCGCCGGCATCAGCAGGCCGAGCAGGCGTTCGCGCTGGCGCCGAGTCAACGCCGGGACATGTTTTAAGAAGTGCTCGAACGTGCGTGCTTGCATGCGGCCTCCGGCTGAGTAGGGTCCGGTTTGACCTCAGCAGTGCCAGAAGATTCCACACTTAATGCGAACAGCGCCTTTTTTATTTAGGATGACGCCATCCCGAACCAACAGACAGCGAATATGCGCGACACCCCGACCTACCATTCCTGCCTCGACGAGCACGGGCGCAAGCACCTGATCGTGTCGCCTTCCCGCGAGCGTAACCTGGACCGGCTGGCCGATCCGCAAGCCGACGTCACCTTCATCCCGGGCAGCGTATGTGCCAATGTGCTCAACGGCGTGGTGCTGGCCGACTGTCCGCCCTCCGAACTCGAGCACGCGCTGTGGCGGGCCGATGCGGAGCCGCTCGACGAGCCTCCCTACCTGCTGCCGCCCGGCAGGCAGGCAGCAGGCGGGGCCGTCGTGATCGAGCCGGACGGCCGGCTCTGGCTGGTCGCGCCCTCGAACGCCTACGGCGGCTACCAGGCGACTTTCCCCAAGGGACGCGTGAGCCACGGCGTGTCGCTTCAGGCTACCGCGATCAGGGAGGTGTGGGAAGAATCCGGCCTGCGGGTGCGCCTGACGGGCTTTCTCGGCGACTTCAGCCGCACCCAGACCTGGACCCGCTTTTACCTGGCGCAACGGACCGGCGGCCATCCGGGCGCCATGGGCTGGGAATCGCAGGCGGTGCACCTGGCCACCCTGGACGAGGCGCGCCGGCTGTTGAACCGCAGCACTGACCAGGCCGTACTGGACGCACTCGCCGCACTTGCCGGACGCCGGACCTGAGCCGCCGCAGCCTGCCCGGCGCGGGTTGCCGAAATTGACATGCTATACTGGGCCCGTTCCGTTTCCCGGCATACGTATGCGACGATTACTCGTCATTTTCCTGATCCTGCTGTTCCCCCTGAATGTCCTCGCGCTGTCCCTGTCCGCATCCTCGGTGCAGCAGGAGTGCCCGGCGCAACACGCCTTGTCCCTGGAAGCCGGCGCCGCCGATGCCCAGGGCGGCGGCGACATCGACCCCGACGAGCCGCCGGCCAGCGGCGACTTCCACGAGACCGTCGAAGCCCACAGCCGCCTGCATTTCGCCGTCCAGCCCGGCTGGTCGGCGGCGCCGTATGCGCCGCCCATCCACGGCCATCCTTCGTTCGCACCCATCAAGCCACCGCCCAGGGGCTGAGCATTTTCCGGCAACGGATTAACCCCCTGTGCGTCCTGCACCCCATACCGGCCACGCGCCTGCGTGCAGGAACTGAAGCTGCAACAATTAAATGAGGTAATACGATGGAATGGCTGTTCGACCCGACGATCTGGGTGGGTTTATTGACATTGGTGGTGCTGGAAATCGTGCTGGGGATCGACAACCTGATCTTCATCGCGATCCTGGCCGACAAGCTGCCGCCGCACCAGCGCGACAAGGCCCGCCTGCTCGGCCTGTCGCTGGCGATGGCGATGCGCCTCGGCCTGCTGACGATCGTGTCCTGGCTCGTGACGCTCACGACTCCGCTGTTTTCGCTCGGCGCGCTGGACTTTTCCGGGCGCGACCTGATCCTGCTCGTGGGCGGCCTGTTCCTGCTGTTCAAGGCGACCATGGAATTGCACGAACGCCTGGAAGGGGTGGTGCACACCCAGTCGGCGTCGAAGGGCTACGCTTCATTCGGCGCCGTGGTGGCCCAGATCGTGGTGCTCGACGCCGTGTTCTCGCTCGACGCCGTGATCACCGCGGTCGGCATGGTCGACGAGCTGGGCGTCATGATGGCGGCCGTGGTCATCTCGATCGGCGTGATGATCCTGGCCTCCAAGCCGCTGACCCGTTTCGTCAATGCCCATCCGACCGTCGTCGTGCTGTGCCTGAGCTTCCTGCTGATGATCGGCCTCTCCCTGGTGGCCGAAGGCCTGGGCTTCCACATCCCGAAAGGTTACCTGTACGCGGCGATCGGTTTCTCGATCCTGATCGAGACCCTGAACCAGTTTGCGCGCCGCAATTTCCTGAAGAACGAGGCGCGCCTGCCTTTCCGGGACCGGACGGCGGACACGGTGCTGCGCCTGCTCGGCAGCAAAACGCGCGACGAGGCGTCGGACGAGGGGCGGGGCGAACAAGCGGATGACGAGGCCTTTGCCGTCGAGGAACGCAACATGGTGAGCGGCGTGCTGGCCCTGGCCGACCGCTCGATCCGCTCGGTCATGACACCACGCTCGGAAATGTCCTGGGTCAATCTGGAAGACGATGCCGGCCAGATACTGGGGCAGCTGCAGGCGACGCCGCACAGCCTGATGCCGGTCTGCCGCGGCGAGATCGACAACGTCGTCGGCATTGCCCGTACCAAGGACATGATCGGCGACCTGCTGCTGCGCGGCCGCATCGACGAGTCGCTTGATTCCGGCACGCTGCGTGCGCCGATTGTCTTCCCGGAAACGGCAGGCGTGCTGAAGGCGATGGAAACGCTCAAGCGCGCGCGCGGGCAACTGGTGCTGGTGGCCGACGAATTCGGCAGCGTGCGGGGCTTGTTGACGCCGGTCGATATACTCGAGGCGATCGCCGGCGAATTCCCGGACGAGGACGAGCAGCCGGCGGTGCAGGCGCTGGCGCCGGGGCTGTGGCAGGTGGACGGCACGGCCGACCTGCACCAGCTCGAGCAGGTGCTCGACACGAGCGGGCTGGTGGGCGAGGACGACGACTACACCTCGCTGGCCGGCTTCCTGCTGGCGCACTTCGAGACCCTGCCGGCCGCCGGCCAGGCCTTCGAGCGCGATGGCTTGCGCTACGAGATCCTCGCGGTCGAGGACAGGCGCATCGCCAAGGTGGCGATCCGCCGGGTCGACCCGGCCGGGGCGATGCAGGCCTCGTGATGCGCTGCTGCGGCGAAAGCCGCCATGTCGACAAGGATGGAGTGTATGAACTATGAGTTGAAGGAGATGCCGGAGGCCCCCGAGGGACTGTCGCTGTCGGACATGCTCCAGCGCCTGGCCGACGAAGGCGACAGCGAGCGCATTTCGATCGGCGACCTGGTGGCGGCCCTGGGCGACCGGGCGCTGGGGGCGCTGCTGTTCATTTTCGCCTTCCCGAACGCGCTGCCGGCCCTGCCGGGCACCTCGGCCATCCTCGGCGCGCCGCTGGTCTTCCTGGCGGCGCAACTGGCGCTGGGCCTGAATCCCTGGCTGCCGGGCTTCATCGCCCGCCGTTCGGTCGCGCGCAAGGATTTCCAGTCGCTCATTGGGCGCATGCGCCCCTGGCTGCAGCGCGCCGAACGCATGCTGCGCCCACGCGCCAGCGCCCTGGCCCTGCCGCCGATGGAGTACGTGGTGGGCCTGATCTGCTTCCTGCTGGCCATCGTCGTCCTGTTGCCCATCCCGCTGGGCAATATGCTGCCGGCACTGTCGATCAGCCTGCTGGCCCTGGGCATCCTCGAGCGCGACGGCTACTGGATCGTCGCCGGCCTGGCGGCCGCGGCCGGGGCCACGGTGCTCGTCTCGGGCGTGATCCTGGGCCTGGTCAAGGGCGCGCTCTTCATGGGTGCGCGCTATTTTTCATAAATTCTTTCGCCTGGCCGAGGGGGCAGCCGGCTGGCGCGTCCCGGCGGCCGCGCGTCGTTCACATCGCAAGGCTGTACAAGCATGAACACGTCTATCGGATGGCTGGAAGCGGCCGTGCTGGGCCTGGTCCAGGGCCTGACCGAATTCCTCCCCATCTCCTCCAGCGCCCACCTGCGCATCATCGGGCCGCTGCTGCCCTCGGGCATGGACCCGGGCGCCGCCTTTACCGCGATCACCCAGATCGGCACCGAACTGGCCGTCCTGCTTTACTTCCGCCACGACATCGCCCGCATCGCGCTGGCCTGGCTGCGCGCGCCCCTCAACCCGGCGGACGGGCAGCGCGCCGACGTGCGCCTGGGCTGGCTGGTGATCGTCGGCTCGCTGCCGATCGCGGTGCTGGGCCTGCTGTTCCAGGACGCCATCGAAACGCACCTGCGCAACCTCTACCTGACCGCCGCCATGCTGGTCGTGTTCGGCTTGCTGCTTGGCCTGGCCGAGCATGTGGGCAAGCACGAGCGCAAGCTGGACCAGATGTCCTGGGGCCATGGCATCCTGTTCGGGCTGGCCCAGGCGATGGCGCTGATCCCGGGCGTGTCGCGCTCGGGCGGCACCATCACCGCCGGCCTGCTGATGGGTTATACGCGCGAGGCGGCGGCCCGCTACTCCTTCCTGCTGGCGATTCCCGCGGTGATGGCCTCCGGCCTCTACCAGCTGTGGAAGAGCTGGGGCGTCGCCGGCCCGGTGGGCGCGGGGCCGACGGCGCTGGCCACCGTGGTTGCCTTCGGGGTCGGCTACGGCGTGATCGTGGTGTTCCTGCGCATCGTCAGCAGCCGCGGCTTCTGGCCCTTCGTCGGCTACCGGATCGTGCTGGGGCTGGCCTTGCTGGGCATGCTGGCCGCGGGCCGCCTCGCTCCTTACTGAGGCGTTGGCGGCGGCAGCCGCGCCAGCACGCTTGCGACGATCCGGTCGCAGCGCGTGCCGTCGAAGGAGAAGGCCGAGGCGACCGCGAGGTCGAAGTCGCGCGCCAGCGCTTCGCGCAGGGCGCCGCGGGCGCGGAAATACTGGCTGCGCACGGTCGCTTCGGGGATGCCGAGGGCGGCCGCCGTTTCCTGCACCGACAGGTCTTCGATGGCGCGCAGGACGAACACGGTGCGCAGCTGGCCGGGCAGGGCGTCGATGCGCGCTTCGATCAGGCGCCGCGCCTGGCTGCGCAGGGCGGCGCTTTCGGGTGACTCCTGCGGCTCGGCCGTATTGGCCGGATCATTGTCGTCCCTATCGCTGTCGACGCCCGGCACCAGGGCGACGATGTCGGCGCGGCGGCGCGCGGTGCGCAGGCGGCCGCTGGCTTCGTTGACGACGATGCGCGTCAGCCAGGTCGCCAGGCTGGCGTCGCCGCGGAAGTCGGCGATCTTGCGGTAGGCCAGCAGGTAGGATTCCTGGACGACGTCCTCGGCCTCGGCATCGTCGCGCACGATGCTGCGCGCGGTCCGGTACAGCGCCTGGTTGTGGCGCCGCATCAGCACTTCGAACGCGCCTGCGTCGCCGGCCGCCACCATGGCGGCCAGTTCGGGATCGCTTGCGTGTCGCGGGTCCGGCTTGCTGCGCGCCTCCATCGGCCTCTCCTTTATTTGACGACCAGCGTTCCCGTCATCGTGCGGTGCAGCGTGCACAAATACGGGTAGCGGCCGGGCTTCGACGCCTTGTAGGTCCAGGTGGCGCCGGCGGCGATGGCCGGCGAATCCGGGCCGCCGGCGCTGCCGGTGGCCGTATGCGGAAACGGATCCCTGTTGCGCCAGATGACGGTATCGCCGGCCTTCACCTCCAGATTCTGGGGGATAAAGCGCATGCCATCAATCAGGACCGTGTGCACGGCGGCCGCCGCCTGCGCGCTTGGCAGTAGAAGCGCCGAGACCAGTACGGCCTGCATCACCCTGGCCATCGTCGCCTCCTCACTTCAGCGCAGCCTGCAACTGCTTCGCGTGCTCGAGGTGGGCCACGAAGGCGGGGCGCGTGTTGACCAGGGTTTCCTTCAGCTCGGCGTTCTTCGCGTTCGGGATCAGGGTCTGGTCGAGGGCGTCGATCACGGCCTGGTGGTAGGTGACCTCGTGGTCGACATAGGCCTGGTCGAAGGCCTTGCCCTTGAGGGCTTTCAGCTTGGCGATGTTGGCGGCGCCGCCTTGCTTCAGGCTTTTGCTCAGTTCGCTGTCCCTCGGCGTGACCTTCAGCTTTTTCACGAGGGCCCCGGCTTGCTTGTTGACCCCGGTGTGGTCGGTCACCATTTGGCGGGCGAAGGCTTTCACCTCGGCGTGCTGCGTCGTTTTTTCGGCCAGCTTGCCGGCGTCGATGTCGACGGTATTGGCGGCGACGACTATGCCGGCGATCTGGGCGTCGTCCGGCGCGGACTGGGCGAAGGCGGCGTTGCCGGCCAGCGCGAACAGGCCGGCCAGGGCCAGGCGCAGGAAGGGATGGCGAAGGTGGTCGATGCGGCGGTTCATGGCGGTCTCCTTTGAGCTTGTCGTATGGCTTGCATGACATTAGATGTCACGAAGCGCCTCCGCGTTGCACCGGCCAGGAGAACCGCCGCTAGAGCTTTTCGATCTGGCGGTCGATCGCCTTCATCGCCCGCTCGTTGCGCTCGCTGTAGCGGTCGACCAGGTAGTCGCTGCGCCCGCGCGCGAGCAGGGTGAACTTGACCAGCTCTTCCATGACGTCGACCACGCGGTCGTAGTACGCGGAGGGCCGCATGCGGCCGGCCTCGTCGAACTCCTTGTAGGCCATCGGCACCGAGGACTGGTTCGGGATGGTGAACATGCGCATCCAGCGGCCCAGCAGGCGCAGGGTGTTGACCACGTTGAAGGACTGCGAGCCGCCGCAGACCTGCATCACCGCCAGCGTGCGTCCCTGGCTCGGGCGCACCGCGCCCTGTTCGAGCGGGATCCAGTCGATCTGGTTCTTCATCACCCCGGTGACAGCGCCGTGGCGCTCCGGGCTGCACCAGACCTGGCCTTCCGACCACAGGCAGAGCTCGCGCAGCTCGACCACCTTCGGATGGGTCTCGGGCACGCTGCCGACCATGGGCAGCTCCATTGGGTCATAGACGCGCACCTCGGCGCCGAAGGCTTCGAGGATGCGCGCCGCCTCGAAGGTCAGGAAGCGCGAGAACGAGCGTTCGCGCAGCGAGCCGTAAAGCATCAGGATGCGCGGCGGGTGGTCCATGTCGCCCCGGGGCGCCAGCTTCGCTTCGCTGGGCCGCTCGAACAGCTCGGGGCGGATGTTGGGCAGGTCGGGGAGCGGGTTCATGGCAGGCGCTTGCCCTGTTCGTCGACCACGCGCTCGCCGTCTTCCTTGGTGAAGGCGCCGCGTTGCTCAAGCGGCAGGATGTCGAGCACGGTCTCGGACGGGCGGCACAGGCGCACGCCGAGCGGCGTCACCACGAAGGGACGGTTGATCAGGACCGGGTTGGCCAGCATGGCGTCGAGCAGCTGCTCGTCGGTGGTGCCGGGCTGGTCGAGGCCGAGCTCCTGGAAGCGTGCTTCCTTGGCGCGCACCGCCTCGCGCACGGACAGGCCGGCGCGTTCGATCATGCCGGCCAGGGTGGCGCGGTCGGGCGGGTTCGAGAGGTACTCGACCACGGCCGGCTCGATCCCGGCATTGCGGATCATGGCCAGCGTGTTGCGCGAGGTGCCGCACTTCGGGTTGTGGTAGATGGTGACGTCCATGGTTGGTCCTTTCAGTTGAAGCTGAGCCGCAATGCCAGCGCGCACAGGGTAAGGAAGAGGATGGGCAGCGTCAGCACGATGCCGACCCGGAAATAATAGCCCCAGGAGACCTGGATGTTTTTTGAGGCCAGCACGTGCAGCCAGAGCAGGGTGGCGAGGCTGCCGATCGGCGTGATCTTCGGTCCGAGGTCGGCGCCGATGACGTTGGCGTAGACCATGGCCTCGCGCACCGCGCCTGTCGTGGCGGTGGCGTCGATCGCGAGGGCGCCCACCAGCACGGTCGGCATGTTGTTCATGATCGAGGACAGGATGGCGGTGACGAAGCCGGTGCCGAGCGCCGCGCCCCAGACCCCGTAGCCGGCGCACCAGTCCAGGAGGCGGGTCAGCCCATCCGTCAGCCCCGCATTGCGCAGCCCGTAGACGACCAGGTACATGCCGAGCGAGAAGACGACCACCTGCCAGGGCGCGCCGCGCAGCACCGCGCGCGTCGAGATCCGGTGCCCGCGCGCGGCCACGGCCAGCAGCAGGGCCGCGCCGGCGGCGGCGACCGCGCTGATCGGGATGCCCATGTCGTCCAGCCAGAAGAAGCCTGCCAGCAGCATGCCCAGCACCCACCAGCCGGTGACAAACGTCGCGCGGTCGTGGATCGCTTCCTCGGGGCGCTTGAGCTGGGCCAGGTCGTAGCGCGCCGGGATGTCCTTGCGGAAGAACCAGACCAAGGCCGCCAGCGTCGCCGCCACCGACACCAGGTTGACAGGCACCATCACGGCGGCGTAGCGCGCGAAGCCGATGTCGAAGTAGTCGGCCGAGACGATGTTGACCAGGTTCGACACCACCAGCGGCAGGCTGGCGGTATCGGCGATGAAACCGGCCGCCATCACGAAGGCGAGCGTGGCCCGGGGCGAAAAGCGCAGGGCCGAGAGCATGGCGATCACGATCGGGGTGAGGATCAGCGCCGCGCCGTCGTTGGCGAACAGCGCCGCCACCGCCGCGCCCAGCAGCACCAGCAGCACGAACAGGCGCCGCCCGTGGCCGCGCCCCCAGCGCGCCACGTGCAGGGCCGCCCATTCGAAGAAGCCGGCCTTGTCGAGCAGCAGGCTGATGATGATCACGGCGACGAAGGCCCCGGTCGCGTTCCAGACGATGTTCCAGACCACGGGGATGTCGGCAACCTGGATGACGCCGGTCAGCAGGGCGACCAGGGCCCCGGCGGCGGCGCTCCAGCCGATGCCGAGGCCGCGCGGCTGCCAGATGACGAGGACGAGGGTGGCGAGGAAGATCAGGGAGGCGAGGAGCATGAGAAGCTTGGGTCGGAGGGGCGGTTATTGCGGCTTGCAGGCGGCGCCGGGTGCGACGCCGCAGGGGAGGCCGCCGCAGCAATTCTCGGTGAGGAAGCCGATCAGCCCGTTCATGGTGTCGAGATTGGCCGCATAGATCACGAAGCGGCCGTCCTGGCGCGCGCTCAGCAGGCCGGCATGGACCAGATCCTTCAGGTGGAAGGAGAGCGAGGAGGCCGGGATGTCGAGGTGCACGGCGATGCGGCTCGCGGCCAGGCCCTCGGGGCCGACCTGCACCAGCAGGCGGAAAATCGCAAGCCGGCTTTCCTGGGCCAGGGCGGCGAGGGCGGCGATCGTTGCTTTGGTGTCCATGGCGTTTGATCGTTATGAGTAAAAGGGGTACGTCGGCAATTCTAGCGGAAGTCTACGACATTTCCAAGATTGTCGAAATGTCTTGACACTCCGCTTGAAAGTGTTTTATGCTTCGTTCGTCGATTGACGAATAACGAAAGAGAAGACATGAGCAGCTGCTGCGAACCGAAGGACGCCACGAACGTGCCTACCATCGATGCCGATGAACTGGCCTTGATGTGCAAGGCGCTCGGCCACCCGGCGCGCGTCCAGTTGCTGAACTACCTGTCGGCCTACGGCGCCTGCTACTTCGGCAGCCTGGCTGATGTGCTGCCGCTGGCCGCGTCGACGATTTCGCAGCATGTCAGCGTGCTCAAGCAGGCTGGCCTGATCATCGGTTCCGCCGACGAGCAGCGCGTGTGCTACTGCGTGAATACCGAGCGGCTGGCGCAGTTCAAGCAGATGGTCGCCGGCCTCTAAAAATTTTGCCGTCTTATTCGTCATTCGCCGAACAACTAAACGATTCCTTGACCGAAGCAAGCAACCTTGATGACATGGGAGACAACATGAACACGAACCTGGACCACACCCTGCCCGTCGCCGTCCTTGGCGCCGGCCCCGTCGGCCTGGCCGCCTCCGCCCACCTGATCGCGCGCGGCTTTACGCCGCTGATCCTGGAAGCCGGCGAGCAGCCCGGCGCCAACCTGCAGGGCTATCGCCACGTGCGCCTGTTCTCGCCCTGGCAGTACAACGTCGACAAGGCGGCGCGCGCCCTGCTGGCCGCAAGCGGCTGGCAAGTGCCGGCGCTTGACGCGCTCCCCACGGCGGGCGAGCTGGTCGACGGCTACCTGGCGCGGCTGGCGGCGCTGCCGGCGATCGCTCCCCATCTGAAGCTCGGGCACCGCGTGCTCGCGATCACCCGCGCCGGCTTCGACAAGGTCAAGACGCGCGGCCGCGAGGCGGCGCCTTTCGTGATCCGCACGGCGACGAAAGAGGGCGAACGCGACTACCTGGCCAGCGCCGTGATCGACGCCACCGGCACCTGGTCGCAGCCGAATCCCCTCGGCGCCGACGGCCTGCCGGCTGCGGGCGAGACCGCGCTGCACGCACGCATCGCCTATGGCATGCCGGACATCCTCGGCGCCGAGCGCAGCCGCTACGCCGGACGGCGCGTACTGGTGGCGGGCGCCGGCCACTCGGCGGCGGGCAGCTTGCTGGCCCTCGCCGCCCTGGCCGAGCAGGAACCGGGCACGCGCCTGGTGTGGGTCATCCGCGGGCGACAGAGCGCGAAGCTGTTCGGCGGCGGCGCGGCCGACGGGCTGGCGGCGCGCGGCCTGCTGGGCATGCGCCTGAAGGCGCTGCGCGACGCCGGCCGGCTCGAACTGCACGAGGACTTCCGCATTCGCGCGCTGACCGAGAACGCCGATGGCATCACCGTGCACAGCGACGCCGGCGACGCCATCGAAGGGATAGACGAGATCGTCGCCGCCACCGGCGCCCGCCCGAACCTGGAGATGACGCGCGAACTGCGGGTGCGCCACGATCCCTGGCTGGAGAGCACCGACCTGCTGGCGCCGCTCATCGACCCGAACGAACACAGCTGCGGCACGGTGCGCCCGCACGGCCACCGCGAGCTGGCCCACCCGGAGCAGGGCTATTATGCGGTCGGCGCGAAGAGCTACGGCCGGGCGCCGAACTTCCTGATGGCGACCGGCTACGAGCAGGTGCGCTCGGTCGTGGCCGCGCTGGCGGGCGACCTGGCGGCGGCCGACGACGTGCAGCTGGAACTGCCGGAGACCGGCGTCTGCAGCACGCGCCAGGCCTACGAGAGCGTGCCGGCGGCCTGCTGCCCGGCCGACGCCGGTGCGAAGGCGGAGGGCAAGGCGGGCTGCGGCTGCGCCCCGGCCTGCTGCGCCTGAATGCGGCCATGCAGCCGACCATGACGTCCCAATGGCGCACCATCGGCATCCTGGCCTGCACCCAGATCGTCTCCTGGGGCTCGCTCTACTACGCCTTCAGCATCCTGGCGCCCAGCGTCCAGCGCGAGCTGGGCTGGAGCACGACCCTGGTGTTCGGGGCCTATTCGTGGAGCCTGCTGGTGGCCGGCCTGGTGGCGACCCCGATCGGCATCCTGCTCGACCGCCACGGCGGCCAGCTGGTGATGGGGGCGGGGTCGGCGGTGTGCGGCCTCGGCTTCTTCGTGCTGGCCGCGAGCGCCACGCCGGCCGCCTGGATCGCGGCCTGGACCATCCTCGGCCTGGGCATGGGCCTGTGCCTCTACGAAGCGGCCTTTGCCACGCTCAACCGCCGCTATGCGGGCGCCGCGCGCGGGGCGATCTCGACCCTGACCCTGTTCGCGGGCTTCGCCAGCACGGTCTTCTGGCCGCTGACCCAGGCCCTCGACAGCGCGCTCGGCTGGCGCGACACCTACTGCCTGTACGGCGTGCTGCAGCTGGCGCTCTGCCTGCCGCTGCACCTGCTGCTGGGCCGCGAGGGTGCGCGGCCGGTCTCGGGCGCCTGGACCGCAGCGCGCGGCCATACGCTGGCCGAGGCGCTGCGCCATCCGGCCTTCTGGAAGCTGGCGCTCGCCTTTTCCGCGAACATCTTCGTGTTCTCCGCGCTGTCGGCCCACCTGATCCCGCTGCTGCGGGAACTCGGCCACGGCGCGCGGGCGGCGATCCTGGCGGCGATGCTGATCGGCCCGATGCAGGTCCTCGGCCGGGTGCTGGAACGGACCGTGGCGCAGGGCACGCCGCCGCAGGTCGTCGGCAAGTTCTGCTTCGGCGCGCTGCCGGCGGCGCTGGCGGCCATGCTGCTGTTCGGCAGCCAGGCCTGGGCGATTGCCTGCTTCTGCATCCTGTATGGGCTGAGCAACGGGGTCGTCACCATCGTGCGCGGCACGCTGCCGCAGGCGCTGTTCGGCAGCGCCCACTACGGGGCGATTTCGGGTGCGCTGGCCGGGCCGGCCCTGCTGGCCAAGGCGAGCGGGCCGATCGTGGCGGCCTGGCTGCTGGCCGGCGGGGGGACGCCGGCCGTGCTGCTGGCAGCCCTGTTCGGCGTGGCCGCCGCGTCGGTGGCGCTATATGTCGCGGCGGTCGGCGGGGCCGCGGCGCAGCGAGTAGGCTGATTCGTTTTCGAGGGGAAGGGGCTGGGCTTGCGGCTCGCCAGCCAGCCCGGCGCCGGCATCGAGCGTGCGCTCCTCGCGCAGCCAGACGAACAGCACCGCCATCAGGAAGGGGCCGACGAAGAGGCCGATCACGCCCAGCGTCGACACGCCGCCCAGCAGGCCGAACAGCACGGCGAGGAAGGGCAGGTTGACGCGGTGGCCGATCAGTTTCGGCCGCACGAACTTGTCCACCATGAACAGCTCGATCGTGCCCCAGGCGAACAGGCCCAGGGCCGCCGCCGAGTGTCCCTGGCCGAGCAGCAGCAGCGAGACCATCGTGAACGAGAGCGGGGCGCCGCCCGGGATCAGGGCCAGGTAGCCGGTGATCACCCCCAGCAGCGCCGGGGCCGGGGCGCCGGCGATCGCGTAGGCGATGCCCAGCACCACGCCCTCGAGCACCGCGATCGAGCACAGGCCGAGCGCAGTGCCGCGCACCGACAGCGGCAGCACGTGGCGCAGCATCGGATAGTGGGCGGGCGCCAGGCGCACGCCGGTGCGGTCGACGTAGCGCACCACGGTCGGGCCGTGCAGGTAGACGATGAACAGGGTCAGCAGGGTCAGGAACAGGTAGAGCGCGTTGGCCAGGATGGTCGAGCCCCAGATGCGGGCGGCGCCCGTCAGGTGCGGCATGAAGTCGCCGACGCTGGTCTGGATCAGGGTATTCAGGCCGCCAGGGACGGCCAGGTGCTGCTGCCACCATTCGCGCGCCGACTCGGCGATGACGGGCAGGCTGCCGATCCAGTCCGGGACCGGCACGCCGGTCGCATTCAGTTCGGCGACGAGCCGGCGCACGCCCGCCAGCTCGTCGGTCAGGGCGTCGATCAGCAGCAGGGCAGGACCGACGAAGCTGACCAGCAGCGCGGCCAGCAGCACGGTGGCGGAGAGGGCGCGCGGCCAGCCGCGTACCAGCAGCCGGGTGTGCAGGGGCCAGGTGATGACCGCCAGCAGGCCGGCCCAGGCCAGCGAACCGAGGAAGTGGCGCAGCAGGAAGGCCAGCACGAGGGTGAACAGGGCCGGCACGATCAGGTGGGAATACCGCATGCCGCTCATCGGGCTGCCCTTTTCAATAGCCGGGTGGACGGGGTGCGGGGCTCGATGGCGAAGTCGGGAGAAGGCACGGGCGTTGTCTGGATCACGGGTCGGGTCTGTTGCGGCGCGGGGGCGCCGCGGACGGATGGATGTCCCCGGTAGTATAGATCAGCCGACTACAGGAAATCTCGAAATTTACGAATACTCGCTTCGGAAAAGCCGAAGGTTTGCGCTATTCGGGCCGGCGCGGGGCGCTGCCGGTTTCGCCACCGCGCTGCATCGCCGCCAGCAGCTCGATCGGCAATGGGAAGACGATGGTGGAGGACTTGTCGCCCGCGATCGCGCTCAGCGTCTGCATGTAGCGCAACTGCATGGCGCCGGCCTGCTGGGACAGCACCTGCGCCGCCTGCTGCAGCTTCTCGGAGGCCTGCAGCTCGCCCTCGGCGTGGATCACCTTGGCGCGCCGCTCGCGCTCGGCCTCGGCCTGGCGCGCGATCGCCCGCACCATCGATTCGTCGAGGTCGACGTGCTTGATCTCGACGTTGGCGACCTTGATGCCCCAGGCGTCGGTCTGGGCGTCGAGTACCTGCTGGATGTCGACGTTGAGGCGCTCGCGCTCGGCCAGCATCTCGTCGAGCTCGTGCTTGCCGAGCACGGCGCGCAGGGTAGTCTGCGCGAGCTGGCTGGTCGCTTCCATGAAGTTGGCGACCTGGATGATGGCCCGCTCCGGATCGACCACGCGGAAGTAGATCACGGCGTTCACCTTGACCGACACGTTGTCGCGCGAGATCACGTCCTGGGTCGGTACGTCGAGCACGATGGTGCGCAGGTCGACCCGCACCATCTGCTGCAGCACCGGGATGACGATCACCAAACCCGGCCCCTTGACGCCCCAGAAGCGCCCGAGCTGGAAGACCACGCCGCGCTCGTACTCGCGCAGGATGCGGATCGCCGAGACCAGCAGCGGAATCAGGAGGACGAGCAGGGCGCCGAGGCCGAAACCGATATCGAGGATCATGGTGAGGCTCCTTCTGGTTGGTCGAGGGGAAGCACATGCAGGAGCAGGCCCTGCCGGCTGGCGACCCGCACCGCCTGGCCAGGCCGCAGCGGCGTCGGGGCTTGCGCCTTCCAGAGCTCGCCCTCCAGCCGCACCCAGGCGTCCAGGCCGCCGGGCGCCACGTCTTCGACCCGGGCCAGCGCACCGATCAGCGAGGCCGCGCCGCTGGTCACCGGGCGCCGGCGCGTCTTCACGGCCAGGCGCACGGTGCCGGTCACCAGCAGCGCACTGGCCAGCCCGAGTCCGGCGACCAGGCCGGCCGGGATGCCGTAGCCGGGCAGCTCGGTATCGATCAGCATCAGCGCGCCGGCGATGAAGGCGACCACCCCGCCCAGGCCCAGCACGCCGAAGCTGGGCAGGAAGGCCTCGCCGACCATGAACAGCAGGCCGAGCGCGATCAGGGCCAGGCCCGCATAGTTCACCGGCAGCAGCTGCAGGGCGTACAGGCCCAGCAGCAGGCAGATCGCGCCGATCACGCCGGGTGCGACGAACCCGGGGTTCATGAATTCGAAGAGCAGGCCATAGATGCCGATGGTCATCAGGAGCAGGGCGACGCCGGGATTGGTAATCGCGCCCAGCACGTTGGTGCGCCAGTCGGGTGCGAAGGGGATGGCCGCGGCGCCGCGCGTGGCCAGGCGCCTCTCCTGGCCCAGCACCGTCGTGACGCGCCCGTCGAGCTGGGCCAGCAGGCCAGGCACGTCGACGGCCACGACGTCGATGACCTTCTGCTGCAGGGCCTCGTTCGCGCTCAGGCTGACGGCCTCGCGCACGGCGCGCTCGGCCCACTCGGCATTGCGCCCGCGCAGCTGGGCCAGGCTGCGCAGGTAGGCGGCAGCGTCGTGCACCTGCTTGCGGGTCATGGGAGAACCGCCCGCGGAGTCACCCGGCGCGCCCGGCTTGTCCGCCTTGTCCTTCTTCCCGTCGGGCTGCTGCGGCCCGATCCCGACCTCGACCGGCGTGGCCGCGCCGAGGTTGGTGCCGGGCGCCATGGCCGCGATGTGGCTGGCGTACAGGATGTAGGTGCCGGCGCTGGCCGCGCGCGCGCCGCCCGGGGCCACGAAGGTGGCGACCGGCAGCGGGGCGGTCAGGATGGCCTTGATCACGCTGCGCATCGAGGTGTCGAGCCCGCCCGGCGTGTCCAGCTGCAGGATCATGAGCTGGTGGCCCTCCTGCGCGGACCGGGCGATGCCGCGCACGATGTAGTCGGCGCTGGCGGGGCCGATGGCGCCGTCGACCGTGAGCAGGCCGACGCCGGGCGCGCCGTGGGCCGGGCGCGGCACGAGAAAGATCAGCACCGCCACCAGCAGCGCCAGCAGCAGCGAGCATCGAAACGGGCAGCGGAACGAGCAAGCTCCATGCGGGAACACGATCCCCTCCTGGCGCGGCAGGCAAGTGCGCACAGCATGTCGGACAAGCCGACGGGGCGGCGGTTCCCTGCCGCAGTGGCGGATCGGCTTGCGCTCAGTCCGCCAGGCCCAGCTCCGTCGACACCTGCTGCCGCAGCAGGTATTTCTGGATCTTGCCCGTGACCGTCATCGGGAACCCCGGCACGAAACGAATATAGCGGGGTATCTTGTAGTGCGCAATCTGTCCCCGGCAGAAGTCGCGGATCTCGTCCTCGCCGGCCTCCATCCCTGGGCGCAGCACGATGCAGGCGCACAGCTCCTCGCCGTATTTCGGGTCCGGCACGCCCACGCACTGGACGTCGAGCACCTTCGGGTGACGGTACAGGAATTCCTCGATCTCGCGCGGATAGATGTTCTCGCCGCCGCGGATCACCATGTCCTTCGCGCGCCCGACGATGGCGGCGAATCCCTGCTCGTCGATCACGGCCAGGTCGCCGGTATGCATCCAGCCGGCCGCGTCGATGGCCTCGCGCGTCTTTTCCTCGTCGCCCCAGTAGCCGAGCATCACCGAGTAGCCGCGGGTCAGCAGCTCGCCCTTGACGCCTCGCGGAACGATGCGGCCGTCGCCGTCGACGATCTTGACTTCCAGGTGGGGATGGACGCGGCCGATGGTCGACACCCGCAGCGCGACCGGGTCGTCGGTCGCGCTCTGGAAGCTGACCGGCGAGGTTTCGGTCATGCCGTAGGCGATGGTGATCTCGGACAGGTGCATGCGCTCGATCACCCGGCTCATCACCTCGGCCGGGCAGGGCGAGCCCGCCATGATGCCGGTGCGCAGGGTGGACAGGTCGTAGGCGGCGAAGTCCGGATGGTCGAGCAGGGCGATGAACATGGTCGGGACACCATGCAAACCAGTGCAGGCTTCCGCCTGCACCGTCTCCAGCACCGCCTTCGGCTCGAAGCCCTCGCCGGGGAAGACCATGGTGGCGCCGTGGGTCACGCAGGCCAGGTTGCCGAGCACCATGCCGAAGCAGTGGTAGAGCGGCACCGGGATGCAGAGCCGGTCCAAGCTACTCAGGCGCATGGCTTCGCCCACGAAGAAGCCGTTGTTGAGGATGTTATGGTGGGTGAGCGTCGCCCCTTTCGGCGCGCCGGTGGTGCCCGAGGTGAACTGGATGTTGACGG
The DNA here is from genome assembly GCF_053668055.1 of Massilia sp. SYSU DXS3249. Taxonomy (NCBI): domain Bacteria; kingdom Pseudomonadati; phylum Pseudomonadota; class Betaproteobacteria; order Burkholderiales; family Oxalobacteraceae; genus Massilia; species Massilia sp. SYSU DXS3249. The sequence continues at coordinate 113,138 of NZ_JBSIPX010000013.1, read as the reverse complement.
GCTCGTCGAACTGCAGCCCCGCTTCGATCTCGGCCAGTGCGGCCAGCTCGGCGGCGTCGGGCGGCGCCAGCAGGTCGTCGAAGTTCAGCATGCCGGGCGTGGGCTCGCTGCCGAGCCGGATCACGTGGCGCAGCTGCGGCAGCCGGGCCGAGGCGAGTGCCCCGGGGCGGCTGCCCTGCAGTTCCGGCACCACGTCGAGGGCGATGGCGAGGTAGTCGCTGGACTTGAAGGATGGAGAAAGGATCAGGGCCGCGCAGCCGACCTTGTCGAGCACGTATTCGAGTTCCGAGCGCCGGTAGGCCGGATTGATGTTGACCATCACCAGCCCGGCGCGCGCCGTCGCGAACTGCACCAGCACCCATTCCGCGCAGTTCTGCGACCAGATGCCGACCCGGTCGCCGGGACGCAGCCCGAGCCGCAGCAGGCCGGCGGCCAGGCGGGTGACGCGGGCGTCGAGTTCGGCGTAGCTCCAGCGCACGCCCTGGTGGGGCACGACCAGGGCGTCGTTGCCGCCATGGCGGGCGGCGACCGATGCGAGGAAGGGGCCGATGGTCTGGCCGATCAGCGGGACGCTGCTCGCGCCGTGTACATAGCTCAGGCTGTGGTGCATGTGGTCTCCATGTCGAATTGGACTTGTCCGCATGAGTCTAGCGCATGCGGCGATGCTCCCGGCGCGAGCCCGATCCGGAGCGGCACGCGTGTCGAAAGTATTTACAGTGCATAAGCGACAGGGAGCGGATCGAGGCCGCCACGCCCCGTAAATACACCTCGGGCACGCTCCATGCTAGGCCTACAGTTCACCCATTCTGGAGGATTAGTCATGAAACGGCTTGCCATCTGCATGTCCACGTTTATGCTATTGCTCGGCGCCATCCCGGCGCAGGCCGCGCTCGTCACCTTCACGACGACCATGAGCGGGCCGGCCGAGGCGACCCCGAACGACTCGCCAGGCACCGGCCAGGCGACCGTCACGGTCGACGACGTGGCCAACACCATCCTGATCGACTTCTCGTTCTCCGGGCTGCGCGGCCTGACGACCATGGCGCACATCCACTGCTGCACGGCGGCGCCGCTGACCGGCGCCAGCCCGCCGGCCACCGCCCTGCCGAGCTTCCCCGGCTTCGTCAACGGCGTCAGCTCGGGCAGCTATAGCCAGAGCTTCAGCCTGCTGGACACGGCTTTCTATAATCCGGCCTTCGTCACGAGCAGCGGCGGCGTGACCGGTGCGCGCGACGCCTTCCTGGCGGGCATGGCGGCCGGGCGCAGCTACCTGAACATCCATACCGACCTGTTCCCTGGCGGCGAGATCCGGGGTTTCCTGACGGAGCAGGCGGGGGAGGTGCCGGAGCCGGGTAGCGTGGCGTTGTTCGCGCTGGGGGCGGCGGGGCTGGCGTCGTTGCGGCGCCGGCGTATCGCACGGCGCTAGGTTGAGGCGCTGGGCGCGGCCGTGCAAATGCGCAACGGCCGCAGGACGCGTGGAATCAGGATTCCACCCTACGGCGGTAGGGTGGGGGCCTGACCCCACGCGTTTGCTGCATTGGCTCACAAGGGCGGCACCACCCCCGCGAACTGCAGCAGGTCGGCCATGCGGAAACTGCCCGGCACCCGGGACGGCAGGGTCGGCCGCCAGCCGGGCTCGAGGCGCACGTAAGAGGCGGCGTCTTCGCGCAGGCAGCCGACGAACACTTCGCCCACGATGCGCGCGCCGACCGGCCCCAGGCGCAGGCCGTGCTCCATCACCTCGGCTTCTTTCAGCACGTAGAAGAACAGGGGCGTGGAGTTGGCCATCGTGTTCTTGCTGTCGAGCGCATACGGGGCCAGTTCGCTCAGCTGGCCGGGGGCCAGCACCGGCAGGTTCATCCTGCGCGCGATCGCCTGGCCCGAGGGCAGCCCGAAGTTAATGTGGCGCGAGAGCGTGCGCGCCGGGAGCGACTGCAGCCCGTCGCTGGGCAGGCCGGGCGAGGGCGCGCGCGCGCCGGGCAGGTGCATGAGCACGGTCGAGAGCCTGGCGTCGATGCGCTTGTTCGGGCGCACGTTGCCGTCGCCGAAATCGAAGAAGGTCTGCCAGTCGACGAAGCGGCGCGCCGCCCGTTTGCCGCCGCGCATGTCGTTCGGATCGGGCGACGCCGGGTTTTCGCTGTCGTCGAAGGCAAAGGCGAAGAAGGGCGCGCCGCCGCTGGGGCCGAAATTGACCCGGTAGCTGGGCCGCACCTGGGAGTGCCCGAAGCGGTACACGGCGGCCGCGAATTCGATCGGGATGCGCGGCATGTCCTGGCCGCTGCTGGAGCGGAAGCGGTTGGCCGGGTCCCTGGTCCGGTAGTACACCAGCGGTCCGCGCATGATCGCGTCGAGCCGGTCCTGGCCGATCGCCTTCGGCAGGAACTCGTGCAGGATGACCCACTGGTAGTGCCAGGTGACCAGCCGCCGCGCAGCCTGGAAGATGCGCTGGGCCGTGGCGCCGCGGTAGGCCGGCTGGGCGGCGAGATGGTCGGTCACGGCGTTGTGGAAGGAGAGCAGGGCCACGTGCATCTGCGAGATGACGATGTTCTCGTCGTTGCGGCTGTCGCCGACGATGGCCTGGCCCTGGCGGTCGCGCGGCAGGTCGTGGCGCGGCGCGCCGTGGCGCGACACGGCGCTCGAGCCGGGAATGGTCTCGAGCAGGAACTTGATGCGCCCGGAGCTGGTGTCGTAGAGCTCGGGCGAGCCGGCCGGCCCCTCGCCGTAAACGGCGTCGAGGTCGAAGGCGGCCGTGCGGAAGTTCACGGTCGCCATCGGCGAGGCGTTGGCGTTCAGCAGCGACTTCCGGTCGAAGGTCAGGTCGTGGTCCAGGAACTGTCCCAGGAAGGTCATCCCCGCCGTCATCTCCGGGTTGTCCGGATTGTTGGGGCTGAAGACGGCCGGGTTGAGGATGGACTGCACCGGGTCGCTCAGGTTGTCGCGGGCGTCGAACAGGCCGCCGATGGCGCCCATCCGCTGCACGGCGGCGCGCGCGTCGGCGGTCTGCCCGGCGAAGGTCGGCAGGTCCGGGTACATGCGCGTGAACACGTTGTCGGGATGCCGCGCGCGGCTCGGCTGGCGCGCGGTGACGGTGTCCGCCACGGCGGCGTCGACTGCCAGGCACAGGCCCAATGGCGCAAGCGCCGCTAGAATGCGTCTATTCATCTGTCTACCTCCTCCAAAAAAACCGGTACTCAACGCGCACACAGGGACAGGGCTGGCAGTTCCACACTGGGGGGATAGATTCGGGCGCGTACCGGCCGGGGCGGCGGCAGCGGATGGAAGGACTGTCGGACTAGCTGGATGGATGCAAACGCTGACACTTGAAGATTTCTAACGGAACCAGTATCGACAGCAAGGATTGGATGTCAAGCGACCACAAGTTGGCCGGGTGCCTGCCTGCGATCCCTGTCCGCGGTGCAAAGCGCGCGGCGGTTCGCTTCCGTATTCCCGGGTTGCGCCACGGCGTGAATCATCCCGATCGCGCCCGCTTTCCCAATGGGCGACAGCGATGCCCAAGGGCTGCAATGCGGCCTGTTTGCCGGCCTGCGCCGCCCGCACTGTCTTGTGCAAAAAAATAAAGTAATTCGGGAAACGTAAAGCTATGTAAAGACAATCGGGGCGGACATGCGGCAGCGGCGGCACGCCCGCCACCGGCCTTGATACGGCCGCGTTCATCGTCTATCGTTGGAAGCGTACACTGACCGTTCTCCAGGCCGTTCTCACAACGGGAGGCGTGACATGTTCATCGAAAGGATTTGCGTCGCAACCGACGGCTCCGACCTGGCCTTGCGCGCCGCCCAGCTGGCCGTGCTGCTGACCCGCACCGGCGGCGGTCGCATCGTGGCGGTGTCCGTGGCGCAGCCGCCGGTGCCGGTGTCGCCGGCCGCCGGCGGGGCGGCCGACCTCGAGGCCCAGCGCGAGCGCGCCGCGAAAGCGGCGTCCGCCCACGTCGCCACCGTGGCCCGGGTGGCGCGCGCCGGCGGCGTCGCCTGCGAGGAAGTCGCGCTGTTCGCCACCCCGCAGGCCGGTTCGCACCTGGCCCTGCCGGGACCGGACATCATCGGGGCGGCCGAAGCGCACCGCTGCGACCTGATCGTCATGGGCGCGCATGGCCCGCACGACGGCATCAGGCCGGTTGCCGGGAGCAGCGCCCAGTACCTGCTGGCGCGCTCGCCGATCCCGGTGCTGGTCTACCGCGACCCGCGCGAAGCGATGCAGCCCGAGTTCGCCGGCGAGGCGTGAAGCCGGCGCGTGGCCGCGGCGGCCCGGCTAGGGCCGGTGGTGGTGGTGCTGGCGGGCATGCGGCAAGGGCCGGCTGTCGGGCTGCGGGCGGCGAGCGAACCCGGCCTTGAAGCGGCCCGGCATCGTGCCCGGACGCGCCGGCCTTCCCGCCAGCGCGACCCCGGCAGTCAGGCGGTGCAGGGACAGGATGTCGGCCAGGGCCAGCAGCGCCTGGCGCGCGAGCAGGGTGTCGCCCGCCTCGACGTGCGGGGTGATGCGGTGCAGGGCCGCCAGGGTGCAGGCATTCTCGGCCCGGTGCGGCTGCAGGCCGGGGTAGCGCAGCGTTTCCATGACCGTTTCTTCCTGGCGGAAGCCGGCCTCGATCTCGGCCACGAGCGCGCACCAGCCGGCCACGAAGTCCGCTTCGCCCGCGCCGGCAAGCTCGTGCAGGCAGACGCCCAGGCGCTTGCGCACATGCCGCATGGCCGCGCCGACGGCCCGCGCCCCGCCGTTGCCGGGTTTGCCCATGTGCGCGTACATGCCGCCTTCCTCGCCCTTCGGGTGGCAGCCTTCAGTGCGCGAACAGCACCGGCACCGGAGCGTGCTCGAGCAGGAAGCGCGTGACGCCGCCCAGCACGATCTCGCGGTAGCGGCTGTGGCCGAAGGCGCCGGCCACCAGCAGGCCGGCGCCGTGGGCGCGCACCAGGTCCAGCAGCGCCGCGCCGGCCGGGGCGTCGGTGCGCACCGCCGCTACCTCGACCCGCACCCCGTGCCGGGCCAGGTAGAGCGCCATGTCGGCGCCGGGCTCGTCGCCGTGCAGATCGCCCTCGCGTTCCGGGTTGACGATGGCCAGCCGTACCGCGCGGGCGCGCGTGAGCAGCGGCAGGGCGGCGACGATGGCGCGCAGGGCCGGCACGCTGCCGTCCCAGGCGGCGACGGCGCTGTCGCCGATGGGCGCGCCGGCATAGCCCGGCGGCACCGCCAGCACCGGCCGCGCGCTGTGCATGGCGAGGTATTGCGGCAGGCCGCGCAGGGGGGACGGGGCGCCGTCGTCCAGGCTGGTGACCACGAGGTCGGCATAGCGCGACTGCAGCAGCAGGGCGTCGCGCTGCTCGTCCTCGACCAGGCGCTGTTCGCTGGACGCCACGCCGAGCTGGCGCGCACGCTCGGCGAAGCGCTCGAGGCTGGCGCGCGCGGCCTCGCGCAGGGAGGTGAATTCGTCGATCGGGGTGACCGCCATCGAGCCGGTCAGCATGGCGTAGGCGGGCCAGGACAGTCCGGTCGCGGCGCTCCCGACCAGGTGCGCGTCGTGGGCACGGGCAAGCCAGGCCGCTGCCTGCAGGCGCGCGTCCATGGACGGGCTGTCGTCGACATGCACGATGATCGTCTTGAACATGGCGCTACTCCTTTTCGCTTCCGGGGGCAAGGAAAACTGTACGCCGAGTGCGGCGCTGCGTCAGACGCACGACTGATGCAGATCAAACGAACGTCAAATTTTCTTTTGTGCGCGTCGCAGCTGGGAACCTGGAACGGTCACACCCGGCAACGGCCTACCGAACTTCGCCGCCGGCACCGCCGTTATACAATCGCTCGACAGCATTTCCTTTCGACAGGCCGCCATGACGACACCGCCGCAACGACCCGCGCCCGGCCCGGCGCGCCCCGGACTCCGGCCCTATCGCCGGGCGCCCCTGGTCGCCACGACGGCCGGGCTGATCGTCGCGCTGGGACTGCTCACTGGGGTCATGCTGCTGTTCAGCTACAACGACACCCTGGACGCGCAAAAAACTTCGCTGCGCAACGTCGCGATCGCGTTCGCGGCCCAGACCATGAGCGTCGGCAAGGCCGTCGACGGCACGCTGGTGCGCGCCGCCGCGATCCATCGCCAGCGCGGAGCCGAGGGCGTCGGCCGGGTGCTGCTCGACGAAAGCTCCGGCGGAGCGCTCGAATACATCCGGCGCCTGGCCATCGTCGATCCGCGAGGCGCGGTCGTATCGAGCATCGCGCCGGGTGCCGAGGCGCTGCCGCCGCTGCCCAGGCTGCCGGCAGCGCCCGGCGGCGCCGGCAATGGCGCCCGGATCTTCGTGTCCGACATCGATCCCGGCACCGGCGCCGCGCTCGTCAACTTCGCCCGCCCCCTGGGGAGCGGCGGCTGGATCGTCGCCCAGGTCGATTCCACGCGCTTCGGGCGCCTGTACAGCCTGGTCGAGCTCGGCGAAGGCGGTTCGGTGACGCTGTTCCACGGCGACGGCACGATGCTCGTGCGCGGGCCCGCCTATCCTTCCGGCGTGGGCCGCTCCTTCCTCGATACCCCGCTGTTCCGCGAACACCTGCCGCGCGCGCAGCGGGGCGTGTTCGCCACCGCCAGCCCGCTCGACGGCACCCCGCGCCTGTACGGTTACGACACGGTGCCCGGCTTTCCTCTTGTGATCATCACCGGCATGGACCGCAGCCATGCGCTCGTGCCCTGGTATGGCCGCTTGTGGACGGCGCTTGGCTTCTATGTCCTGCTGGCCGCCGTGCTGTCCTTCCTGGCTTGGCGCGTGGGGCGCGACGCGCAGCGGCAGTATCGGCTGATCGGCCTGCTCTCGGCCAGCGAAGCGCGCCTCGTGAAGAGTTCGGATTACCTTGGTTCGATCATCGATGCGGTCGGCGCCCCGATCTGGGTGCTCGACGCGCGGCTGCGCATCGTGATGGCGAACGATGCCTTTGCGCGTCTGGTCGGACGCCCGGCAGCCGAGCTCGCCGGCGCCGACGAAGCGGCCGTGTTCAATACCCAGGACCGGGAACGGGCCGCGCGCTACCGCGCGCTCCTGGCGGACGGCGCCAGCGTCGAAGCCGCCGGGCCCATCCAGGGCGGCGCCGGCGAGACGCGCACCGTGATCCAGCTGACGACCAAACTGCCGGCCGATTCCGGCGAGACGCAACTGGTCAGCGTGCTGACCGACATCACCGAGCGCGAGCGCGCCGAGGCGCGCCTGGCCTGGCTGGCGGAATTCGACCTCGTCACCGGCCTGCCGAACCAGACCCAGTTCTGGCGCCTGCTCGACATGCGCCTCGCGCAGGCGGCGGCGGACGGGCGCGCGCTGGCGGTACTCGCGCTCGGGCTCGAGCGCCTGCACGAAATCGTCGACCTGCTCGGGCACGATGCCGGCGACCGCGCCCTGCAGCGGATTGGCGACATGCTGCGCGGCGTCGCCGGCGAGCGCACTGCCGTCGCCCGCATCCGCGGCGCCGAGTTCGCCCTGCTGGTGGACGCCGGCGGCGGCAGGGACGCGCTCGAACGCTTCGCCCTCGACCTGCACGAGCGCTGTTCGGCTCCGCTGCTGCTGGACGGGCGCGAATTCTTCCTCGGCCCCATGCTGGGAGTCGCGCTGTTCCCCGAGGACGGCAGCGGCGCCGACGAACTGTACCGCCGTGCGCAGGGCGCCCGCGCCGGCCACGGGGTCGAACCCGGCGAAGCGATCCATTTCTATTCGGCGCGCGTCCACCTCGACCTCGACCGGCGCCTGACCCTGGAGGCGCACCTGCGCCGGGCGCTCGAACGCGGCGAGCTGCGCCTCGTGTTCCAGCCGAAAGCCACCGTCGACGGCGGGCGGGTGGTCGGCTTCGAGGCGCTGCTGCGCTGGTCGAATCCGGCGCTGGGCGAGGTGTCGCCGGTGCAGTTCATCCCGGTTGCCGAGCGCACCGGGCTGATCCTGCCGATAGGGACCTGGGTGCTGGACCAGGCTTGCCGCTTGAGCGGCGAGTGGTCGCGCGCGTCCGGCCAGCCGGTGAAAGTGGCGGTCAACCTGTCGCCGCGCCAGTTCTACCAGAAGTCCCTGCTGGCCACGATTCGCCGCTGCCTGGAGGCGCACGGCGTACCGCGCGGCTGCCTGGAGATCGAGATCACCGAAACCGCCCTGATGAGCCGGGAGGAGGAAGTCGACCGCCTGATGCACGACATCCGCGCACTCGGCGTCGAGCTGTCGATCGACGATTTCGGCACCGGCTATTCCAGCCTGGCCTACCTGAAACGCTTCCCGGTGGCGCGCCTGAAGGTCGACCGCGCCTTCGTGCGCGACCTCGGCAAGGACGAGGACAGCGCGGCGATCGCCCGCTCCATCGTCAACCTCGCGCGCGGCCTGAAGCTCAAGGTGGTGGCCGAAGGCGTCGAAACCGAAGCGCAGCTGGCCATCCTGCGCGGAATGGATTGCGATGAATACCAGGGCTTCCTGTTCAGCCGCCCGCTGGAGCAGGAGGCGGTCGAACACATGCTGCGGTGCAGGACGCCTGCCATCGCGGCGGACGCAGGCCGCGGCGCGGCCTAGCGCAGGACGGCGTCACCTGCGCCCCGGAGGCCGGATGCGCCGCACCGTCGCCATCATCGCCTGCGCGGTGCTCCTGACAGCGGCTGGCGGCGCCCCGCCAGGCCTGCAATGGGAGCGCAGCACCGAGATCGCCGCCGGGGGCGGGCAGAAGGGGCCGTGGCGCCAGAACGAGTCGCGCTACGACTATGTGGACGATGCGACGCTCGCTTTCGGCGCAAGCGGCCTGTTGGTGGCCTGGGTCGACCAGGCTCGCAAGGATGTCATGGTTCGGCCTGTCCCAACGGTGGCCGGCGCGCCCGTCAACGTCTCGCGCAGCCCCGCGACCTTCTCCTGGCAGCCGCGCATCGCCGTGCCGCAAGACCAGTCCGGCAGGGTCTACCTGCTGTGGCAGGAGATCATCTTCTCGGGCGGATCGCACGGCGGGGACATCCTGTTCGCACGCTCGGGCGACGGCGGCGCCGGTTTCGACGCGCCCCTCAACCTGTCGCGCTCGCGCGGCGGCGACGGCAAGGGGCGCCTGAGCCGCACGGTCTGGTCGAACGGCAGCCACGACCTGGCGGTGGCCGGCGACGGCGGCATCGTGGCGGCCTGGACCGAGTACGACGGCGCCCTCTGGCTGGCCCGCTCGCGCGACGGCGGCGCCAGCTTCACGGCGCCGCGGCAGGTGGCCGGCAGCGCGGCGCGGCCGGCGCGCGCACCTGCGCTCGCCGCCGGGCCCGGCGCCAGGCTGTACCTGGCCTGGACCGTGGGGGAAGACCCCGCGGCCGGCATCCACGTTGCGCAATCAAGCGACGGCGGCGCCAGCTTCGGGCCGGCGCTGCGCATCTCGCCGGGGCCGCGCCGCGCCGACGCGCCGCGCCTGGCCGTGGACGGGGAAGGCGCCGTGCACCTGGCCTATGCCGAAACGGGGCCGGACGGGCGCCGGCAGGTGCGCCATACCCGTTCGCCGGACGGCATCGTGCGCTTCGCGGCGCCGCGCACGGTGTCCGCCCGGGACGGGCAGGATGCAGCCTATCCGGCCATCGCCCTCGACGGCCGTGGGCGCGTGGTCGTAGCCTGGGAAGTGCTGGAGCCGGGCGCGGCGCGGCCGCATGCGCTGGCAATGACGGTGTCGCGCGACGGCGGACGGCGCTTTTCCGCGCCCTCGCTGGTGCCGGGCAGCAGCGCCGGGGCCGGCGCCGCGAACGGCAGCCACCAGGGACTGCTGGGCAAGAAGCTCGCGCTCGATGCGGCCGGGCGGATCGCCATCGTCAACAGCACCATGCAGCCGGGAGAGCGCAGCCGAGTTTGGCTGATGCGCGGGAGGCTGCGGCCCTAGCACGCACCCGTGCGCCCCGGATTGCACGGCCCGGCTAAGGTATGTTCAACACATATGCGCGCGCGGCCATCGCCCGGGACACGACATGGAATGGTTATCGGATCCGAACATCTGGATAGGTTTCTTCACGCTGGTCGTACTCGAGATCGTTCTCGGCATCGATAACCTGATCTTTATCGCCATCCTCGCGGAAAAGCTGCCGCCCGAACAACGCGACCGCGCGCGCCTGCTCGGCCTGTCGCTGGCCATGCTGATGCGGGTCGGCCTGCTGACCATGATTTCCTGGATCGTCACGCTGACCGAACCCCTGTTCACGGTCGGCAGCCTGTCGCTGTCGGGACGCGACCTGATCCTGCTGCTAGGCGGCCTGTTCCTGCTGTTCAAGGCGACGATGGAATTGCACGAGCGGGTCGAGGGCGTGGTCCTGACCCGCAGCGGGCCGGCCGAGTACGCCAGCTTCGGCGTCGTCGTGGCCCAGATCATCGCGCTCGACGCCGTGTTCTCGCTCGACTCCGTCATCACGGCGGTCGGCATGGTCGACGAGCTGGGGGTCATGATGGCGGCCGTGGTGGTGTCGATGGGCGTGATGCTGTTCGCGTCCAGGCCCCTGACGCGCTTCGTGAACGCCCACCCGACCGTGGTCGTGCTGTGCCTGAGCTTCCTGCTGATGATCGGCCTGTCGCTGATCGCCGAAGGCTTCGGCTTCCACATCCCGAAAGGCTACCTGTACGCCGCGATCGGGTTCTCGGTGCTGATCGAAGCGCTCAACCAGCTGGCGCGGCGCAACGTCGCCCGCGAGGAGGCGCGCATGCCGCTGCGCGAGCGCACGGCCGACGCCATCCTGCGCATGCTGGGGGCGAAGAGCGTCGCCGCGGCGGGCGGTCCCGCCACCGTCGCCGATCCGCTGCCGGCCGCGTTCGAACCGGCCGAGCGCAACATGGTCAGCGGCGTGCTGAGCCTGTCGCAGCGCTCGATCCGCTCGATCATGACCAACCGCTCGGACATCACCTGGATCGACATCGACGCCGACGCCGAGGTGATCCGCAGGCAGATCCTGGAAACGCCGCACAGCTTCTTCCCAGTCTGCAAGGGCCAGCTCGACGACATCCTGGGCGTGGTGCGCGCGCGCGACCTGATGGCCGACCTGGCCCTGGGCGGGCGCATCGACCCCGCCCACCTGCGCGCGCCCATCATCCTGCCCGAGTCCGGCGACGTGCTGAAAGTGATGGAAACCCTGAAGCGCTCGCACGGCCAGCTGGTGCTGATCGCGGACGAATACGGCACCCTGCAGGGCCTGGTGACGCCGATCGACCTCCTGGAAGCGATCGCCGGCGACTTCCCCGACGAGGACGAGCAGCCGGCCGTGATCCAGGAAGGCCCCGACCGCTGGCGCGTCGACGGCGCGGCCGACCTGCACCACCTGCAGCAGGTGCTCGGCACCGATGCCCTGGTCAGCCCGAACGACGACTACAGCTCGCTGGCCGGCTTCATGCTCGAACACTTCGGCGCGCTGCCGTCGAAGGGGCAGGCGGTCGAGGTGGACGACCTGCGTTTCGAGGTGGACGAGGTGGTCGAGCGGCGTATTGCGACGGTGGTGGTGACGCGCATGGCGCCGACGCCGGCCAGGGGCGCGGAGGCGAAGGGCAACGGTCGGCGAACCCGCCCGGCGTGAGCCGCAGGACAGAGGGATGCACGGACCCGTAGGGTGGGCGGCTATGCCGCGCACGCGTTCAAATCACGATTGAAAGGCCTGTCCGGCTGCGCCTGATCTGATTGAACGCGTGAGCGGGGGACCCGCCCACCCTACGGATATATCTCATACTGGTATCGTCGACGTTCCACCCGCCGCCGACCCGTAATTCTGCAAATTCCCGAACGGCAACCGCCGCTCGTTGAGTGCGGCGAGGATGGCCTGCAGCTGCTCTTCATCGGGCGCGATGTACACGATCACCTGGTCGACTTCGTTCTCGAAATACGGCGTGTAGGGCACGTCGGTTTCCGCCATGACCTTGCCGACGAAGCTGCCGTCCTGCATTTCGGCGAACACGGTGACGAGGGTGGCGGGCGATGAGGTGTTGTTGACGTGGATTTCCATGGTTCTCCGAGGGGTGCGTTGTTCTTTCCGCGTGTGCGGCTCTTGTATTTTGATCATCGCCGGAAATCCGCTGAGGCGGCGCAGCTTTGCCTTCCGTAAAGTCTGCCTGAGGTGCGCGCCTCAAGGCGCAACAGTGCTAAGTTCGGCACCAGGGCGCGGCCGCCGCGCGGCGCCGCGCAGTTATCGACCCACCAGCACAGGAGGAAACGCCATGCCACAGGGAGACAAGTCGTCCTACACGGACAAGCAGAAGCGCCAGGCCAAGCATATCGAGGAAAGCTACGAGAAGCGCGGCACGCCGCCGGCGGAGGCGAAGCGGCGCGCCTGGGCCACCGAGAACAAGGTGTCCGGCGGCGGCAAGAAGCATTGAGCCGGGACTGAGCTGGCATTGAGCTGGCACTGAGCTGGCACTGAGCTGGCACTGAGTCCGTGCCGAGGCGGACGCCGCGGTCCTAGAGCGGCAAGCCGTTGGCGTGCAGGTAGCTGTCGAACAGCCTCGGATCCGGCGTGCCGGCGGCCAGCGCGACATAGGTGTCCGGCCGCAGCAGGTAGAAGGCGTCGCGCGCCAGCCCGGCCGTGCGGAACTGCTCGCGCCAGGGATACTGGCGCAGGTGGACGTGGTGGGCCGCGCACCAGTTCGCCGCTTCGGGCCGCACGGCGCCGTAGACGTGGGCCTGCCAGCCCGGGCGCGGCAGGGGCTCGAAATTGTCGCTGCCGTCGATCGCGACCCACGGCAGGCGGTCGCCGCCGTGCACACGGCCGGCGCTGCCCTCGTTCAGCGGCGCGTGCCGGTAATGCACGACGGTCTGCGAAATCGTGCGGAACAGAAACTGGCGGGCGCGCGGGACGCGGGCCACCAGCGGCATGATGCGCGGCACGATGCCGGTACGGACCACTTCGGCCACCGGCCCGTCGGCGGTGATGAAGCTGAACACGCGGTCGGTGGTGCCGACCAGGCGCTCGGCGAAGGGCCGCCGCTCGGCTTCGTAGCTGTCGAGCAGGCCCTCGGGCGCCCCGTCGCGCACCACGGCAGCCAGCTTCCAGGCCAGGTTGATGGCGTCGCCGATGCCGGTATTCATGCCCTGGCCGCCGGCCGGGCTGTGGATGTGGCAGGCGTCGCCGACCAGGAAGGCGCGCCCGCGCCGGAAGCGTTCGGCCACGCGGTGGTGGACGCGGTAGGTCGAGAACCAGTTGACCTTGCTCACGGTGATCATCAGGTTGTCGATGGCGCGCGCACTAACGTCCTGGAAGGTCAGGCTTTCAGCGTGCTCGGCCCGTTCGTCGCGCACCGTGCCGACGAGGCGCGCCCGGCCGCGCGGCGCCATCGCGAACACGGCCAGGATGTCGGCTTCGTCCAGGTCCAGGTGCAGCTCGCCGTTCAGGGCCGGGCTTTCGCCCTCGATGTCGGCCACATAGAAGACCTGGCGGTAGGTGCCGCCCGGGAAGCCGGCGCCGATGATGTTGCGCACGGCCGAGCGGGCGCCGTCGCAGCCGATGATGTAGCGCGCGGCGCAACGCTCTTCGCGGCCGTCCGCATGCTGCAGCCGGGCCACGATGCCGTCTCCGGTCTCGTCGAAGCGAGGGTGCAGTTGCGTTCCACCTGCAGGCCGGCGTCGGCGAGGCGCGCCTGTAGCAGGCGCTCGTGGCGGTCCTGGGGGAAGATGTAGAGGAAGGGGTAGGGCGTCAGCCCGGCGCCGATCGCGCCCAGCTCGATCCGCGCGCGGTGCTCGCCCTCGGCCCAGATGTTGAAAGCGCCGACCGCATAGCCGCCCTCGAGCACGGCCTTGGTGAGGTCGAGCTGGCGGTACAGTTCGAGCGTACGCGCCTGCACCGCCAGCGCGCGCGAGGTGGTGCCGGGGCCGCTGGCGGCATCGACGATGCGCACCGCCACCCCGAGGGCATTCAGCCATAGGGCCAGCACCAGCCCGCTGGGGCCGGCGCCGACGATCAGGACCTCGGTGTCTTGCCGGGACTGTGCTTGAGCCATTGCGCCTCCTGGTGGCCAATCGTTCATGCTACGCCCTCGGCGCCGGCCTGTCAGGGCGCACGTTTCATTGTCGATTTGATGCGTGGGACCTGAGCAATTTGTTGGATTGCAGGGACGTGGGCGCGGCAGCGCGCGTGCTAAGGTAGGGCCAAACGGCCAGGACAAAACGGGAGGACCGGGATGGCAGTCCATCGAGGAAAACAAGGCGGACGCGGGAGCATTTCCCGGATCGGCCTGCTCACCGGCGGCGGCGACGCCCCGGGGCTGAACGCCGTCATCCGCTCGGTGGTGCTGGCCAGCGAGCGGCTGGGCTGGGAATGCCATGGCATCCGCGACGGCTTCAACGGCCTGCTCGCGCCCGGCGAATGCATCGGCGAGCCGGTCTGGCGCCTGGGTGCGGCCGACGTGCATGCGATCGGCCACCTGGGCGGCACTATCCTGGGCAGCACCAACCGCGGCAACCCGCTGCGCTACCCCACGCCCGGGCGCGACGGTGCCCTCGTCGAGACCGATCGCACGCTCGAGGTCGTCGAGCGCTGCCGCGCGCGCGGGCTGGACGCCCTCGTCATCGTCGGCGGCGACGGCTCGATGGGCATCGCCCAGGCCCTGCACGCGCGCGGGCTGCGCGTGGTCGGAGTGCCGAAAACCATCGACAACGACCTCGCGCACACCTTTTCCACCTTCGGTTTCGATACCGCGGTCGGCTTCGCCACCGAATGCATCGACCGCCTGCACACCACCGCCCACAGCCAGCACCGGGTGATGGTGGTCGAGGTCATGGGCCGCTACGCGGGCTGGATCGCCCTGCACGCGGGCATCGCCGGCGGCGCCCACGCGGTACTGATCCCCGAAATCCCCTACGACGTGGCCCATGTCGCGGCGGCGATCGCGCGGCGCGACGCGGCCGGCCACCGCCATTCGGTTGTGGTCGCTGCCGAAGGCGCGCACCCCCTGGGCGGGGAACGTCAGGTGCGGGCCGCTGCCGAGGCCGGCCGCGCCGAGCGCCTGGGCGGCATCGGCGCGCGCCTCGAGGGCGAACTGGCGGCCCTGACGGGCAAGGAGTGCCGCACCGTCGTGCTCGGCCACCTGCTGCGCGGCGGCAGCCCGTCCGCCTTCGACCGCGTCTGCGCCTCGCGCTTCGGCGCTGCCGCCGTGCGCGCGCTGGCGGCCGGGCACACCGGCGTCATGGTCGCGCTGGGCTGGCAGGCGATCGAGCTGGTGCCGCTCGACCAGGTCGCGGGCCGCACCAAGCAGGTGTCGATCGACGGCGATACGGTCGCGACCGCGCGCGAGCTGGGCATCTGCCTGGGCGACCAGCCATGACCGCAGGCGTCCCCTTTTCAGAACTCGACATTAGCATTTTGTTACTTTTGTAAGCCCTGTCTTACACCTTTGAGGCACGCGTGCCGATTCGCAATGCATGGTCCAGACCGGATAATTCTGATAATTAATCAACAAGAGTCTGCCTGTTCATGACGCCACCGCACGATACCGCGCTTCTACCCGAAGCCCTCGATGTAGTCCACGCCGGACGGACGACGCAAACCGCGTCGCATCCGGTGCGCGACCTGTATTTCGGCCTGTACGCCGACCCGCTGGGCCATGCCCGCGCCGGCGAGGCCTGGCTGCGCGAGCAGATCGCCGCAGTCCAGGACATTCCGGCCGACCTGCCGCCGACCCTGGCGCAACTGCCGGGCTGGATGGCGGCCCGCACCGAGGCGGTCGGCCAGCAGTACCGCGACTACCTCGCAGCCCGCAAGGCCGGCGCGCCGCGCCGCTATTTCGGCAACCGCAGCCACGCGCTCAATTTCATCAAGTCGGTCGCGCCGACCAAGCTGGTCGACGGCGCCTGGCTGTACGGCATGCTCAGGCACTGGGACAACCCGGACTTCCACCCGCTGATCAAGACCTACCTGGAAGAGCTGGGCGAAGGCGCGCCGAGCAAGAACCACGTCACCATCTACCGCAAGCTGCTCGCCACCCATGGCTGCGAGGGTTGGGAAGAACTCGACGAGCAGCATTTCGTGCAGGGCGCGATCCAGCTGGCCCTTGGCCATAACGCCGAGCGCATGCTGCCGGAGATCATCGGCTACAACCTCGGCTACGAGCAGCTGCCGCTGCACCTGCTGATCACGTCCTACGAGCTGAACGAATTCGGGATCGATCCCTATTACTTCACGCTGCACGTCACCGTCGACAACGCCGCCAGCGGCCACGCGCAGAAGGCGGTGCAGGCGCTGGTCGACCTGATGCCGCGCGTGGGCGACCGCGCGGCCTTCTACCGCCGCGTGATCGACGGCTACCGCCTGAACGAGCTGGGCGCCAGCACGAACTCCGTCATCGCCGAGTTCGACCTGCAGGAGGAACTGGTGACCATCCTGGCCCAGAAGAGCAGCGTCGGCAAGAACATGCACTCCGATTACTGCCGCGTGGCCGGCCGCTCGGTCAACGACTGGCTGGGCGATCCGGCCCAGATCCCGGGCTTCCTGGGCGCCCTCGAGAGCGCCGGCTGGATCAAGCGCGGCGAGGATGTCGAGCACAGCCGCTTCTGGCGCCTCGTGCATGGCGAACGCGCCGAGATGTTCGGCGTCTTCAGCGCCTACGAACAGCAGGTGCTGCGCGACTGGATCATCACCCCGGCCAGCGGCACGTCGACCGTCAAGGAAGGACGCGCGCTGACCCACCGCGCGCGCCAGCGCACCCTCGACAACCTGGGCGAACACCTCGACCGCAGCAGCAGCTTCCCCGAGCGCGGCCTGATCCGCCGCCGGGCGGCGCGCGATACCGAGCGCGACAACGAACTGGGCCTGCTGGAGCAGCGCGTGGCCGCGGCGCCGGGAAAGCTCGAGGCGATGACGCTGCTGACCGAACTGATGTCCCCGGCGCACCACCACAGCGCAGCCGGGCTGATGGCGACCCGCATGTACACCCAGCTGCTCGACATCTGAGGCTTATTCACCATCAAGCTTGACGATCCCCGAACTGGCCTCGCGTCCTGCGCAGAGGCGCGGGCCCGTTCGCGGATCAAACCGTACTCAAAACAACAATTCCAATCATTAGGGGCATTTCTGTGTACATCCTCGAACAACGTTTCCTGCGCGGCCCTAACATCCACGCCGATACGCCTTGCCTGCTGAGCGTCATCGACCTGGAAGACCTGTACGGCGTCTCTTCGAAAGACATTCCCGGTTTTAACGACACCTTGCTGGCGATGCTACCGGACCTGAACGGCCAGCTGATGCCCTCGGGCCAGCCGGGCGGCTTCGCCACGCGCCTGCGCGCGGGCACCTATCTCGCGCGCGTCATCGAGCAGGTGACGCTGACGCTGCAATCGATGGCCGGCCCGGCCGTCGGCTATGGCCGCACCCGTCCGGTCACCGGCCGTCCCGGCCAGTTCCGCATCGTGGTCCAGTACGCGATCGAGAAGCTGGCCGAGCCGGCGTTCCAGCTCGCGGTCGACCTGGTCACCGCGCTCGCCAACGGCGAGGCCTTCGAGCTCGAACCGCGCATGCAGGAACTGCGCTCGCTCGGCTCGCGCTATTCCATCGGCACCAGCACCGCGGCCGTACTGGCCGCCGCCCACGAGCGCGGCATCCCGAGCCAGCGCATCACCGACGAAGCGAACCTGTTCCAGCTCGGCTGGGGCTCGAAGCAGAAGCGCCTGCAGGCCACCACCACCGGCGACACCAGCTATGTGGCAGTGAAAATCGCCAGCGACAAGCAGCTCACCAAGGCCCTGCTGCAGGAAGCCGGCGTGCCGGTGCCCGAAGGCGGCACCGTCACCACGGTCGAGGAAGCCCAGCGCGTCGCGCGCCGCCTGCGCGTGCCGGTCACGGTCAAGCCGCTCGACGGAAACCAGGGCAAGGGCGTCACCACCAAGTGCGCCACGCCCGAGGAAGTGGCGCAGGCGTTCGCCTTCGCGCGCGAGTACGGACGCAGGATCATTGTCGAGCGTTTCGTCGAGGGACGCGATTACCGCGTGCTGGTGGCAGGCGGGCGCATCGCCGCCGCCTCCTTCCGCCGCCCGGCGCATGTGGTCGGCGACGGCGTCAGCACGATCACCGAACTGGTCGAACTGGAAAACCAGAACCCCGCGCGCGGCGCCGGCCACAGCAACGTGCTGACCCGCCTCTCGCTCGACGCCCACGCCGAAGACATGCTGCGCCGCCAGGGCTACGCCCCGGACGCGGTGCCGGCGGCCGGCGTCTGCGTCGAACTGCGCAGTAACGCCAACCTCTCGACCGGCGGCACTGCCGAAGACTGCACCGACCTGCTGCCCGAATCCACGCGCGCCCTGTGCGTGCGCGCCGCCGCCAAGATCGGCCTGGACGTGGCCGGCATCGACATCGTCTGCCGCGACATCAGTGTGCCGCTCGACGAGCAAGGCGGCGCCGTCATCGAGGTCAACGCCGCGCCGGGCATCCGCATGCACCAGCATCCGAGCGCGGGCGAGCCGCGCGACGCCGGCGAAGCGATCATCGACGGCCTGATGGGCCCCTCGAACGGGCGCATCCCGCTGGTGGCCGTCACCGGCACCAACGGCAAGACCACGACGACCCTGATGATCGGCCACACGGCGCGGGTCGCAGGCCTGGGCACGGGCGTGACCACCACCGAAGGCGTGTTCATCAACGGCAAGCGCCTGGTCAAGGGCGACTGCACCGGCTACTGGTCGGCGCGCACTATCCTGTCGGCGCCGGACGTCGACTTCGCGGTGCTGGAAACGGCGCGCGGCGGCATCCTCAAGCGCGGCCTGGCCTTCGACTACTGCGACGTCGGCGTGGTGCTCAACGTGGCGCCCGACCACCTCGGCCTGGACGGCGTCGACACCATCGAGGACCTGGCCCAGGTCAAGGCGGTGGTGGCCTCATCCGCGGCGAAAGCGGTGGTATTGAATGCGGAAGATGCGCTGTGCGTGCAGATGGTGCGCCGCGCCAAGCCGGGCGCCGAAGTCATCTTCTTCTCGATGGAGCCGGAAAACCCTATCCTGTTGAAACACCTGGAAGAGGGCGGGCGTGGCACCTACGTGCAGGACAACGCGATCGTGATCGCCGACGGCATGCGCCAGCAGGAACTGATGCGCGTCGAAAGCATGCCGGCCTCCTTCGGCGGCCTGGCGCGCTACAACATCGCCAACGCGCTGGCCGCTGCGGCGGCGCTGATGGCGTCGGGCTTCTCGCACCTGCAGATAGCGGCCGGCCTGTCGACCTTTGTCTCGGACAGCAAGAGCAATCCGCTGCGCACCAACGTGTTCGACGTGCGCGGCGTGACCGTGATCGTCGACTACGCCCACAACCCGGCCGCCTACGCCGCGCTGTCGGAAATGGCGCGTGCCCTGCTGCCGGGGCAGCTGGTAGGGATCGTTACCGCGCCGGGCGACCGCCGCGACAGCGACCTGGTCCAGATCGGCGAAGTCTGCGGCGAGCGCTTCGACGAGCTGGTGGTCTACGAATCGCAAAGCCGCGGCCGTCCGGTGGGCGGCGCGGTCGACCTGATCCTGCAGGGCGCCGAGAACGTCGTCGGGCCGTCGGACACGCTGCACCGCGAGATCGAGGTCGACAAGGCGATCCGCCTCGGCCTGTCGCTGTGCCGGCCGGGGGATGTGCTGGTGTTCGCCTGCGGGTCCTCGCTGCAGGTGTTCATCGACGCGCTGCGGGTGGACGATCCGGAGAGTGCGGACAAGATCGTGGCGCAGACGATTTGATTGTCTGGCGCAGAAGGACGAATGGCCCCGCCTTTGTGCGGGGCTTTTTTGCTTGGCGTGGGTGGGCGCCTGTCAGGCCTTGTGCGGTAACGTGACGCGGCGTTCCGCGTGGGCACGGGGTGCCCACCCTACGGCTGGCGACCGTCCCGTTCCACGCACATAAAAAAGGCGGCCCATCGGGCCGCCAATCCACACTTGCAATCGTCCGGACCTTACACCGCTTCGGCCTCGATCCGCTGCGCAATCTCCGGCCTGGTCGGCCGCAGCGCCTCGGTCAGCTCCGAAATCGACGAACCGCAGCCGAACACCAGCACGTCGCCCGGCTGGCACAGGGCCAGGCCGCGGCGGATGGCGCGGTGGACGTCGAGCTCGGTCGAGAGCTTGTCGGTGGCGATGCGGCCCAGGCGGGCGCCCTGCACCAGAAGCGCGGCCACTTCGCCCTCGGCGCGGCCGCGGTTCTCGGTCTCGTAGACGACCAGGTCGTCGAAGCCGGCGGCGCAGGTGCGGCCGATGTCGACCAGGTCGGCATCGCGGCGGTCGCCCGGCGCGGCGACCACGCCGACCACCCGGCCCGGCGTCATGGCGCGCGCGGTTTCGGCCAGGGCCGCGTAGGCCGCGCAGTTGTGGGCGTAGTCGACGATCACCTGGACGCCGTCGACGTCGAACAGGTTCGAGCGCAGCGGATTGTGCTTGCTGTCGGAGACGAAGCTGCGCAGGCCGGCCACGATCTCGGCGTTGCCGAA
Organism: Massilia sp. SYSU DXS3249; assembly: GCF_053668055.1. Classification (NCBI taxonomy): domain Bacteria; kingdom Pseudomonadati; phylum Pseudomonadota; class Betaproteobacteria; order Burkholderiales; family Oxalobacteraceae; genus Massilia; species Massilia sp. SYSU DXS3249. The sequence goes on along the minus strand of NZ_JBSIPX010000013.1, from coordinate 92,760 downwards.
ACCGCTCGCCGCCAGCGCGGCAGTTGCCGCCAAGGCGTTGGCGATGTTGTAGCGCGCGCAGCCGCCAAGGGTTACCGGCATCTGGCGCACATCGGCCAGCGCCTCGTGGCGGGCGCCGGTGGCCAGCACGATCGTGTTGTCCTCGAGGTAGACGCCGCGCCCGCCACGCTCCAGGTGGCGCAGCAGGACCGGGTTGTCGGCGTCGAGGGCGAAGTACAGTACTTCGACATTCGCCTCCAGGTCCTTGGCCATCGCCACGCAATAATCGTCCTCGGCGTTGAGCACCACGGCGCGCGATGCGCGCTGGGCCACGACCGCCTTCACGCGGGCCAGCTCGTCGACGGTCTCGATGCCGTCCAGGCCGAGGTGGTCGCTCGATACGTTCAGCACCACCGACACGTCGCAGCGGTCATAGGCCAGGCCGCGTTTCAGGATGCCGCCGCGCGCCGTTTCCAGCACCGCGAAATCGACTTCCGGCGAGGTAAGCAGAGTGCGCGCCGAGTGGTAGCCGGTGCAGTCGCCTTCCTTGATGCGCTGGCCGCCGATGTAGACGCCTTCGGTCGTGGTGACGCCGGTGCGCAGACCCGACAGGCGGGCGGCGTGGGCGATCAGCAGCGAGGTCGTGGTCTTGCCGTTGGTGCCGGTGATGGCGACGGTCGGGATGCGGCCGTCGTCCTGGCCGAACAGGGCCTCGACGATGGCGGCGCCCGCGTCGCGCGGCGTGCCGCGGCTCGGGTACTGGTGCATGCGGATGCCGGGGGCGGCATTGACCTCGATGATGCCGCCGCCCTGTTCGCCCAGCGGCAGGGCGATGTCCTGGCAGATGACGTCGATGCCGGCCACGTCCAGGCCGATGGTGCGGGCGGCGCGGATGCAGATGTCGCGGGTTTCTTCCGGCAGCAGGTCGGTCACGTCCTCGGCGGTGCCGCCGGTGGACAGGTTGGCGTTGCCGCGCAGGTCGACGGTGACGCCGCTTGGGACCACCGAGTCGAAGTCGTAGCCTTGCTTGGACAGCGTGGCCGCGGCCAGGTCGTCCATCGGGATCTTGGTCAGGATGTTGGTGTGGCCGTCGCCGCGCGCCGGGTTGCGGTTCTCGACTTCGACCAGTTCGCGCACGGTGGAGCTGCCGTCGCCGGTCACGCAGGGCGGGCGGCGCCAGGAGGCGGCGGCAATCTTGTTGCCCGTGACGAGCACCCGGTAGTCGCGGCCGGCCAGGAATTCCTCGACGATCACGTGGCGCCCGTAGCGGCGCGCGTGCTCGAAGGCGCGTTCGACTTCTTCCGGCGTGGTGCAGGTGGTGGTCACGCCCTTGCCCTGGTTGGCGTCGAGCGGCTTGATGGTGGCCGGGCCGCGCAGGCCGCGCGCGACGCGCTGGGCCTGTGCCAGCGTGGTGACGGTGGCGCCGCCCGGGACCGGCACGCCGGCCTGCTCGAGCAGGGTCTTGGTCAGCTGCTTGTCGCTGGCGATGCCGACTGCGATCGAATTGGTCGCGCCGGTGATGGTCGCCTGCAGGCGCTTCTGGCGGCTGCCCCAGCCGAGCTGGAACAGGTTCGCCTCGTCGGTGATGCGCAGCGCCGGGATGCCGCGGCGCAGGGCCGCATTCACGACGGCGCCGGTGCTGGTGCCGATCGCGTAATCCTCGGCCGTTTCAATCAGTGCCGCCACGGCGGCCTCGATGTCGTAGTCCTCGCCGCGCCCCAGCGCTTCGATCATGTCGATTGCGGCCGCCAAGGCCTGGCCCGCGACCTGCTCGGTGCGGTAGCCGCAGACCGCGCGGCGGGCGCCCGGCTTGCGCGGCACTTCCAGCGTCTGGCTGAACTCGGCGGGAGCGCCCGCCAGGCGCTGCAGTTCCATCACGACCGGCTCGACCGCATCGAGTTCGCTGCCCAGGCTCGCCAGGCGCGCCGAGCTCTCCGGCGGAAGGCCGGGCAGCAGGGCCACCAGGCGTGCGCCGAGGCCGGCGGCCGGGGGCGCGTCGCGGCTCTCGAGGACGGCCATCAGGCAGGGCGCGGCGCTGAACAGGTTGGGGCCGCGCAGGAAGCGTTTTTCGATGATTTTCATGAGATCGGGTTCCGTTTTGTGACGTTTTCTAAAAAATCGCGCAGCGATGGCGACATCGGCCGCGTGAGCGGCTCGTCGTCGCTCGGCAGGTACCAGCGGCTGCCGGCCGGAAGCAGGTGCAGGCGTACATCGATCAGCTCGGGCGTCGCATGGTCACGGATGTCGGCCATGTTGGTGTCCATCGTGCGGCCGTCGACCACGGTCACCGAGCCTTCGCCGAGGACTTCGATGCCGCGGCCGCGTTCGACCACCAGCGCGGTGTCCTCGTCGATGCCGATGCCTTGCAGGTAGGGGTTCTGCGCGACCACGGAAAGCAGGCGCGAGAGTCGCTGGCGTTCGGAGAAGTGCTGGTCGATGACGACGCGGTGCAGGAAGCCGAGGCCGGCGGCCAGGCTGACCGCGCCCTTTTCCGGCAGCAGGTCGGTCTTGCCCTGGGCGAGCATGTGGCCGGACATGGCCGAAGCGCCGGCGCTGGTGCCGCCGATGCAGGCGCCGCGCACTTTCAGTGCCGTATGCATCGCGGCGTCGAGGGCGGTGCCGCCGATGATCGCCAGCAGGCGCTTCTGGTCGCCGCCGGTCATGAAGATGCCGTCGGCCTGCGCCACCATGCGCACCTTCGCTTCGTCGTTGGCGTCCTGGCGGGTTTCCAGCCCGAGGTGGAAGCAGTGTTCGACGCCGAGGTCGGCGAAGGCCTTGTCGTACTGCTCCCACAGTTCGTCGGCGACCTTGCTGGCAGCGGTGATGACCACGATCCGCGCGGTCGGGCCGCCGGACAGTTCGACGAAACGGGTGAGGATGGCCTTGCCGTACTGGCGGTCCTCGTGGCCGCCGATGATGACCAGGTGGCCGTCGGATGCGCGCTGTTCTTGTTCTGTCTGCATATTATTCTTCAATGGTTCCGGTTGGCATGTGGGTGTTGCTGCAGGAAGCTGCTTCGGTTTTGGTGACTGCGATCAGGCCGGTGTCGGCGTCCTTGTCGATCAGGTCGATGCCGCGCTGCAGCGCCTGCTGCAAGGGCATGCCCTGTTCGATCCAGCCGTAGACGGTGCGCGCCAGCAGGTGGCGGATGATGTGTTCGCCGACGCCGGTGGCGGCGACCGCGCCCAGCGGGCCGGCGTAGAAGCCGCAGCCGATGAGCGGGGTGTCTCCGACGCGGCCCAGCAGCGAGGGCGCCGAGCCGCCGGTCGAGCCGGCGACGGCGAAATGGCCGTCCGGGCCGCGCACGACGGCGCCGACCGTGTCGTGGGACGCGCTCGGCGGCAGCCGCAGGGGTGTCTTGTAGTTCCAGAAGCGCTCGAACATGCGGTTGTCGATACCGGGCATCATCGGCACCGATCCGGCCAGTTCCTTCAGCACCTGCGCGTGCTTCTCGCGCTGCCTGGCGCCGATCGGCCGGGAGGGTTCGAGCCCGAGCGAGCGCGCCAGACGGTCGGCGCCTTCGCCGGACAGCAGCACGTGCGGCGTGTCGGCCACGGCGCGCGCCAGCAGGATGGGGTTGCGCACGTCGCGCACGCCGGCCACGGCGCCGAGGCGGCCGCGGGTGTCCATGATCGAGGCGTCCATCTCGATGGTGGCGCCGTCCAGGCAGAGCGCCGAGCCGGTGCCGGCGTTGAAACGCTCGTCTTCCTCGAGCGCGAGCACGGCGGCGATCGCGGCGTCGACGGCATCGCCGGTTTCCAGCATCTTCGCGCGGCCGCGGCGGGCGGCGAGTTCGGCGCCGTCGGTCAATTCCAGCGCTTCGCCAGCGCCGCCGTGCGTGACGATGGCAAAACCTTGCAGACTGTGACTCATTGCATCTTCCCTCTGTTTGCCCTGCGCACGGCCGCACGGCTCTGTTCTTAATAGAGGATTATGCAAGGGGGCATAGAAAAGCCCTATCGGTTGTGTCGCCGTGTCAATGTAAGAAGAAACTTACATGGAAGACAACATTTTCAAGGGCGCAAGCGGGCCGGATGCGAGCGCAGGGCCCGGTTCAATTCGTGGGCGACCTGGGCGCGCACCGGTTCCGAGACATAGCGGCCGATTTCCACGCTCACGTCGCGCGATTCGAGCCGGATCAGCTTCTGGACGCGCGGCGCCGGGCCGAGGACGCGCAGGCGGATCGGGTCGAGCCGGATTTCCTCGCGGCGGCCGGCATCGATGCGCTCGACCACCAGGCAGCCGTCGAGCAGGGCGATGCGTTCCACGTCGAGCGCATGGCGGGCGTAGTGCAGCAGGGCCAGGCCGACGGCGAGCATTTCGACCAGGGTAAAGGCGAGCACCATCCAGATGCCTTGCAGCAGGAAGACGGTGGCGATGGCGAAGGAAGCCGTGCAGAGCAGGGCGTAGACGGCGCCCGACTGGCGCGGCGTCAGGGAGCAATTGCGTTTGAGGACCCAGTAGTGCGTCATGGTGGCGAACAGGCATCCAGGGTGGGTAACAGCCAGTATAGCCAAGGCAAGGGTGATCTGCCGCGCGTGACGGGCGCGCAACGTCCTGGTTTTGCATTCGCGTTGGAAAGGGGTTTCTGGTAAAGATTCTGCTAAAATACCGCCCCTTCTGAGCGCGCCCCCAGGGCAAAGGAACACATGACGAACGCTTGCGGCGTCGACTTCGGTACGTCGAATTCCACGGTTGGCTGGATCGGGCCGGATGCCCATCCGGCAGCGCCTTCCGCAGCCAGCTCCCTGCTGGCCCTCGAGGACGGCAAACCGACCCTGCCGTCGGTCGTTTTCTTCAACGCCGACGACGAGGAAGTGCGCTACGGCCGCGCGGCGCTGGCCGACTACCTGGCCGGCTACGAGGGGCGCCTGATGCGCTCCCTGAAAAGCCTGCTCGGCACCAGCCTGATGGACGGCCAGACCGAGGTCGCCGGCCGCGCGCTGCCTTTCCGCCTGCTGCTGGCCCAGTTCATCGGCGAGGTCAAGCGCCGCGCCGAGCAGCAGGCCGGCCGCCCCTTCGAGCACGCCGTGTTCGGCCGCCCGGTCTTCTTCATCGACGACAATCCGGCCGCCGACCAGCTGGCCCAGGACACGCTGGCCGAGGTCGCGCGCAGCGTGGGCTTCCGCGAAGTGGCCTTCCAGTACGAGCCGATCGCCGCCGCCTTCGACTACGAATCCCAGATCGACCGCGAGGAACTGGTGCTGATCGCCGACATCGGCGGCGGTACCTCGGACTTTTCGCTGGTGCGCCTGGGACCGGGCCGCGCCGGCAAGCTTGAACGGCGCGAGGACATCCTCGCCACCGGCGGCGTGCACATCGGCGGCACCGACTTCGACAAGTACCTGAGCCTGGCGTCGGTGATGCCGCTGCTCGGTTATCAGAGTACTTTGCGTTCGGGCGCCGAAATCCCGTCGAGCTATTACTTCAACCTGGCGACCTGGCACACGATCAACCAGGCCTATACCCGCAAGAGCATCGGCCAGCTGGACGAGCTGGTGAGGGATGCGCGCGAGCCGGCCAAGCTGGCGCGCCTGAAGCACCTGATCGACGAACGCGCCGGCCACTGGTTGGCGATGCAGGTCGAGGGCGCCAAGATCGGACTTTCCTCGCAGGACGCCGTCACCCTCGAGCTGGATCGCCTGTCGCCGCCGGAAAACCTGCTGGTCGAACGCGCCACCTTCGAGGCGGCCATCGTCCAGCTGCTCGACAGCATCGACGCCACCGTGCTGCGCCTGCTGCTTGATGCCGGCGTGGCACCGGGCGCGGTCGACACCGTGTTCTTCACCGGCGGCTCGAGCGGCGTGGGCCTGCTGCGCGAGCGGGTGGGCGCCCTGGTGCCCGGGGCGCGCAAGGTCGAGGGCGACCTGTTCGGCAGCATCGGCGCGGGGCTGGCGCTGGACGCGCTGCGCAAATTCCGCTAAAAGTTCTACGCAAGACTCCATGGTCGCGGGAGCGGCCGGACATCCTGAAAGGATCCCATGAGTATCTTTGAACGACCGATCGTGATGCTCGACTTCGAGACCACGGGCCTGTCCCCGGCGATGGGCGACCGCATCACCGAAGTGGCGGCCCTGCGCATCGTCGGCGGGCGCGTAACCGAGCGCTACGTCTCGCTGGTCAACTGCAACGCGCGCATCCCGGCCTTCATCACGGGCCTCACAGGCATCACCCAGGAGATGGTCGATTCGGCGCCGCCGGCGCGCACCGTGGTGCCGGAGCTGCTCGACTTCATCGGCGGCGACACGCTGTCGGCCCACAACGCCAGCTTCGACGAAAAATTCCTGCTCGCCGAGAGCGAACGCCTGGGGCGCACCTGCGGCCACGAGAGCCTGGTCTGCTCGCTGAAGCTGTCGCGCCGCGTCTTCCCTGGCATGCCGAGCTACAAGCTGGGCCAGCTCTCGCGCCAGCTCGGCATCGCCTTCCGCAGCGCGGCCCACCGCGCCGAGGCCGACGCCGAAGTCGCGGCCGAAGTCCTGATCCACATCGGGCGCCACCTCGGTTCCTCGTATGGCCTGGCCCAGGTCTGCCCGAGCCTGCTCGTCTCGGTGAACAAGCTGGCCGCGGCCAAGGTCCACGGCTACCTCGGCAAGTACGCGGCCGAGCGTAACGCGCTCTAGTCCGCCACGCGCAGTCTCTGCCTCAACAAACCCGCCGCGCCCGGCGGGTTTTTTCATGGGGCGCACGCCTGCACGATTGCGCGCAGTCAAACCCGCAGGGCATGCTTTTCATTAGAATTTTGTTAATACTTATGAGGCCGCCTGACTTGTGACCACCAGATCAGCGGTCGCCAGCTCAGCGGCCGCCAGTGCGGCGCCCGCAGTGGCGCTGTAATCGTTTCGGCTGCCAGCGTAAAACCGGGAGAAGGGCATGAACCGCCAGAAGCTCCAGAACGAGAGCCAGCAGACCTTCATGTGGTTCCGCGAGGCGGCCGAGCGCGGCAACGCCTACGCGCAGTTCAACCTCGGCCTGATGTACAAGAAGGGTAACGGCGTGCCGCGCGACGATGCGCTGGCCGTGCGCTGGCTGCGCATGGCGGCGCTACAGGGCCTGGCCTTCGCCCAGAACCACCTTGGCGCCATGTATTACCACGGGCGTGGCGTGCAGCGCTGCGACCACGAAGCGGCGCGCTGGTTCCGCCGCGCCGCCGAGCAGGGCGACGCCTCGGCCCAGCAGAACCTCGGCCACATGTGCCGCGAGGGCCGCGGCGTGGCCGTCGACCCCGAGCGCGCGCTCTCCTGGTATTACCGGGCGGCCGAGCAGGGCATGGCCGGAGCCCAGAACCAGCTTGGCGAATGCTACCTGTACGGAAACGGCGCCGCCATCAACTATCCGCTGGCCATGGCCTGGTTCCGCAAGGCGGCCCTGCAGGGCGACGCGGCGGCCCAGCTGAACCTGGGCCTGATGTACAAGCGCGGCCAGGGCGTCGAGGCCAGCGACCAGCAGGCGCTGTACTGGCTGCGCAAGGCCGCCGCCGCCGGCGAACGCGGCGCCCAGCGCGAACTCGGCATCGCCTACGACGAGGGGCAGGGCGTGCGCGCCGACCCGCGCCGCGCCTGCGCCTGGCTGCAACGCGCCGCCGGCCACGGAGACAGCGAGGCCCAGTTCCGGCTCGGGACCATGTTCGCCAACGGCCGTGCGAGCACCACCGGCGAGCGCGACGAGGCGCGTGCCCTCGACTGGTACCTGCGCGCGGCCGGGCAGGGCCACGCCGGCGCCCAGTACAACCTGGCGAACATGTATGCCCACGGCCGCGGCACCGCGCCCGACCCCGAGCAGGCCTTCGAGTGGTACCGGCGCGCGGCCGAGCAGGGTGCCGCGAACGCCCAGTTCAGCCTCGGCGTCATCTATGCCAACGGCCAGGGCGTCGAAAAGGACGACGTCCGCGCCGCCCACTGGTACCGCCTCGCCGCCGAGCAGGGCGACGCCAGCGCCCAGAACAACCTGGGCGTGATGTACGCCAGCGGCCAGGGCGTCGAACAGGACGACCGCGCCGCCGTCTACTGGTACGAGCAGGCTGCCGAACAGGGCCACGCGCTTGCCCAGTACAACCTCGGCGGCATGTATGGCAGCGGGCTCGGCGTCGCGCGCGACCCGGTCCGCGCCTACATGTGGATGCTGCTCGCGGCCGAGGGCGGCGACGCCACCGCCAACGTCAACAAGACCATCGTCGCCCGCCGCCTGAGCCCCTCCGAAATCGGCTGGGCGCTCGACCTGTCGCACAAGTGGCGGATGAGCCACCGCGACGTGCTGCCCCAGCGGCCAGCGCAGTAACGCAATGCGCGCACCGTAGCACCGTAGGGTGTGCGGCTCTACCCGGGCGATTGCGCAGCCCGCTGCCTGAACGCCGCCCACGCGTTCAACCGGCTCAAGATGCCTCGCGTCGTCTCACATGCCCGTTGAACGCGTGCGCGGCGTTGAAGCCGCGTGCCTGCCGCCTCACGAGTATAGCCGCACACCCTACCGCCTTGCCGAGGTACGGTCGATCACACGCGTCCATGCCTGCCGGGTACGCAATGCCGCATCCGCCAACATATCGCCTCCCGCCGAGTTTCGCGCTATGATGCCCCTCGGCACATTTCGCCCACCACGACTCCTGTAGAGAACAATATGCACATGAGACATGCAACGCTCGCCGTCGCCCTGATGGCGGCTTTCGGCGCCGCACACGCTGCCACCCCAAGCGCGTGCACGACGAGTTCGCAAGTGACCTACCCGGTCACCCAGAAGGTCGCCCAGACCGACAACTACCACGGCACGACGGTGGCCGATCCCTACCGCTGGCTGGAAGACGCCAACAGCGCCGAGACCAAGCAATGGGTCGACGCCCAGAACGCGGTGACCCAGGGCTACCTGGGCCAGATCCCGCAGCGCGAGGCGATCCGCCAGCGCCTGACCAAACTCTGGAACTACGAGCGCTACTCGGTGCCCTCGAAAGACGGCGGCCGCTACTTCTACACCCGTAACGACGGCCTGCAGAACCAGTCGGTGCTGTACACGCTGAAGAACCTGGGCGACGAGCCGCGCATGCTGCTCGACCCGAACAAGCTGGCCGCCGACGGTACGGTCGCCCTGGCCGGCGCCGAAGTCAGCCCGGACGGCAAGCTGCTGGCCTACGCCACCGCGGCCTCGGGCTCGGACTGGAACGAGATCCGCGTGCGTGACATCGAGAGCGGCAAGGACCTCGAGGACCACGTCAAGTTCGTCAAGTTCTCGAACACGGCCTGGACCAAAGACGGCAAGGGCTTCTTCTACAGCCGCTACGACGAGCCGAAGGAAGCCACCAAGCTGGCCGACGTGAACTACTTCCAGAAGCTCTACTACCACAAGATCGGCACGCCGCAGAGCGCCGACATCCTGGTCTACGACCGTCCGGACCAGAAGGAATGGGGCTTCGGCGGCCAGACGACCGACGACGGCCGCTACCTGCTCATCACCACCACCAAGGGCACCGCGCCGAAGTACCGCATCTCGTACAAGGACCTGAGCAAGCCCGATTCGAAAGTGGTCGACCTGGTCGACAACTTCGACGCCGGTTACGAGTTCATCGACAACGTCGGCACCGTGTTCTACGCCAGCACCGACCGCAAGGCGCCGAAAAAGCGCATCGTCGCGATCGACGTCAGCAAACCGGCTGAATCGAACTGGAAGGAAATCGTCGCCGAAACCGCCGACACCCTGGCCGGCGCCGACATCATCAACAACCAGCTGGTGCTCGAATACCTGAAGGATGCGCGCAGCGTGGTGCGCGTGCACGACCTCAAGGGCAAGCAGGTACGCGAAATCGCCTTGCCGGGCATCGGCAAGGTGGGCGGCCTGTCGGGCAAGCGGGGCGAAGCCGAGACTTTCTACTCCTTCACCGGCTTCACCACCCCGACCACGATCTACCGCCTGAACCTGAAGACCGGCCAGAGCACCGTGTTCCGCCAACCGAAGGTTGACTTCAACCCGGCCGACTACGAGACGCGCCAGCAGTTCTTCACTTCGAAGGATGGCACCAGGGTCCCGATGTTCATCGTCTCGAAGAAGGGCCTGAAACTCGACGGCAGCAACCCGACCTACCTGTACGGCTACGGCGGCTTCAACATCTCGATGACCCCGGGCTTCTCGCCGGCCAACCTGGCCTGGATGGAAATGGGCGGCGTCTACGTCGTGGCCAACCTGCGCGGCGGCGGCGAATACGGCGAAGCCTGGCACCAGGCCGGCACCAAGCTGCAGAAGCAGAACGTGTTCGACGACTTCATCGGCGCGGCCGAGTGGCTGGTGGCGAACAAGGTGACCTCGCCGTCGAAACTGGCGATCGGCGGCGGCAGCAACGGCGGCCTGCTGGTCGGCGCGGCGATGACCCAGCGTCCGGACCTGTTCGGCGCGGCCATCCCCATGGTCGGCGTGATGGACATGCTGCGCTTCCACAAGTTCACCATCGGCTGGGCCTGGACCTCGGACTACGGTTCGGCGGACAACCCGGACGAGTTCAAGGCCCTGGTCAAGTACTCGCCGCTGCACAACCTGAAAGCCGGCACCAGCTACCCGGCGACCATGGTCACCACCGCCGACCACGACGACCGCGTCGTCCCGGCGCACAGCTTCAAGTTCGCCGCGGCCGCCCAGTCCGCGCAAGCCGGCTGCAACCCGGTCCTGATCCGCATCGACACCAAGGCCGGCCACGGCGCCGGCAAGCCGACCGCGAAGCAGATCGAGGAAGTGGCGGACCGCTGGGGCTTCCTGAGCCGTGCGCTGAAGATGAACGAGCCGGCGACGGTGGCCAGCAAGTAAGGGTAGCAGCAGGTAAATGAAACGGGCCGGCGGATCTTTGCGATCCGACCGGCCCGTTTTTTTGCCTTTGCCTGGCGTCGGCGGCCGCTCAACCGGTGTAACGCGTGGAGTCAGGACTCCACCCTACATCTGGCGCGATGCGTAGGGTGGAGTCCCCGACTCCACGCGTTGCAGAGCCGGCATCGAGACAACGCCAGCGAACAACCACTACCGGTGCACAACCACCAAGAGCGCTTTGGCCTCCGTCTTCCCCGCATTCCTGAGCACATGATCCTGGTCCGCCGCATACCGCGCCGTCCCCCCGGCCTTGACCTTGCGCTTCTCCAGCCCGACTTCCACCTCCAGCGACCCGTTCAGCACGGTGAGGTGCTCCTTGGTCCCCGGATCGTGCGCCTGCGAGGCCAATGCGCCGCCAGGCGCCAGCGTCAGCTCGTACCATTCGTATTGTCCCGCCAGCTCCATCGGCCCCAGGATGCGCAGGGTGTAACCGGCATGCGTGCCCGGCAGGGTCGGCGTCTCGTGCGCGTCGAGTACCCGAATCGACTCGACGTCACGCGTTTCCGAGGCCAGCAGTTCGCCGATCTGCACCCCGAGCGCATTGGCCAGACGCCAGGTGATGGCGATGGTAGGATTGGCCTTTTCGCGCTCGATCTGCGACAGCATCGATTTCGACACGCCGGCGATGCGCGACAGGTCTTCCAGCGTCAGGCCGCGCGCCAGGCGCAGGCGTTGCAGGGTGGCGCCGACTTCGGGCGGGGCGTTATTGGTGGTGACCACGGTTTTCATCGTCGAGACAGCCTGGTAAATGTTTGGACAGCCGTGCCTTGCCAAGTTCAGCAGGTCGGCGTAATATTCATTATATTGAATTTCGGTTCGAGATAGCGAAAACGCGACGAGGCACCGAAAAACGTACAGCGATCCGGGAACGGTACAGCATACCGGCTTCCAGGGTCAAGGCGGCAATCACTTATAGGGAATCAGGGAACGACCATGAGCGAACAAGCGAAGAACGCGTTTTACACCGGTCTGCAGCAGAACCTCTCCAACCTGCGCGAGCAGGGCCTGTTCAAGCCGGAGCGCGTGCTTGCCTCGCGCCAGGGCGCGCAGGTGCAATCCGACGACGGCCGCACCCTGATCAATATGTGCGCCAACAACTACCTCGGCCTGTCGGGCGACGTCGAGACCCAGAAGGCGGCCGAAGCCGCGCTGGCGAAGTACGGCTACGGCCTGTCCTCGGTGCGCTTCATCTGCGGCACCCAGACCGTGCACAAGGAACTCGAGCAGGCGCTGTCGAACTTCCTCGGCACCGAAGACACAATTCTGTACGCGGCGGCTTTCGACGCCAACGGCGGCGTGTTCGAGCCGCTGTTCGACGAGAACGACGCCATCATCTCGGACGCCCTGAACCACGCCTCGATCATCGACGGCGTCCGCCTGTGCAAGGCGGCGCGCTACCGCTATGCCAACAACGACATGGCCGACCTCGAGAAGCAGCTGCAGGACGCCACGGCTGCCGGCAAGCGCCACAAGATCATCGTCACCGACGGCGTGTTCTCGATGGACGGCACCATCGCGCAGCTCGACAAGATCGTGGCACTGGCCGAACAATACGGCGCCCTGACCATGATCGACGAATCGCACGCCTCCGGCTTCATGGGCGCGACCGGCCGCGGCACCCACGAGCACTGCGGCGTGATCGGCAAGATCGACATCATCACCGGTACCCTGGGCAAGGCCCTGGGCGGCGCGATGGGCGGTTTCACCTCGGGCCGCAAGGAAGTCATCGAGACCCTGCGCCAGAAGTCGCGTCCCTACCTGTTCTCGAACACCCTGGCGCCGATGATCGCCGGCGCCTCGCTGTCGGTGCTGGAGCGGATCTCGAAGTCGACCGAGCTGCGCGACCGCCTGATGGAAAACACCGCCTACTTCCGCAAGGAGATCGAGCGCATCGGCTTCACCATCAAGCCGGGCACCCACCCGGTGGTGCCGGTGATGCTGTTCGACGCGCCGGTGGCGCAGAAATTCGCGGCCCGCATGTTCGAACTGGGCGTGCTGCTGTCGGGCTTCTTCTACCCGGTGGTGCCGATGGGGCAGGCGCGCGTGCGCGTGCAGCTGTCGGCGGCGCATACCCGCGAGCAGCTCGACACCGTGCTGGCCGCCTTCGAGCAGGCCGGGCGCGAGCTGGGCATTATCAAGAACAACTAATCAGTCTCAGCACCAAGGAACGGGAAATACATGGAACGCATCCTCATCATCGGCGCCAACGGCCAGATCGGCAGCGAGCTGGTCTCCGCACTCGCAGAACAACACGGCGCGGACAATGTGCTCGCCACCGACATCGGCACGAACAACCTCTACGGCGCGGCGCGCTACGCCCAGCTCGACGTGCTCGACAAGGACCGGCTGGCCGCCGTGATTGCCGACGAAGGCGTCACCCAGGTCTACCAGTTGGCCGCGCTGCTGTCGGCCACCGGCGAAAAGGCGCCGCTGAAGGCCTGGACCTTGAACATGGATGGCCTCCTGAACATCCTCGAAGTTGCGCGCGAGCGCCTGGAAGCGGGCAAGCCGCTGAAGGTGTTCTGGCCGTCCTCGATCGCCGCCTTCGGCCCGAACACGCCGCAGGAAAATACGCCGCAGTACACGGTGATGGACCCGACCACGATCTACGGCATCAGCAAGCTGGCCGGCGAGCGCCTGTGCGAGTACTACCACACCAAGTACGGCGTCGACGTGCGCAGCATCCGCTACCCGGGCATCATCAGCTACAAGTCGCCACCGGGCGGCGGCACCACCGACTACGCGATCGCGATCTTCCACGCGGCCCTGAAGGGCGAGACCTACGAGTGCTTCCTCGGCCCGGAGACCACGCTGCCGATGATCTACATGCCGGACGCGATCCGCGCCACCATCGAGCTGATGGACGCACCAAGCGAGCAGGTGAAGATCCGCTCCTCGTACAACGTCGCCGGCGTCTCGTTCAACCCGCGCGAACTGGCCGCCGCGATCCAGCGCGCCGTGCCGGCGTTCGAGATCGCCTACAAGCCGGACAGCCGCCAGGCCATCGCCGACAGCTGGCCGAAGAGCTTGGACGACAGCCAGGCCGGCGCCGACTGGGGCTGGAAGGCGCGCGTCGGCACCGACGAGATGGTGGCCAGCATGCTGGAAAACATCGACATCCGCGCTGCCGCATAAGCTCTGCCCAACCGGGCTCAGAGCGCCTAACAAAACCTTCAGAGCAAGGGATGCGGCCGCCCGACGCAGCGCCGAAGACAGTACGACTGTACGGCGAGGCGCTGCAACGCAGCTATGGAGGTTTTGTTAGGCGCTCTTAAGCCCGGCATCACCATAAAAATAATGAATTCGGAGACAATCCTTCAATGGACATGAGTGTTTTTGATCTTTTCAAGATCGGTATCGGACCATCGAGCTCGCACACCGTGGGCCCGATGGTGGCGGCGCGCCGCTTCCTGCTCGAATGCGGCCCGCTCGACGAAGCGGTGGGCGTCGAAGCCCACCTGTATGGCTCGCTGGCGCTGACCGGCGTCGGCCACGCGACCGACAAGGCGGTGATCCTCGGCCTGATGGGGGAGACCCCGCAGACCATCGATCCCGACAGCGTCGAGGACAAGCTGGCCGAAGCCGAACTCGATGGCGTGCTGCGCCTGCTGGGTACGAAAGAGGTGCCGTTCACGACCCGCACCGGGCTGGTTTGGCACAAGGCCTCGAGCCTGCCCGAGCACCCGAACGGCATGCGCTTCGTGTTGCAGCTGCGGGACGGCAGCGTCATCGAGCGCATCTTCTACTCGGTCGGCGGCGGTTTCATCACGGCCGCGGGCGAAGCCCAGCGCCCGCAGGAAGCGCCGAGCGTGGCGGTGCCTTTCCCGTTCAGCACCATGGCCGAGCTGCTGGCCCAGGGCCGCGAGCACGGCCTGTCGATCCCGCACATGCTGCGCGCGAACGAACTGGCGCGCATGGGCGAAGCGGAACTCGACGCCGGCCTGGACAATATCTGGCACGTGATGCGCGACTGTATCGCGCACGGTCTGGTGACCGAAGGCCAGCTCCCGGGCGGCCTGAACGTCAAGCGGCGCGCGGCCAAGCTGTGGAAGCAGGCCCACTGCGTCGAGGGCAAGCGCGTCAACGAACTGCCGCACGACTCGACCCACCAGGTCACGCTGTACGCGATGGCGGTCAACGAGGAAAACGCCGCGGGCGGGCGGGTGGTCACGGCGCCGACCAACGGCGCGGCGGGCATCATCCCGGCGGTGCTGCGCTATTACGCGGAGGATTGCCGTCCGCTTGATGCCGTCAAGGGCATCCGCGACTTCCTGCTGAGCTCCGCCGCGATCGGCATGCTGTGCAAGAAGAACGCCTCGATTTCCGGCGCCGAAGTGGGCTGCCAAGGGGAGGTGGGCGTAGCCTGCGCGATGGCCGCGGCCGGCCTGGTGGCGGCACTCGGCGGCAGCAACGAGCAGATCGAGAACGCCGCCGAAATCGGCATCGAGCACCACCTCGGCATGACCTGCGACCCGATCGGCGGCCTGGTGCAGATCCCATGCATCGAGCGCAACGGCATGGGCGCGATCAAGGCCATCACCGCCGCCTCGCTGGCACTCAAGGGCGACGGCACCCACTTCGTCAGCCTCGACAACGTCATCGAGACGATGCGCCAGACCGGAGCGGACATGCAGGTGAAGTACAAGGAGACCTCGCTGGGCGGGCTGGCGATTCACGTGGTGACGGTGAATCACGCGGCTTGCTGATTTCGTAGGGTGGAGTTGTCATTGATGCCGGGGGCATCAATGACAACTCCACGCGTCGGCGGCGTTTGCACATCGGGACACGCCGCCCCTGAGCAAGCGCCGAAACGCGTGGACTCGGGAGTCCACCCTACATCCCGGTATGGCATAAGCTTAGAACTCCACCATACAGACACGATTCTTCGGCCCGCACTATAATAAAAGAATCAACGCGTGCCCAACGGATCATCGAACTGTATGCAATACGTCTCCACCCGCGCAACGAGCGCGTCCGCTTCCCGCAATCCGGAAACCTTCTCCACCATCCTGCTCGGCGGCCTGGCCCCGGACGGCGGCCTGTTCATGCCGGCCGAGTACCCGCGGGTCTCCCCTGAAGAACTGAACGCCTGGCGCGGCCTGTCATACGCCGAACTGGCCTATGAAATCCTGCGCAAGTTTGCGACCGACATTCCGGACGCGGACCTGAAGGCGCTGACCGCGAAGACCTACACCCCAGAGGTCTACCGCAATGCGCGCGCAGGCGAGAACCCGGCGGAGATCACCCCGCTGCGGATACTGGAGAAGGAGGGCGGAAATAAGCTGGTGCTGCAGGCGCTGTCGAACGGCCCGACGCTGGCCTTCAAGGACATGGCCATGCAGCTGCTCGGCAACCTGTTCGAGTACGCGCTGGCGAAGAACGAGGACGAGCTGAACATCTTCGGCGCCACCTCGGGCGACACCGGCAGCGCCGCCGAGTACGCGATGCGCGGCAAGCGCGGGGTGCGCGTCTTCATGCTCTCGCCGAGCGGGAAAATGAGCCCTTTCCAGGCCGCCCAGATGTTCAGCCTGCAAGACCCGAACATCTTCAACATCGCAGTCGACGGCGTGTTCGACGACTGCCAGGACCTGGTCAAGGCCGTCTCGAACGACCTGTCGTTCAAGGCGCGCCACAAGATCGGCACCGTCAATTCGATCAACTGGGCGCGCGTGGTGGCCCAGGTCGTGTACTACTTCCGCGGCTACCTCGCGGCCACGACCGGCAACGAGCAGAAGGTCTCGTTCACGGTCCCGTCGGGGAACTTCGGGAACATCTGCGCCGGCCACATCGCCCGCATGATGGGCCTGCCGATCGACAAACTGGTGGTGGCCACCAACGAGAACGACGTGCTCGACGAATTCTTCCGCACCGGCGTCTACCGCGTGCGCAAGTCCGCCGAGACCTACCACACCAGCAGCCCATCGATGGACATCTCGAAGGCCTCGAACTTCGAGCGCTTCATCTACGACCTGGTCGGCCGCGACAGCGAGCGCACCCACGCGCTGTTCCGCAAGGTGGACACGCACGGCGGCTTCGACCTGTCGGGCAAGCCGGGTTCGGACGGCGACGAGTTCAAGCGCGTCGGCGAATACGGTTTCGTCTCCGGGAAATCGACCCATGCCGATCGCCTCGACACGATCCGCATGGCCTTCGATGACTACGGCATCACGATCGACACCCACACCGCTGACGGCCTGAAGGTGGCGCGCGAACACATGACGCCGGGCGTGACGATGATCGTGCTGGAGACGGCGCTGGCCGCGAAGTTCAACGAGACCATCCTGGAAGCGCTGGGCATGGATGCCGAACGTCCTGCCGGCTTCGAGGAAATCGAGACGCTGCCCCAGCGCTTCGTGGTCATGCAGCCGAACGTGGACGAGATGAAGGCCTTCATCGCGGCGCATACCGGACTGTGACCATGGGCGCAACCAAGGACAATGCGGCTGCGCGCCCGATGCTGTCGGTGCGCGAGGCGCTCGACACCCTGCTGGCGGCGGCGCGGCAGGTGAACGAGGTCGAGCAGGTGCCGACGCTGGAAGCGAACGGCCGCGTGCTCGCATCCGACGTAGCCTCGACCATCGCCGTCCCCTCGCACGACAATACCCAGATGGACGGCTATGCGGTGCGCGCGCTGGACTGCATCAGCGGCGAGGCGAGCCTGCGCGTGGCGCAGCGCATCCCGGCCGGCACCGTCGGCCAGCCGCTCGAGCCGGGCACCGCCGCGCGCATCTTCACGGGCGCCCTGATTCCCGAGGGCGCGGACGCCGTCGTCATGCAGGAGCAGACCGAGGCCCAGGGCGACATGGTCACGATCCGCCACGTGCCCAAGAGCGGCGAGTGGATCCGCCGCGCCGGCGAGGACATCCAGGCCGGGGCGACCATCCTGCCCGCCGGCACGCGCCTGCGCAGCCAGGAGCTGGGACTGGCCGCCTCGGTGGGGCTGGCCAGTTTGCCTGTGCGCCGCCGCCTGCGCGTGGCCGTGTTCTTCACCGGCGACGAACTGACCATGCCGGGCGAAGCCCCGGGCGGGCAGCTCGCGCCGGGCGCCATCTACAATTCGAACCGTTTCACCCTGCGCGGACTGCTGGAGAACTTCGGCTGCCTCATCACCGATTTCGGCATCGTTCCCGATTCGCTGGAGGCCACCCGCGCCACCCTGCGCGAAGCGGCCCGCGAGCACGACCTGATCATCACCTCGGGCGGCGTTTCGGTCGGCGAGGAAGACCACATCAAGCCGGCGGTCGAAGCGGAAGGGCAGCTGAACATGTGGCAGATCGCGGTCAAGCCTGGCAAGCCGCTGGCCTTCGGCGAGGTACGCCGGGGCACGGCAAGCGAGTCCGCATTCTTCCTCGGCCTGCCCGGCAACCCGGTCTCGAGCTTCATTACCTTCCTGCTCTTCGTGCGGCCGTTCATCCTGCGCTTGCAGGGCGTGAACGGACCGGTCGAGCCGCGTGGCTGGCAGTTGCGGGCCGACTTCAGCCTGCCCAAGGCCGACCGCCGCAACGAATTCCTGCGCGCGCGGGTGAACGCCGGCGGGGGGCTGGATTTGTTCCCGAACCAGGGCTCGGGCGTGCTCACCTCCACGGTCTGGGGCGAAGGCCTGATCGACAATCCGCCTGGGCGCATCATCCGCGAAGGCGACCTGGTGCGCTTCATTCCCTTCACCGAACTGCAGCACTGAACCCATGCACATCGAACTGCGATTTTTTGCCTCCGTGCGCGAGGCCCTGGGCGTCTCGAACGAACGCATCGAGCTGCCGGCTGGCGTCAACACGGTGGGCGGGGTGCGCGCGCACCTGGCCGAACGCGGCGGAGCGTGGCGCGAAGCCCTCGGGCCGGAGCGCGCGCTGCGCATGGCCTTCAACCACGTGATGTGCGATCCGGAGACGGAGATCAAGGAAGGTGGGGAAGTGGCGTTCTTCCCGCCGGTGACGGGCGGGTAAGAATCGTAGGGTGGACGGCTGTGCCGTCCACCCGTCCAACCATCGCCAGCACATGCGCGAAGTATCGAGGGCTGGTTGAACGCGTGGACGGCGCACACGCCGGCAACAATCCGGCATCGGGTGGAGCCGTCCACCCTACCTTATATCGCCGCGAGCGACTTCTCGGCCAGGGCCAGCAGCTTCGCGCAGTTGTCGCTGCGCCCGCTGAAATCGGCCCAGGCGCTGGTGCGCGCCATGTCGCGCCATTTCGCCAGCGCCGCCGCATCCATCTCGGCCACGCGCGCGCCGCTGCGGGCGTACACGCTCGCCACTGCCGCGTCGTCGGCCCGCGCCATGCGCAGCGCGAACTGTTCCAGATCCGCGCCGACCGCCATCACCGCGGCCTGCTGGTCGCGGCTCAGGCGGTCGAACTTGGTCTTCGACATCAGCAGCGGCTCGAGCATGAACCAGTAGCCGCCGCCGCGCGGCGAGGTCAGGGCGCGCGACACTTCTTGCAGGCGGAAGGACATCAGCGAGGTCGATGAGGTAAACGCCGCGTCGAGGGCACCGCTCTTCATGGCGCGGTGGATTTCATTGGACGGCATGTTGACCACGGTGCCGCCGGCCTGCTGCAGGATCAGGTCCATCTCGCGCGAGCCGCCACGTACCTTCAGGCCCTGCACGTCCTCCGGCGCCAGGATGGGCGTGCCGCGCGAGGCGACGCCGCCGGCCTGCCAGATCCAGCTGACGATGACCAGGCCCTGGTCGGCGAGGATGCGGGTCAGCTCCTTGCCGACGTCGGCATTCTTCCAGCCATAGCCCTGGGCGTAGGACGTCACCAGGCCCGGCATCAGGCCGATGTTCGCTTCGGGGGATTCGCTGGCCGCATAGGACAGCGGCACCAGGGCGAGGTCCAGCCCGCCCTTGCGCAGCGCCCCGAACTGGGCGTTCGGCGCCATCAGCGACGAGTTGGCATAGATCGAAAATTTGAGCGCGCCGCGGGTGCGCTTTTCGACGTTGGCCGCGAACATGCGGCACAGGCGGTCGCGGAAGTCGCCTTCCATGATGCTGCCGGCGGGGAACTGGTGCGAGATCTTCAGGGACTGGGAAGCGGCCCAGGCGCTTTGCATCCACAGCGGGCTGGACGCGATCGCGCCCAGTACGGTCCTGCGGGCCGTGTTTGGCCCTGTCTTCAACGACATATTCATCCTCCAAGATGGGTGAAACGGACTACCGGGCGAATCGTGCGTCTCTCGTGGAGCTGCATCGTTCACTTGTCTGTAAGAATATTCTTTGCATAATGCTTGTCAAGCAGAATCTTATATTCTTAACAAATGCACCGTGAATAACACGCGAGCTTAGCGCGTGCCGGTGCTGCCGGAGTCCGGTTCCATCAAGGAGAAAGCGGGCTTATTTTTTGTCGAGCATGTTACATACACCACACTCGATGCCGCGCCGCATGTTGCGGTAACGCGACCCGACGAAGATGGCGGACGCTACCGCGGCCCAGGCGAGGGCCGAGGGCCAGGCCCGCTCCAGCAGTTCGCCGCGCAGCAGGTCGATGACGAGCAGCAGCACGAACATCGAGAGGACGGCGATCAAGTATTGGCCGATCCAGTGGGACAGCTTGGGCATGGCAAAGCTCCTCAAAGGGTGTTCAAAGCGTTTTCAAAAACTGGCGCAGCGCGTCGTTAAAAGCTTGCGGCTGGTCGATCATGGCGAAGTGGCGGGCGTTGGCGATGGGCGCCACTTCCAGCAGCCGGGTCCCCGTCATCAGTTCCCGATAATACGCGAGCTTGTCGCCCGCGGTCATCCCCCCGTCGCCGGCATCCGGCGCGTACCAGGGGGCCAGCAGCAGCACCGGGGCGGCAATCGCCGGCAGGCGCGGGCGCAGGTCCTGGGCCAGCACGGCGCCGACGTAGGCCCCCACCGCCGCCGGATCGCTGCGCGCCGTGAGCCGGGCGGCGTCGTCGGCCTTGCCCATGTCGACCATGCCGATGCTGCGCATGTACTGCCGCTGCTGGGCCACGAAAGCCGGCCCCTGGACGCTCGCCGTGCGCTCGCCCATGTTCTCCGCCATCTGCGCGCGCTGCTCGGGCGGCATCGCCTCGGTGCGCGGCATGACGGGCAGGCCGTCCAGGCTGACCACGCCGCCGATGCGCCCCGGCTCGTCGGCCGCCAGCTGGATCGCCAGGGTTCCGCCCAGGCTGTGCCCGACCAGCACCGGCTTGGCCAGCCGGCGCGCGGCGATCAGTTCCTGCAGCGCGGCACGCGCGGCGTCGAGCGGATCGCCTTCGACCGCCGGGCGGCCGTCGAAGCCGGGCAGGGTGACCACATACACAGGCTGCGCCGGAGCGAAGGCGCGCACCGTCTCCTGCCACACCCAGCCGCCGGACGCCAGGCCGGGGATCAGGATCAGCGGCCGGCCCGCGCCGCCGCCGTGGCGCTCGACCAGCATGCCCTTGATTTCGAAACGCTCGGCGGGGGCGGCGAGGGCCGAGGTGAAGCGATTCGGGGTTTTGGGCTGGCTCTGTGCGTAGGCCGGGACGGCGCCCGCGATGCAGAATGCGAACAACAGGGATGCTTTCAATTTCATGCTGGCTCCTGGTCAGGGGTGAAGATGGCTTCGATCGGTTGCTCGAACAGCCGGGAAATCGCAAAGGCGAGCGGCAGGCTGGGGTCGTAGCGGCCGGTTTCGATGGCGATGATGGTCTGGCGCGAGACGTCGAGCAGCTCCGCCAGGTGGGCCTGGCTCCAGCCGCGCTCGCCCCGCAGCTCGCGGATCAGGTTCTTCATCGGTTGAGCAGTTTGCGCACCAGACCCACGAGGACGGTCGAGACGCACAGCACGCACCAGACGCTGAACATCGACAGGCGCGGGAAGCCGGCGGTCTCGAGGAAGCCGTAGGTGAAGGTCAGGCCCGCCGTCAGGGCGGCGCCCAGGGCGACGTTTTCGACGAGCAGCCTGCGCAGGTATTCGTCCTGGCGCTGCACCTGGCGCGCGATGGCCCAGATGCCCGCGACGAAGCCGATCATCGGGCTGGCGAGCACCAGCGTGCGCA
Source organism: Massilia sp. SYSU DXS3249 (assembly GCF_053668055.1). NCBI lineage: Bacteria > Pseudomonadati > Pseudomonadota > Betaproteobacteria > Burkholderiales > Oxalobacteraceae > Massilia > Massilia sp. SYSU DXS3249. Next base: position 70,965 of record NZ_JBSIPX010000013.1, on the reverse strand, counting down.
GCGGGCCGGGCGCCATCGGGCGGCCGAAATGGATGGCCGCCACCAGCAGCACCGCATACAGGGCGAGCGCGCCGAACAGCTCGCGATAGTAGATCCTGGCCAGTCGTTTCTCCCGCATACCGCGTCCCCCATGTAAAGTATGCTTTACATCGTAGGCCAGTCCGAACAGCATGTCAAGCGGCCTTTACATCCGCTCCCAGCTGCCAAACCCGCCTGAAACTCGTCTACAATGCGCCTCCCGCATCCTCGTCGCCAGCCCAGCATGTCCGCACCGCTTTCCCAAGGTCCCCACGTCCGTCCCCGCGTCGCCGTCATCGGCGGCGGCCCCGCCGGCCTGATGGCGGCCGAAGTCCTCGCCGCGGGCGGCGTGGAGGTGGACGTGTACGACGCCATGCCCTCGGTGGCGCGCAAGTTCCTGCTGGCCGGGAAGGGCGGCATGAACATCACCCATTCCGAGCCTTATCCGGACTTCGTCGCCCGCTACGGCGCGCGCAGCGGAGCGGTCGGTTCCTGGCTGGAAGGCTTCGATCCCGCCCGGGTGCGCGAGTGGATCCACGGCCTCGGCATCGGCACCTTCGTCGGCAGTTCGGGGCGGGTGTTCCCGACCGACATGAAGGCCGCGCCCCTGCTGCGCGCCTGGCTCCACCGCCTGCGCGAGAGCGGGGTGCGCTTCCACATGCGCCACCGCTGGCAGGGTTGGCAGGATGGCGCATTGCGCTTCGCCACCCCGGAGGGCGGACTGGACGTACGCCCGGACGCCACCATCCTCGCCCTCGGCGGCGCCAGCTGGGCGCGCCTTGGCTCGGACGGCGCTTGGGTGCCGCTGCTGGCCGCGCAAGGCGTCGAGGTGGCGCCGCTGCAGCCCGCGAACTGCGGCTTCGACACCGACTGGAGCGCGCATTTCAGCGAGAAGCACGCCGGCGCGCCGCTCACCACCGTCGCCATCGAGTACGAGGGACGCGACGGCAGCCGGGCGCGCCGCAAGGGCCAGTTCGTCGTCACCGCCACCGGCATCGAGGGCAGCCTGGTCTATGCCCTGTCGGCGCCGCTGCGCGACCAGGTCGCCGCGCGCGGCAGCACCACCATCTGGCTCGACCTCGTGCCCGATCTCAGCGCCGAACGGGTATCCGACGAGGTGACGCGCCCGCGCGGCGCGCGTTCGCTGGCCAGCCACCTGCAAAGCCGGCTCGGGATCAAGGGCGTGAAGGCCGGGCTGCTGCGCGAGTGCCTGGCGCAGGAGGAGTACATGGATCCGGATCGGCTGGCCGCCGCGATCAAGGCGCTGCCGCTGGTCCTGAAGCGCCCGCGGCCGATCGACGAGGCCATCAGCAGCGCCGGCGGGGTGCGTTTCGAATCGCTGGACGCCAAGGGCATGCTGCGCGCCGTCCCGGGCGTGTTCGTGGCGGGCGAGATGGTCGACTGGGAGGCGCCGACCGGCGGCTACCTGCTCACCGCCTGCTTTGCCGGCGGGCGGGCCGCGGGAGCCGGGGTATTGGGCTGGCTGGAGGCCGGTCGGCCTTCCTAATGGTCGAAGTGCACGTCGCCGCTGCCAGTGCGGCTGATGGTGCGCTGGGGCGGGTTGCCGTAGACGTCGACGTCCCCGCTGCCGCTGACTGCCGCCGCGACCGTCTCACTTGCCGTCACGCTGGTGTTGCCCGAACCGGTCTGGCGCACTTCCACCCGGTCCGCGCGCAGGCGCTGGGCGTCGAGCCTGCCCGAGCCGCTCGACTGCAGCTTGACGCTGCGCGCGGCGCCGGCCAGGGTCATTTCGCCCGAGCCCATCAATTCTCCTTCGACCCGGTCGCCGTTGCCGGCGTCGAGCGTCAGTTCGCCGCTCCCCTGGACGACGGCGCGCGCGTCGCGGTAGCGGCCGTTGAATTCGAGGCTGCCCGAGCCGTTAAGCTCGAGCTCGATGCGTTCGCCAGTGAAACCGTTCACTTCCGTCTTGCCGCTGCCGTCGACGCCGACGCGGTCGAGGGCCGGCAGGGTCAGCTCGACCCGGATCGGCTGCCGGTGGCGCAGCACGATGCCGCGCGTGCCGATCTGCAGCACGCGGCCTTCCTGGGCGGTCTCGATGTTGGCCAGCAGGCGCTCTTCGCCGCGCACCACGAGCGCGGGCTGGGCGCCGTAGTGCAGGGTCAGGTCGATCGGGCCGCTCAATTCCACCGCACGCACCTCGCGCGTGACGGTCCGGGTTTCTTCGCTGACCATGCGGCCTTCGTGGCGTACCGACACGCCCTGCGCGCGCAGCATGCTGTACGACAGTCCAATCAGGACAAAGGCCAGCACCAGCAGGATCAGGCCCACCCGTAACAAGGTTCGCATCGGCATTCAGGTCCCCCGCAGCAGCGACAAATTCATTTGCACATAGCGCTTCACGCCCAGCGCGGCATAGCGGGTCAGCACCAGCGAGACCAGGAACAGCACGATCCCGCCCAGCACCGAGGCGAGGCCGAGCGCCGTCTGGGCGCTGCGCGATTCTTCGTCCATCTCGGTCGAGATGCGGATGCCGCCGCTGGCGACCCGTTCGGCGCGGCGCACCACGCGCGACGGCGGCTCGCCGGGGTCGAGGTCTTCGGGATCGGCCCCCACGTCGCCGCGGTCCGGCCGGACGTGGATGCCGGTTTCGCCGATGGAGACATGGGTGCCGACTTCGCGTCCCGCGTCGTCGTGGATCACGTGGCGCAGCGGGCCGCCCAGCACCAGTTCGTTCGCGCCCGACAGGCCGCTGGCCGTGATCGCGATCCCGCCGACATACAGGGCGAAGGCGCCGATGTAGAGCGAAGCCAGCAGCGAGCCGACCACCGCCGCCGGGATGATCATGAACAGGTTGAAGATCAGCAGGCCGACCACCGAGACCAGCATGCGCACCAGGTTGGCCGGGTTCTTCTGTTCGGCAAACGCATGCATGTGGGTGTTGGCGCGCAGCGTCAGGGCGACCTTCTTCGGGTCGTCCAGCTCGCGCGCGAGGTCTTCCTCGCTGCGCCCGGCGGCCATGCCGTCGACGAAGCGCTGCTCGTACCAGGCCAGGGTCTTGGCCTGCAGTTCCGGCGGCAGGCCGAGCAGGGAGCGCTTGAGCGCGTCCAGGTAGTCGAGTTTGCCCATGGGAGGTCCGTGCTCCTCAGCCGTGTCCGAGCGCGACGGTGGCCAGCAGCAGGCGCGCGTCGGCGTGGGGCGCTTCCTGCAGCAGTTCCGGCGCGACCAGCACCGCCGTGCAGGCGGCAACGATGGCAAGCAACACCAGCGTGCGCAGTCCGAGTTGGTAAGTCATTTTCGTGTCCGTCATTGGTCTGTTCGATGCTGCTACTGTACGGAACCGGCCGGCTTGTGACCACCGGCGTGCGACAGGCTGCCGTTTTCGGGCGGCAGGCGGTCGCCTGCGAGGATGGCCCTGGCGGCGCCCTGGCCGCTGCGCACCGCCGACTCGAGCGTGGCCGGGTAGTCGCTGGCCGTGTAGTCGCCGGCCAGCACCAGGCCGGGCAGCGCGGTCAGGTTGCCGGGGCGCGCCAGGCCCGGGCTGCAGGAGAAGGTGGCGCGCTTCTCCGTGATCACCCGGCTCCACAAGGGCGCCGCCAGGCGCGGGTCGCCGAAGGCCTGGGCCAGCTGGGCGGCGACGGCCTCGGCCAGCGCGTCCTGGTCGAGCGCGGCGGCGTCCGCCGCGGCGCTGATCACGACGGCCAGCAGCCCGGCCTGGCCGGGATCGAGCCGGCCACGGTCGAAGGCGAACTGGCCATGGCGGCCCGCGCCCGGCTCGTCGAGCAGCGCGCAGAAGGGCAGCGGCAGGCGCAGCTCCGGGTCGTACTGGAGGTAGCAGGTAGCGATCGGCTCGTGCTGGAAATCGGCCAGCTGGGCCGCGAGCGCGGCGGCGTCCGGGAAGGGCGCCAGCAGGGAGGCGGCCGCGCCCGGCGCGGTGGCCAGCACGACCGCGTCGAAGGCTTCGCGCACGCCGCCGGATTCGACCTCCCAGCCTCCGGCCACCTGCGCCAGGGATCCGGCCTTGGCGCCGCAGCGCACCGTGCCCCCATGGGTTTCGAGATGGCACGCCGCCGCCCGCGGGAACAGGGAGCTCAGCTCGAGGCGGGGAATGAGCATGTCGGACGCGGAACGTTTGGCCCCGAGGCTGTCGCGCAGCGTCGCCATGAAGACGTTGGCCGAGGCACGCCCGGGCGGCGTGTTGAGCGCGGCCAGGCACAGCGGATGCCACAGCAGCCGGCACAGGCGCGCGGTTTGCCCGTAGCGCTCGAGCAGCGTCGATACGCTGACGTCGTCGTTCAGGCGCCAGCCCATCCAGCGCAGGCCGGTAAACAGCTGGGCCAGGGCCAGCTTGTCTTCGCGGTCCAGGCCGCGTGCGCGCACCAGGGCGACGATCATGTGCCAGGGCGCCGGGAGGCGCGGGGCGACGAAGTCCAGTGCGCCGCTGTTGGGCGGATAACGCATCTGCAGCGGCAGGCGCAGCAAGGCCTGGTCGGGGTCGACCCCGACGCGCTTCAGGAGGCGCAGGGTGTCGGTGTAGGCGCCCAGCAGGATGTGCTGGCCGTTGTCGAGCAGGCGACCCTGCATCTCGACGGCGCGCGCCCGTCCGCCCAGCGTGCGGCTGGCTTCGAACAGGGTAACGCGCGCGCCTTTGGCCGCCAGCTCGACGGCGGCAGCGCACCCGGCCCAGCCGCCGCCAATCACGGCAACCGATCGACCCAAGCCCTTCTTAATTGCGGACATAGGTCTTCCACGCCAGCCACAGCTTGCGCAGCGGCGTGAGGGAAATACGCTGGGTCAGCACGTGGAAGTTGTCGCGCGCGATTTCGTCGAGCAGGGTGCGGTAGATGGCGGCCATCATCAGGCCGGGGCGCTGGGCGCGCCGGTCTTCCTTCGGCAGCAGGGCCAGGGCTTCGTCGTACATCGCCTGGGCGCGCTCGGTCTGGAAGCGCATCAGCGCTTCGAACTTCTCGCTGTGGCGGGCGTTCAGGAGGTCGGCCGCGGTCACGCCGAACTGCTGCAGTTCGTTGACCGGCAGGTAGATGCGGCCCTTGCGCGCGTCTTCGCCGACGTCGCGGATGATGTTCGTCAGCTGGAAGGCCAGGCCGAGCTTCTCGGCATAGGCCAGGGTCTGCGGGTTGGCGTAGCCGAAGATGCTGGCCGAGAGGATGCCGACCACCCCGGCCACGTGCCAGCAGTACTTGCGCAGCCCCGGGTAATCGAGGTAGCGGCTCTGGTCGAGGTCCATTTCCATGCCGTCGATGATCGCCTGCAGGTGCTGCTCCTCGAGTTTGTACACGTCGAGGTGGGGCTTGAGGGCCTGGGTCACCGGATGGGTCGGCGTGCCCTTGTACATGGTCGACACCTCGGTGCGCCACCAGGCCAGCTTGATGCGCGCGAGCGAAGCGTCGCTCGCCTCGTCCACGGTATCGTCCACTTCGCGGCAGAAGGCATACAGCGCCGTGATTGCACGGCGGCGCTCGGGGGCAAGGAAGAGGAAGCTGTAATAGAAGCTGGAACCGCTCTGGACAGTCTTTTGCTGGCAGTATTCGTCGGGGGACATGTGGAAATTGCAGTATTAGGCGATGCGAAGCTGCTATCTTAGCCGATGCGCGTACTGTCGGGGCCGCTCCGGGCGGTTTTTGGTGCGTCGTTTACATCCTGAGGGCACGCCCCAGCATGACGAGATAATCCAGCTTGCCGATCTGCGGACGCCTGCGGTACACGTCGTAACCCGCGCGCTCGATGCGCTCGAGGATGCGCAGCCCGCCCTGGACCACGAAGCGCAGCTCCCAGCCGATGCGCCCCGGCAGCCGCGTCGCCAGCGGCGCGCCCGACAGCATCAGGGCGCGGGCGCGTTCGACTTCGAAGGCCATCAAGGCGCGCCAGGCCGGGGTGTCGGCGCCGCTCGCGATGTCATGCTCGGATACGCCGAAGCGGACCAGATCTTCCTGCGGCAGGTAGATGCGGCCCTTGGCGATGTCGACGCCGACGTCCTGCCAGAAATTAATCAGCTGCAGGGCGGAGCAGATGGCGTCGGCCTCGCGCAGGTTTTGTTCGCCGTCCACGCGGTACAGGGCCAGCATCAGGCGGCCGACGGGGTTGGCCGAACGCCGGCAGTAGTCGAGGAGCTGGGCGTAATCCGCGTAGCGCGTCGTGACGACATCCTGGCGGAAGGCCGAGAGCAGGTCGCGCAGGGGCTGCAGGGACAGGCCGTGCTCGGACACGATGCGAGCGAGGCGCGCGAACGTCGGCCGCGCCGGAGAATGGCCGGATGCGATATCGTCGAGGGCGGCTTCGTATTCGGCCAGGCCGGCCAGGCGCTCGGCGGCGCTCGCATCCCCCTCGTCGGCGACATCGTCGGCGCCGCGCGCAAAGGCGTAAATCGTTTCCACGGCCGGCACCAGGCGGCGCGGCAGCAGGATCGAGGCGACGGGGAAGTTTTCGTAGTGGTCGACGGACATGAGCGGGGCGTTTGTGACCAAGCGGTCATTTGTGAAACGAGTTTGCATGATTATAATTGTCGGGCTTCAGAAATCGTCCACTTTTGCCGATAATGAAACTTCGCTCCAGCCCTCCGATCCGCTTCGGACCGGGCGCCGCTCCCATACTCAACCCAAGGAATCACACCGTGTCCCCTTCGTTTTACAAGCGCCGCCCCCTGGCGGCCCTGGCCATTTCCCTGAGCGTGCTGCTGGCCGCCTGTTCGAAGGACGAGCCGAAGACTGAGGACGTGCGCCCCGTGCGCGCCGTGGTGCTGAGCCAGGCGGGCGGGGGCGCCAGTGCCGAGTTTTCGGGCGAGGTGCGTCCGCGCATCGAATCGCGCCTGGGCTTCCGGGTCGCCGGCAAGATCACCAGGCGCGAGGTCGACGTCGGCGCCACCGTCACCAAGGGACAGGTGCTGATGCAGCTCGACCCCCAGGATCTGAAGCTGGCCGCGGCCGGCGCCCAGGCCAGCCTGCGCGCCGCCGAGACCAACCGGGATCTAGCCAGCGCCGACTACAAGCGCTACCAGGAACTGCGCGCGAAGAACTTCGTCAGCCAGTCCGTGCTCGACACCAAGCGCGCGGCGCTGCGCGCGGCCCAGGCCGAAGCCGACGCCGCCCGCGCCGCCTTCCGCGGCCAGTCGAACCAGGCCGGCTATGCCAGCCTCGTGTCCGACATCGACGGGGTCGTGACCGGCATCGACGCCGAAGTCGGCCAGGTGGTCACCGCCGGCACGCCGGTGGTGCGGGTGGCGCGTACCGACGAGATGGAAGTCGCGGTCGGCATCCCCGAAGACCGCGTGGGCGACCTGCGCAAGGCCAGTTCGGTCACGGTGCGCATGTGGGCCAACCCCGGCGCCGCGATTCCAGGGCGTGTGCGCGAAGTCTCGCCGGTGGCCGATCCGGCCACGCGCACCTATACCGCGAAGATCGCCATTCCGCCGAGCGCCGGCGTACGCCTCGGCATGACGGCCGCCGTGCAGATCGCATCAAGCAACGGCGCCGGCGGCCTGCGCGCGCCGCTCACCGCGCTGCACCACCAGAAGGGCGTCACCAGCGTCTGGGTCATCGAGAACGGCGCTGTGCGCCTGGTGCCGGTGCAGGTCGTGGGGCAGGCCGGGAACGACGTGCTGCTGGGCGATGGCGTGAAGCCGGGCCAGGCCATCGTGACGGCGGGCGTCAACCTGCTGCGCAATGGCCAGAAGGTGCGCATCCTGACCGCCGACGTGGCGCGCCGCGGCGATACCGAAGCCGCGGCTGCCGGCGCCGGCACCAACGCTGGTGCCGCCAAATGAGGGGCTTCAACCTGTCGCGCTGGGCGCTCGAAAACATCCCGCTCACCCGCTACCTGATCGCCGCGCTGCTGATCGGCGGCATCCTCAGCTACGGCCAGCTGGGCCAGGACGAAGACCCGCCGTTCACCTTCCGGGCGATGGTGGTGCGCGCCATATGGCCGGGCGCAACCGCCGTGCAGATGGCCGAGCAGGTCACCGACAAGCTCGAACGCAAGCTCCAGGAAACGCCCTACGTCGAGCGCATCCGCAGCTTCTCCAAGCCGGGCGAGACCACCATCATCCTGGAGCTGCGCGAGTCGACGCCGCCCAAAGAGGTGCCGGGTTCCTGGTACCAGGTGCGGAAAAAAATCGGCGACATCGCCGGCACCCTGCCGGCGGGCGTGATCGGTCCCTTCTTCAACGACGAATTCGGCGACACCTACGGTTCCATCTTCGCGCTCTCGGGCGACGGCTTCACCTATGCCGAGATGAAGGAATACGCGGACTTCGTGCGCCAGCAGCTGCTCGGGGTGCCCCTGGTGGCCAAGGTCGAGCAGTTCGGCGTCCAGAACGAAAAGGTCAACATCCTGTTCTCGAACCAGAAGTTCGCCCAGCTGGGCGTGCCGATGGAGCAGATCGTCAACCAGCTGGCCACGCAGAACGGGGTCGAGGCTTCGGGCGTGCTGGTGACGCCGACCGACAACCTGCAGGTGCGCGTCACCGGCGCCATCCGCACCACCAAGGAGCTCGAAGACCTGCAGCTGCGCGCCGGGAACACCACCTTCCGCCTTGGCGATTTCGCGACGGTGAAGCGCGAGTACCAGGATCCGCCGACGGACAAGATGCGCTTCAACGGTAAAGAGGTGATCGGCCTGGGCGTGTCGATGGAAAAGGGCGGCAATATCATCACCCTGGGCGAGTCGCTGGAAGCGACGGTGGCGCGCATCCGTTCGCAGCTGCCGGTCGGTATCGAGCTCGAACGGGTGTCCGACCAGCCGCGCGCGGTCACCAGCTCCGTCAATGAATTCATCCGGACCCTGGTCGAAGCCGTGTTCATCGTGCTGGCCGTGAGCTTCCTGGCGCTCGGCCTGCACACCAAGCCCAAGCTGTCCATCGACATGCGACCGGGCCTGGTGGTGGCGCTCACCATCCCTCTGGTGCTGGCGATTACCTTCCTCTTCATGCGCCTGCTCGACATCTCGCTGCACAAGGTGTCGCTCGGCGCGCTGATCATCGCGCTCGGCCTGCTGGTGGACGACGCCATCATCGCCGTCGAAATGATGGTGCGGAAGATGGAGGAGGGCCTGTCGCGCCTGGAGGCGGCGACCTTCGCTTACACCTCGACCGCGATGCCGATGCTGACCGGGACCCTGATCACCGCCGCCGGCTTCCTGCCGATCGGCCTGGCGAAGTCGACCGCGGGCGAATACACCTTCTCGATGTTCTCGGTGAATGCGATCGCGCTGCTCGTGTCGTGGGTGGTGGCGGTCACGTTTACTCCCTACATCGGTTTCATCCTGCTCAAAGTGAAACCCCACGGCCAGGGACACTCGGAGCACGATGTCTTCGATACGCCGGGCTTCCGGCGCTTCCGCCGCGTCGTCACCTGGTGCGTCGAGTACCGCAAGACGACGATCGCGCTGAGCCTGGCCGTGTTCGCGCTGGGCGTGTTCGGCTTCAAGTTCATCGAGAAGCAGTTCTTCCCCGATTCGAGCCGCCCGGAGCTGATGGTCGAGATGTGGTCGCCGGAAGGCACCAGCTTCGCGGCCAACGAGGCGCTGGTCAAGCGTTTCGAGACCTTCGTGCGCAAGCAGGAGGGTGTCGAGAGCGTGACCAGTTATGTCGGCACCGGCAGCCCGCGCTTTTACCTGCCGCTCGACCAGATCTTCCCGCAGTCGAACGTGTCGCAACTGGTGGTTTTGCCGGTGGACGCCGAGGCGCGCGAACGGGTGCGGATCGCCATCGAAACCGCCTTCCGCAACGATTTCCCCGAGGTGCGCGGGCGCGTGAAGCTGCTGCCGAACGGGCCGCCGGTGCCGTACCCGGTGCAGTTCCAGGTGGCCGGGCCGGACATCGGCATCGTGCGCGGCGTGGCCGACCAGGTGAGGGACGTGCTGCGCGCGAACCCGAATGCGGTCGGCGTCAACGACAACTGGAACGAGTCGGTGAAGGTGCTGCGCCTCGACCTCGACCAGGACAAGCTGCGCGCGCTGGGCGTCACGTCGCAGGGCGTGCGCCGCGCGGTCAACACCGTGTTGTCGGGCACGACCATCGGCCAGTTCCGCGAAACCAATGAACTGATCGACATCGTGGTGCGCCAGCCGGCCAGCGAACGCTCGACCATCACGGCGCTGAAGGACACGAATATCCCGACCGCCTCCGGCCGCCCGGTCACGATCGGCCAGGTGGCGCGCGTGGAATTCGTCTGGGAGCCGGGCGTGATCTGGCGCGAGGGGCGCGAGTGGGCGATCATGGTGCAGTCGGACGTCGTCGCCGGCATCCAGGGACCGACCGTCTCAAGCCAGGTAAGCGAGCAGCTGGAAAGCCTGCGCGCCAAGCTGCCGGCCGGCTATCGCATCACCCTTGAAGGCGCGGCGGCCGACAGTTCGGAAGCCGAGGCCTCCATCGCGGCCAACGTGCCGCTGGTGCTGTTCATCGTGTTCACGCTGCTGATGCTCCAGCTGCACAGCTTCTCGCGCGCGCTGCTGGTGTTCCTGACCGGGCCGCTGGGCGTGGCCGGGGCGGCGATGGCCTTGCTGATCCTCGACCGGCCGTTCGGTTTTGTGGCCAACCTGGGCGTGATCGCGCTGTTCGGCATGATCATCCGGAACTCGGTGATCCTGGTCGACCAGATCGAGCAGGACATCAAGGGCGGGGCGCATGCCTGGGACGCGATCATCGAAGCGGCCGTGCGCCGCTGCCGGCCGATCTTGCTGACGGCGGCCGCAGCGGCGCTGGCCATGATCCCGCTTTCGCGCTCGGTGTTCTGGGGGCCGATGGCGGTGGCCATCATGGGTGGGCTGCTGGTGGCGACGGCTTTGACCTTGTTGTTCCTGCCGGCTTTGTATGCGGCGTGGTTCAGGGTGAAGAAGCCGGCGGGGTGAGGCCTTTCGATTTGCATATGCTGTAAACGCGTGAATCGTGCCAACGTTGAACAAGAACGCGCCCCTCGGGGATATGCATACCAAACGACGCCTCGCACCCCATCAAAAATCACCCCTCTAGTGTCAGAAAATCCAGTAAAATACCGGGTTGAAGTTGTAGCCCATAAACAAAGGAGTGCAGGGCGGCCGGGTTGATTGTCGGGCGCCCTTTGTTTATGTGGCAATATGCAATCCTGCGCGAGGATGGCGAAATTGGTAGACGCACCAGGTTTAGGTCCTGACGCCAGCAATGGTGTGGGGGTTCGAGTCCCCCTCCTCGCACCACGAATAATTATTTTTTTGGACGATTTTTACGATGGCAACTGCAGTCGAAACCCTGGATAAACTCGAGCGCCGCTTGACGATCACTTTCCCGCTGAGTGACGTCCGTACGGAAGTTGAAAAACGCCTCAAGAAGCAGGCCAAGACCGCCAAGGCGCCTGGCTTCCGTCCGGGTAAAGTGCCTCTGAAGATGGTCGCCGCCCAGTACGGCTACCAGATCGAGTCCGACGTGCTGAACGACCGCGTGGGCCGCGCTTTCAACGAAGCCGCCAACGAAAACCAGCTGCGCGTTGCCGGTTTCCCGAAAATCGAACCAAAGCAGGACGCACCGGAAGGCATGCTGTCCTTCGACGCCACCTTCGAAGTGTTCCCGGACGTCGTGATCGGCGACCTGGCTGAAGTGGAAGTCGAAACCGTCGCCGCCGACGTGTCGGACGCCGAAATCGACAAGACCATCGACATCCTGCGCAAGCAGCGCGTGCACTACCACACCAAGGGCGAGGCAGGCGAGCACGGCGACGGCGGCGAAGCTGTCGCTGCCAACGGCGACCGCGTGACCGTCGACTTCGTCGGCGCCATCGACGGCGTTGAATTCCCAGGCGGCAAGGCTGACGACTACGCCTTCGTGCTGGGCGAAGGCCGCATGCTGCCTGAGTTCGAAGCCGCGACTGTCGGCCTGAAAGTGGGCGAGAGCAAGACCTTCCCGCTGGCTTTCCCTGAGGATTACCACGGCAAGGATGTCGCCGGCAAGACCTCCGACTTCACCATCACCCTGAAGCAGCTGGAGTGGGCGCACCTGCCGGAAGTCGACGGCGAGTTCGCCAAGTCGCTGGGCATCGAAGACGGTTCGATCGAAAAGATGCGCGCTGACATCAAGACCAACCTGGAGCGTGAAGTCAACGCCCGCGTCAAGGCCCGCAACAAGGAAGCCGTGATGGACGCGCTGGTGAAGGTCACCAACATGGACGTGCCGACCGTCATGATCCAGCAGGATGCCGAGCGCCTGGCCGAGCAGACCCGCCAGGACATGGCCCAGCGCGGCATGGACGTCAAGAACATGCCGTTCCCGACCGAACTGTTCCTCGAAAAGGCCGAGCGCCGCGTGCGCCTGGGCCTGATCCTGTCGCAACTGGTCGCCGACAACAGCCTGCAGGCTACGCAAGAGCAGGTGAAGGCACAGATCGAAGACTTCGCACAGAGCTACGAAGACCCGAAAGAAGTGCTGAAGTACTACTACAGCGACCGTCGCCGCCTGGGCGAAGTCGAAGCCCTTGTTTTGGAAGAAAACGTCGTCAACTATGTACTTGGCAAGGCGAAGGTCAGCACCAAGACCGTCGCTTTCGATGAATTGATGGGCAGCAACCCACAAGGCTGAGCACAGCGCTAGGCTGCATGTTTGGACCCGCGTTGCGGGTCCTTTCGTGAGCCAGGTTGTGATCCCGATTGTGCGCCCTATTTACAAGGAACGAGACAGGTATGAACCGTAATCCGGCATTGGACACCCAAGCACTCGGCCTCGTGCCGATGGTAGTTGAGCAAAGCGGCCGCGGCGAGCGCGCGTACGACATTTACTCGCGCCTGCTCAAGGAGCGCGTGATTTTCCTCGTCGGTCCTGTCAACGACCAGATGGCCAACCTGATCGTGGCCCAGATGCTGTTCCTGGAGAGCGAGAATCCGGACAAGGACATTTCGCTCTACATTAACTCGCCTGGCGGCTCGGTTTCCGCAGGCCTCGCGATCTTCGACACGATGAATTTCATCAAACCGGACGTCTCGACCCTGTGCACCGGCCTGGCCGCATCGATGGGCGCTTTCCTGCTGGCCGCCGGCGCCAAGGGCAAGCGTTTCTCGCTGCCGAACTCGCGCGTCATGATCCACCAGCCGTCGGGTGGCTCGCAGGGCATGGCTTCGGATATCGAAATCCAGGCCAAGGAAATCCTGTACCTGCGCGAGCGCCTGGCGCGCATCATGGCCGAGAACACCGGCCAGAGCGTCGAACAGATCCACAAGGATACCGACCGCGACCGTTTCATGTCCGCCGAGGAATCCGTCGACTACGGACTCATCGACAAGGTACTGACGAACCGCGCTTGATGCACCACATAGGTGTTGCTGAAAAACGCCCGGGCGCAAACACGTTCGGGCGTTTGTTTTTTATTTCGGGTAGCATGGCGGTGTACGCGGGTATTGTCGCGTGCTCCGTGATCGCGTTATATTCGTAGCAATTCATATAGAACCTGCCCCCATGTCTGACAAAAAATCTTCCAGCGGCGAAAAGCTTCTGTATTGCTCTTTCTGCGGCAAGAGCCAGCACGAGGTCAAAAAGCTCATCGCGGGACCATCGGTCTTCATCTGCGACGAGTGCATCGACCTGTGTAACGACATCATCCGCGACGAGACCTCGAACGTCGAATCGGTGGCGGGCGCCAAGTCCGACCTGCCGACGCCGCACGAGATCGCGGAACTGCTCGACCAGTACGTCATCGGCCAGCAAACAGCGAAGCGCATCCTGTCCGTCGCTGTTTACAATCATTACAAGCGCCTGAAGCACCTCGGCAAGAAGGACGACGTCGAGCTGGCCAAGAGCAACATCCTGCTCGTCGGCCCGACCGGCTCGGGCAAGACGCTGCTGGCCCAGACCCTGGCGCGCATGCTCAACGTTCCCTTCGTGATCGCCGACGCGACCACGCTGACCGAAGCCGGCTATGTCGGCGAGGACGTCGAGAACATCATCCAGAAGCTGCTGCAGAGCTGCAACTACGAAGTCGAGAAAGCCCAGCGCGGCATCGTCTACATCGACGAGATCGACAAGATTTCGCGCAAGTCCGACAATCCGTCGATCACGCGCGACGTTTCCGGCGAAGGCGTGCAGCAAGCCCTGCTGAAGCTGATCGAAGGCACGATGGCCTCGGTGCCGCCGCAAGGCGGGCGCAAGCACCCGAACCAGGACTTCGTCCAGATCGACACGACCAACATCATGTTCATCTGCGGCGGCGCCTTCGACGGCCTGGCCAAGATCGTCCAGAACCGCTCGGAAAAGGGCGGCATCGGCTTCGCGGCGAGCGTCAAGAGCAGCACCCAGCGCTCGAACAGCGAAATCATGATGGAAGCCGAGCCGGAAGACCTGATCAAATTCGGCCTCATCCCGGAACTTGTTGGCCGTTTGCCTGTCGTAGCTACGTTGAACGAGCTGACGGAAGAGGCGCTGATCCAGATCCTGATCGAGCCGAAGAATGCGCTGATCAAGCAGTATTCGAAACTGCTGGAAATGGAAGGCGCGGAACTGGAAATTCGTCCAGCCGCTTTGCACGCAATTGCCAGGAAAGCATTGGCACGCAAGACCGGTGCCCGTGGCCTGCGTTCGATCCTGGAACACGCGCTGCTCGACGTGATGTACGAATTGCCGAATCAGCAAAACGTGGTGAAAGTCGTTATTGATGAAAATACGATCACGAATGGCGCCAAACCTTTGCTGATTTACAGCGAAAGCGCAAAAGCGAGCGGGGAAAATTAAAAAATATCCGCCCGGAAACCACAAAAGCACTTGTGCGCTGGAGGCTTGGAGGTACAATTTACCTCAATAAAAGCATCCGGCTTCAATCGAAAAGCCACTCGCGACTGCGGTCGCGTGGTGGCTTTTTTATTTCAGACAGGGGTTTTATTGGAACGGCCAGATTGCAATAAGCGAATATCTTTTTTACTCGTAGAAAATATTCGTTGGCCGGTCTTGAGTTTTAACCGTGTTCGCCCAACATCGGTAACACGCTTTTTATAAGGTATACCATGACAACTTCGAAATTAACCGAGCAAACGACGCTGCCCCTCCTGCCGTTGCGCGACGTGGTCGTGTTTCCCCATATGGTGATACCACTGTTCGTCGGCCGCCCGAAATCGATCAAGGCCCTGGAAGCCGCGATGGAGCAGGGCAAGAGCATCATGCTCGCCGCCCAAAAGGCTGCCGCCAAAGACGAACCTTCCGCCGCAGACATCTACGAGATCGGCTGCGTCGCGAACATCCTGCAAATGCTGAAGCTGCCCGACGGTACCGTGAAGGTGCTGGTGGAAGGCGCCCAGCGCGCCCGCATCGATCACATCAGCGACGGCGCTACCCACTTCATCGCCGAGCTGACCCCGCTGCGTTCGGAAATCGGCGACGATTCCGAAGTGGAGGCGATGCGCCGCGCCATCGTCCAGCAGTTCGACCAGTACGTTAAACTCAACAAGAAAATCCCGCCGGAGATCCTCGCTTCGCTGGCAGGCATCGACGACGCCGGCCGCCTGGCCGACACCGTCGCCGCCCACCTGCCGCTGAAGCTCGAGCAGAAGCAAGTCATCCTGGAAATCTTCAACGTCGCCAAGCGCCTCGAGCACCTGCTCGGCCAGCTGGAAGGCGAACTCGACATCCTGCAGGTCGAAAAGCGCATTCGCGGCCGCGTGAAGCGCCAGATGGAAAAGTCGCAGCGCGAGTACTACCTGAACGAACAGGTCAAGGCCATTCAGAAGGAACTGGGCGAAGGCGAAGACGGCGCCGACATCGACGAGCTCGAGAAGAAGGTGATCGCCGCCAAGATGCCGAAGGAAGCCCTCGACAAGGCCACGGCCGAGATCAAGAAGCTCAAGCTGATGTCCCCGATGTCGGCCGAGGCCACCGTCGTGCGCAACTACATCGACACCCTGGTGTCGCTGCCGTGGAAGAAGAAGTCGAAGGTCACCAACGATCTCTCCAACGCCGAGAAGGTGCTGGAAGCCGAGCACTACGGCCTCGAAAAGATCAAGGAACGTATTCTCGAGTATCTTGCAGTCCAACAACGCGTCGACAAGCTGAAGGCCCCGATCCTGTGCTTCGTGGGTCCTCCGGGCGTGGGTAAGACCTCGCTGGGCCAGTCGATCGCCCGCGCCACGAACCGCAAGTTCGTGCGCATGGCGCTTGGCGGCGTGCGCGACGAAGCCGAGATCCGCGGCCACCGCCGTACCTATATCGGCTCGATGCCGGGCAAGGTGCTGCAGTCGCTGGCGAAAGTCGGCGTGCGCAACCCGCTGTTCCTGCTCGACGAGATCGACAAGATGGGCGCGGACTTCCGCGGCGACCCGTCGTCGGCCCTGCTCGAGGTGCTGGACCCGGAACAGAACCACACGTTCTCGGACCACTACCTGGAAGTGGACTTCGACCTGTCGGACGTGATGTTCGTGGCCACCTCGAACTCCTTCAACATCCCGCCGGCACTGCTGGACCGGATGGAAGTCATCCGCCTGTCGGGCTACACCGAAGACGAGAAGACCAACATCGCCCAGCGCTACCTGCTGCCGAAGCAGGTCAAGGCGAACGGTCTGAAGGACGGCGAGATCAAGGTCGAAGAGTCGGCGATCCGCGACATCATCCGTTACTACACCCGGGAAGCCGGCGTGCGTTCGCTCGAGCGCGAAATCTCGAAGATCTGCCGCAAGGTCGTCAAGATGCTGCTGCTGAAGAAGAGCGACAAGGTCGTCGTCGTCAACGGCAAGAACCTGGACAAGTTCCTGGGCGTGCGCCGCTATGACTTCGGCGTGGCCGAGAAGGAAAACCAGGTCGGCCAGGTGGTCGGCCTGGCCTGGACCGAAGTCGGCGGCGACCTGCTGACAATCGAAGCCGTGAACGTGCCGGGCAAGGGCGCCATCATCCGCACCGGTACCCTGGGCGACGTGATGAAGGAGTCGATCGAGGCCGCGCGTACGGTTGTCCGCAGCCGCGCGCAGCGACTGGGCATCAAGAACGAGGTGTTCGAGAAGAGCGACATCCACATCCACGTGCCGGAAGGCGCGACGCCGAAGGACGGTCCGTCCGCCGGTATCGCGATGACGACGGCCCTGGTGTCGATCTTCACCGGCATCCCGGTCCGTGCCGACGTGGCGATGACGGGCGAGATCACGCTGCGCGGCGAAGTGCTGCCGATCGGCGGCCTGAAGGAGAAGCTGCTGGCGGCGCATCGCGGTGGCATCAAGACGGTGCTGATCCCCGAGCAGAACGTGAAGGACCTGGCCGAGATTCCGGACAACGTCAAGAACAAGCTCGAGATCGTGCCGGTGCGCTGGATCGAGAAAGTGCTCGAGATCGCGCTGGAACGCCAGCCGGAAGCCCTGGTGGAGGTGCCGGCGGTGTCGGTGACGCCGGCGCCGAGTGCCGAAGGGCAGGGCGACGTGGTCAAGCACTGATCGCTGAAGCGGTAAGTTAAAAGAGGCGCCCGCGGGCGCCTCTTTTTTTGTTTGGCGTAGGGTGGACACTTGTGTCCACGCGGTCACGGCCGCGGCGAGTCGAGACGAGTCCAAGAGCGCGGCGGCCGCGTCAGTGGCATGTATTGCCGTGTGCAAGCGTTCCAAACGCGTGGACACAGGGGGCCACCCTACAATCGCGGCTGTTCACCCGATAACATGCTTCGCAAGCCAATAAATCACCACACCGAGCGCTTCCTCGACGAATGTTGCTTGACAGAAGCAAATCACCCCGGTTTAATACGCGCTTGCACTTTTGCAGGAAGGCGCAGCGCCGCCGCGTCATGAACGACCAAGAGGATACGAGTGAACAAGACTGAACTGATCGAAGAAATCGCGAAATCCGCGGACATTACCAAGGCCTCGGCCACCCGTGCGCTGGATGCGATGATCGAAGCGGTGACGAACACCCTGAAGAAGAACGACAGCGTGACCCTGGTCGGCTTCGGCACCTTCACCGTCGGCGACCGCGCTGCCCGTACCGGACGCGATCCGCGCACCAAGGAGCCTATCAAGATCAAAGCTGCAAAGGTTCCGAAATTTAAGGCTGGTAAAGCGCTAAAAGATGCTGTAAACTAATGCCTTCTCTGCAGTGACATGCAGAGAAAACATCCTTCAAGCAGTAGGGGCCCACGCCTCAGCTTCTACAGTAAGGATGACGCAGTACCCAGTATTTATGTGGAGCGGTAGTTCAGTTGGTTAGAATACCGGCCTGTCACGCCGGGGGTCGCGGGTTCGAGCCCCGTCCGCTCCGCCACTTAAATACAACGAATTTGGAGCGGTAGTTCAGTTGGTTAGAATACCGGCCTGTCACGCCGGGGGTCGCGGGTTCGAGCCCCGTCCGCTCCGCCAGATTTCAGCAGTATCTGAGGTGTTGGTAACCCAGCATTTCAATGAGAAGAGGCGAACGCGAGTTCGCCTTTTTTTTTAACTCGAGCTTTGTAGCCTCACTAGCGATTGGTGGACCATGTTTGATTTTGTACGTAATAACAAACGCGTCATGTACGGCATCCTGGGCCTGTTGATTGTGCCTTCGTTCGTGCTGGTCGGCGTCGAAAGCTACCAGGACCGCGGCGACAGCGCTGTCGGCGTGGCCGAAGTGGACGGCCGCAACATCACGCAACAAGAATGGGAAGAAGCCCAGCGTCGCCAGATCGACCAGGCCCGCCAGCAGATGGGCCCGCAATTCGACCAGAAGCTCTTCGAGACCCCCGAGGCGAAGCGCGAAGTGCTCGAGAACCTGGTTGCCGAGCGCGCCGTGAATGCGGAAATCGCCCGCAGCAAGCTGACCGTCAGCGACCAGAGCATCTACAAAGCCATCAACGCGATCGAAGCATTCAAGAAGCCGGACGGCAGCTTCGACATGGACGCCTACCGCGCCGCGCTGTCGGCCCAGGGCCTGACCCCGGAAGGCTTCGATGCCCGCATGCGCCGCGACATGGCCATCCAGCAGCTGGCCGGCTCGGTCGGCGCCACCGCCTTCGTGCCGCGTTCGGTCGCCGAGCGCATCTCGAGCATCAACGACCAGCAGCGCGAAGTCCAGGAACTGGTGTTCCCGGTCGCGAACTACCTGCCGCAAGTCAAAGTCACCGACGAGATGGTCAAGGCCTTCTACGACAAGAACGCCGACCTGTTCCTGATTCCCGAGCAGGTGAAGGCCGAGTACGTCGTGCTCGACAGCGCCGCCGTCGAAAGCCAGGTCACCGTGAGCGACGCCGAAGTGGCCCAGTTCTACAATGCCAACCAGAAGCGCTTCACGACGCCTGAACAGCGCACTGCCAGCCACATCCTGATCACCAGCCCGGCCAGCGCCAAGCCGGCCGAAGCGGCCGCCGCCAAGGCGAAAGCCGAAGCCGTGCTGGCCGAGGTGCGCAAGAACCCGGCCGGCTTCGCGGCCATCGCCAAGACCCAGTCGCAAGACCCGGCTTCGGCAGCCAACGGCGGCGACCTCGGTCCGATCGAGCGCGGCAGCCTGGGCAAGGCGCTGGAAGACGCCATCTATGGCCTCAAAGAGGGCGAAGTCAGCGGCATCGTCCAGTCCGAGTTCGGCTTCCACATCGTCAAGGTCACCGGCGTGACCCCGAGCACGCAGAAGCCGCTCGAGGCGGCGAAGGCCGAGATCGCGGCCGAACTGGCCAAGGCCAAGCAGTCGAAAAAGTATTCGGAGATGGCCGAGCAGTTCAATGACATCGTTTACGAGCAAGCCGACAGCCTCAAGCCTGCCGCCGACAAGCTGGGCCTGAAGATCCAGACCGCCGATGGCCTGACCCGCAAGCCGAATCCGGCCTTGGGCGACGCGCCATTCAACAACGCGAAGTTCCTGACCGCGCTGTACTCGACCGACTCGATCAAGAACAAGCGCAACACCGAAGCCGTCGAAGTCGCGCCTGCCGTCCTGATCGCCGGCCGCGTGCTGGAATTCAAGCCGGCCACCAAGCGTCCGCTGGCCGAAGTCGAAACCCAGATCCGCGCCCGCGTCACCCAGGAAGAAGCCATGCGCCTGGCGCGCCAGGCCGGCGAAGCCAAGCTGGCCGCCGCCAAGGCCTCGGGCGACGCCAGCGGTTTCGGCGACGTCAAGATCGTCTCGCGTACCCAGGAACCGACCATCAACCCGGCCGGCGCATTGGCCGCGCTGAAGGCGGATGCGACCAAGCTGCCAGCCTACGTCGGCGTCGAGCTGCCGGGCGTCGGCTACGGCGTCTACCGCATCGACAAGGTCTCGCAGCCGGCCCAGGTGGACCAGGCGCGCCGTGCGCAGGAAGCCCAGCAGATCTCGAACCTGGTCGGCCAGTCCGAGCTCTACAACTTCGTGGAAGCGATCAAGGCCAAGGCGAAGGTGAAAATCAACGCCAAGGCGGCGGCGCCGGCGGCGTCGGAATAAACGCTTCGCGTTCGTCAGTAAAGAAAAACCCGGCTGTTTGCGCAGCCGGGTTTTTTTACGTCATGAATTTGGGAACGCGGAGCGCAGGGATGTAGTCGCCGTTCTAGAGGCTTGCGGCCGTCTCAGGCTGCGTGCAGCGCCCGCGCCGCACTTGCGAAATCATCCGGGCCGATGTCCGCCAGCTCCAGCACCTGCGCCTGGCCATACTGGACGAAGTTGCGGTCGATCGAGCGCAGGTAGGCCGGGTCGTAGTGCTCGACCAGCAGCTGGTCGACCAGCTCCGGCATCGCGCCGCTGTTGGCCAAGGCGTGCCAGGCGTCGATCTTCTCGCGGCCGTGCAGTTGCACCAGGTGTTCGAGCTGGCCGTTGAGCGCCTGCGGATCGCCGGCGAAATGGCTGTAGTCCTCCATCAGCAGGCGCACGCGGTTGGCGCGCGACAGGCCGAGGGCGATGCAGGGCGAGGCGCGCATGCGCTCCATCACGGCGTCGGGCACGCGCAGGTTGCCGACCTTCTTGCTTTCCGATTCGACGAACACCGGTCGGCTGGCATCGAAGTGGCGCAGCTTGTCCCAGATGCGCGACTCGAACATCTTTTGCGTGGGCTGGGGCTCGTTCGGCAGGTGGCCGAGTACCGAGCCGCGGTGAGCCGCCAGGCGTTCCAGGTCGAGCACCTGTGCGCCGATCGCATCGAGGGTTTCCAGCAGCCGGCTCTTGCCGCTGCCCGTGGTGCCGCAAATGACGCGGAACTCCACTTCAGGCGGCTGCTCCAGCGCGCCGCTGACGTGGGCGCGATACGCCTTGTAGCCGCCATCGAGCTGGACCACCGGCCAGCCGATCTTGGCCAGGATGTGGGCCAGCGAGCCGCTGCGGTTGCCGCCGCGCCAGCAGTAGACCAGGGGCTTCCAGTCGCGCGGCTTGTCGGCGAAATGGGTGTCGATGTGGGTCGCGATATTGCGCGCGACCAGCGCGGCGCCGAGCTTCTTCGCCTCGAAGGCGCCGACCTGCTTGTAGAGCGTGCCGACGCGCACCCGCTCCTCGTCGTTCAGCACCGGGCAGTTGATGGCGCCCGGCAGGTGGTCGAGGGCAAATTCGCCCTCGCTGCGGGCGTCGATGATGGTGTCAACACTGTCCAGTTCGGGAAGGATGTCGGCGAAGCTCAGTACGGCAGGGTATTTCATCGGGAGGTGATCAGGTTGGAGAAAGTCGGCCAGATATTATTCAGGATGATCGGATGCGCCTGGGCGTTCGGATGCAGGCGGTCGGCCTGGAACAGTGCCGGCTTGTCGGCCACGCCTTCGAGCATGAAGGGCACCAGCGGCGCCTTGTGTTCTTTCGACAGGGTATTGAACATGCCGAAGAATTTTTCAGTGTATGCGCGGCCATAGTTCGGCGGCATGCGCATGCCGACCAGCATGACCTTCGCGCCCTGTTGCTGCGACATCGTGATCATCTGGCGCAGGTTGCTTTCGGCAGCGGGCACCGGCAGGCCGCGCAGGCCGTCGTTGGCGCCCAGTTCGATCACGACCACCTGGGGTTTGTGCTGCTTCAACAAGGCCGGCAGGCGCGCGCGGCCGCCGCTCGTGGTTTCGCCGCTGATGCTGGCGTTGACGATGTTGGCGTCGATCTTGTTCGCCTTGAGCTTTTGTTCGAGCAGGGCGACCCAACCTGCGCCGCGCGTCAAGCCGTATTCGGCGGAGAGGCTGTCACCCACCACGAGCACGGTTTTTGGTGCAGAATAGGCGCTCGCCGACGCCGCCACCATGGCCGCACCGACAGTTAATTTCTTGAGAAAAGCAAGCATGCGTGATAACCCCGAGGGTGTAAAAAGAGAGCTGGATGCCATGTTGGAGCGGCCGGCCGCGATTCAAGTCGCAGGCCTGTCGAAACGCGTGGCGGACGCCAGCGGCGAACTCACCATCCTGCACAGCATCGATTTTACCGTGCAACCGGCCGAGACGCTTGCCATCGTCGGGGCATCCGGCTCGGGCAAGTCCACCTTGCTGGGCCTCCTCGCCGGTCTCGATAGCCCGAGCAGCGGCAAAGTGCTGCTCGACGGCACCGACATCTTCGCCCTCGACGAAGACGGACGCGCGGCTTTCCGCATGGCCAAGCTGGGTTTCGTGTTCCAGTCCTTCCAGTTGCTGGCGCACCTGAACGCAGTCGAAAACGTGATGCTGCCGCTTGAATTGCGCGGCGACGGCGCGGCGCGCGAGAAGGCCGAGGCGATGCTGGGACGGGTCGGGCTGTCGAGCCGCCTGAAGCATTATCCGAAATACCTGTCCGGCGGCGAGCAGCAGCGCGTGGCCCTGGCGCGCGCCTTCGTCACCGAACCGCCGCTGCTGTTCGCGGACGAACCGACCGGCAGCCTGGATGCGGCGACCGGCGAATCGATCATCCAGTTGATGTTCGAGTTGAACCGCGAGCGCGGATCGACGCTGGTGCTCGTGACGCACGATCCGGCGATGGCGGCGCGGTGCGGGCGGACGATTACGATTGCGGCGGGGAAGCTGGTTTAATTGCTACGGTTCGCATGGGCCGGTTGAACGCGTGGACGGGGAACCCGTCCACCCTACGCTGGCTTGCGGACCGTTATCGGAACTCGGAGGGACGTAGGGTGGACGGGTCTCCCGTCCACGCGTTCAAGCGGCCGATGATCTTCCGCCGGCGTCCCTCACCAAGCCATTCAACACCGCCCGCACCGCCTTCGGTAATTCTCCCGCCGTCATCCCGATCGGCCCTACGCCTCCCTCGACTAGGCGGTCCGCCGCCGCCCCGTGCATCCACACCGCGCCGACGGCCGCCTCCCAAGCCGGCCAGCCTTGCCCGAGCAGGGCGCCGCACACGCCCGCCAGCACGTCGCCGCTGCCGCCGCTGGCCAGCCCCGGATTCCCGGTCGGGTTGATCGCCACTTCGCCATCCGGCTGGGCGACCACGCTACCGCACCCCTTCAGCACCACGACCGCCTGCAGACGCCGCGCCAGCTCGCGGCAGGAGCCAAGCCGGTCGGCCTGCACCTCGGCCGCCGAGACGCCCAGCAGGCGCGCCGCTTCCAGCGGATGCGGGGTGAGGATGGTCGCGCCCTGGCGCCTGGCCACGCGCTCCTGCAGCGCGGTGCTGGCCGACACCAGGTTCAGCCCGTCGGCGTCGATCACGATCGCACCGGGCGCGTCGATGCCGTGCCCCAGTACGCGCATCGCCTCGCTCGAATCACCCATGCCGGGCCCGAGCACCAGCACCCGGTCGCCGACCTCGAAGCCGCCTGAGGTGCGCAGCATCAGTTCCGGCTGCACGGGATCGAATTCCGGCCCGGCGTCGACGGTGACGGCGAACACGCGCCCGGCGCCCGCATGCAGGGCCGCGCGCGCGGCCAGCAGGGCGGCGCCCAGCATGCCGTGCGCGCCCCCGACCACCGCGACGTCGCCGAACTGCCCCTTGTGCGAATTCTGGCGGCGCGGCGCCAGCATGGCCGCGAACAGGGCAGGGCTGGCCAAGCGGGCACGGGCCGGCTCGTAGGCGTCGGCGGCGATACCGAGGCCGGCGACGTGGACGATGCCCGCATGGTCGCGCCCTTCGGCCGTATGCAGCCCGGGCTTGTCGCCGATGAAGGTGATGGTGTGGGTCGCGCGCACCGCAAGGCCGTTGCCCACCACGGCGCCGGTATCCGCATCGAGCCCGCTCGGCACGTCGAGTGCGAGCACCGGGCAGCGCAGGCCGTCCATGGCGGCGACCAGGTCGCGGTAGCGTCCTTCGAGCGGGCGCGCCAGGCCGATGCCGAACAGGCCGTCGACCACCATCGCCCATTCGCGCACGTCGAGGGCGACGTCGGCGAAGTTGGCGCCGCTGGCACGGGCGCGCGCCAGCGCCTGGGCCGCCTCGGGCGAGGGCTGGCCGCTGCCGGCCAGGTGCAGCACCACCACGTCCACCTTGGCCTCGGCCAGGTTGGCGGCCACTTCCAGCGCGTCGCCGCCATTGTTGCCCGGTCCGGCCAGCACCAGCACCGGCTGCACGCGCCGGCCGCCGTCGGGCGGCTTGACCAGCTCCAGTGCGAGATCCGCGGCCGCGCGGCCGGCGCGCCGCATCAGCGCCTGGCCTCCCGGCCCGTCGGCGTCCAATGCCGCCGCCGCAGCCGTTTCGGTCGCGCGGATTTGCGCCACGCTGTAGAGACCCTTGTCCATTCCCGCTCCAATTTGGTTCGTCATGCATGCATTTTCGCCAATTTCGGGCGCGGGGGCGAATACAATAGACGCCACACTAGACGTTCAACTGATATCTGCACGAGGAAACGCACATGGATTGGCAGTTCTGGATCGACCGCGGCGGCACGTTTACCGACATCGTGGCGCGCACGCCCGGTGGGCAGCTGGTGACGCACAAGCTGCTTTCCGAGAACCCCGAACAGTACCGCGACGCGGCGGTGGCCGGCATCCGCCACCTGCTGGGCGTGGCGCCCGGCGATCCCTTGCCGGTGAACGCGATCGAGGCCGTCAAGATGGGCACGACGGTCGCCACCAACGCGCTCCTCGAGCGCAAGGGCGAACGCACCGTGCTGGCCATCACCCGGGGCTTCCGCGACGCGCTGCGCATCGCCTACCAGAACCGGCCGCGCCTGTTCGACCGCCACATCGTCCTGCCGGAGCTGCTGTACGGCGAAGTCATCGAGATCGACGAGCGCATCGGCGCCCATGGCGAAATCGTCCGCCCGCTCGACGAGGAGGCCGCGCGCCGGGGCCTGCAGGCCGCTTTCGACGCCGGCCTGCGCACCCTCGCCATCGTCTTCATGCACGGCTACCGTTTCACGCAGCACGAAGCGGCGGTGGCGCGCATCGCCCGCGAGATCGGCTTCGCGCAGGTGTCCATGTCGCACGCGGTAAGCCCGATGATGAAGCTGGTCGCCCGCGGCGACACCACCGTGGTCGACGCCTACCTGTCGCCCATCCTGCGCCGCTACGTCGACCAGGTGGCCTGCGACCTGCCGGGCGTGAACCTGCAGTTCATGCAGTCCAACGGCGGCCTGACCGACGCCCGGACCTTCCAGGGCAAGGACAGCATCCTGTCCGGCCCCGCCGGCGGCATCGTCGGCATGGTGCGCGCGAGCCGCCTGGCCGGCTTCGAACGCATCATCGGCTTCGACATGGGCGGCACCTCGACCGACGTCTCGCACTTCGCAGGCGAGTTTGAACGCGTGTTCGAGACCCAGGTGGCCGGGGTGCGCATGCGCGCGCCGATGATGAGCATCCACACGGTGGCCGCCGGCGGCGGCTCCATCCTGCATTTCGACGGCACCCGCTACCGGGTCGGCCCGGACAGCGCCGGCGCCAATCCCGGCCCGGCCTGCTATCGGCGCGGCGGCCCGCTCACCGTCACCGACTGCAACGTCATGCTCGGCAAGATCCAGCCGGCTTACTTCCCGCAGCTGTTCGGCGCGGACGGCGACGAGCCGCTCGACGTCGAGGCGGTGCGTGCGCGCTTCACCGGCCTGGCGCGCCAGATCAGGGAGGCTACCGGCGACGTGCGCAGCGAGGAAGAGGTGGCCGAAGGCTTCATCCAGATCGCCGTCGGCAACATGGCCAATGCGATCAAGCAGATCTCGGTGCAGCGCGGGCACGACGTGACCGAATACGCGCTCACCAGTTTCGGCGGCGCCGGCGGCCAGCATGCCTGCCTGGTGGCCGACGCGCTCGGCATGAAGACGGTCTTCATCCACAGCCTGGCCGGGGTGCTGTCGGCCTACGGCATGGGGCTGGCCGACCAGAGCGCGATGCGCGAGCAGGCGGTCGAGGAGAAGCTCGACGGCGTTGCGGGCGAGCTGCTGGCGCGCCGCCTCGATGCGCTGGCCGATGCGGCGCGCGGCGAACTCCTGGCCCAGGGCGTGGGCGTGGAGCGCATCGACGTCCTCAAGCGCGTCCACCTGCGCTACGAGGGCACCGACTCGGCGCTGGTGGTCGCGTTCGGCGAAGCGCCGGCGATGCGCCACGCCTTCGAACAGGCCTACAAACGCCGCTTCTCCTTCCTGATGCCGTCGCGCGCGCTGGTGGTGGAGGCGGTGTCGGTCGAAGCACTCGGCCGCTCGGAAGCGCCGCCGGAGCAACCCGCCGTCCGCACGGAGCGGCGCGCCGGCCCGGCATCGGCGGAGACCATCCGCATGTTCGCCGGCGGGCAATGGCGCGAGACCAGCGTCTACCGCCGCGACGACATCGCGCCGGGCGACCGCATCCAGGGCCCGGCCATCGTCGCCGAGAACAACGCCACCACGGTCGTGGAAGCGGGCTGGCAGGCCGAGGTCACGCCCTACAACCACCTCGTGCTCACGCGCGTGGAAGCGCTGCCCGAGCGGCGCGCGATCGGCACCACGGCCGACCCGGTCATGCTCGAGATCTTCAACAACCTGTTCATGTCGATCGCCGAGCAGATGGGCCTGCGCCTGCAGAACACCGCCTATTCCGTCAACATCAAGGAACGGCTCGACTTCAGCTGCGCCATCTTCGACGCCGCCGGCAACCTGGTGGCGAACGCGCCGCACATGCCGGTGCACCTGGGCTCGATGGGCGAGAGCATCAAGACCGTCATGCGGGGGAACGCGGGCCGCATGCGGGCCGGCGACGTCTACGTGCTGAACGATCCCTACAACGGCGGCACCCACCTGCCGGACGTGACGGTGATCTCGCCGGTGTTCGACGAGGCGGGTACGGAAATCCTGTTCTACGTCGGCTCGCGCGGCCACCATGCCGACATCGGCGGCAGCACGCCCGGCTCGATGCCGCCGGACTCGGTGCACATCGAGCAGGAGGGCGTCCTGATCGACAACTTCAAGCTGGTCGACGGCGGGGACGGCGTGCTGCGCGAGGACGAGGTGCGCGCCCTGTTGGCCAACGCGCGCTATCCGGCACGCAACCCGGACCAGAACCTGGCGGATTTGCGCGCCCAGGTGGCGGCCAACCAGAAGGGCGTCGAGGAGCTGCGGCGCATGGTCGCGCACTTCGGCCTCGACGTGGTGCGCGCCTACATGGGCCACGTGCAGGACAACGCCGAGGAAGCGGTGCGGCGCGTGATCGGGGCGCTGAAGGACGGTTCGTTCACGGTGGACCTCGACAACGGCGCGAAGATCGTCGTCGCCGTGCGCGTGGACCGCGCGGCGCGCAGTGCGCGGATCGACTTCACCGGCACCTCAGGCCAGCTGCAGAACAACTTCAACGCGCCCTCGAGCGTGTGCATGGCGGCGGTGCTCTACGTGTTTCGCACCCTGGTCAACGACGAGATCCCGCTCAACGGCGGCTGCCTCAAGCCGCTCGAGGTGATCATCCCGCCCGGCTCCATGCTCAATCCGCATTACCCGGCCTCTGTCGTGTCGGGCAACGTCGAGACCTCGACCTGCATCACCAACGCGCTCTACGGTGCGCTGGGCGTGATGGCGGCCTCGCAGGGGACGATGAACAACTTCACCTTCGGGAACGCGCGCTACCAGTACTACGAGACCATCTCCGGCGGCAGCGGCGCGGGGGAGGGCTTCGACGGCACCGACGTGGTCCAGACCAACATGACCAACTCGCGCCTGACCGATCCCGAGATCCTGGAATTCCGCTTCCCGGTGCGGCTGGAGAGCTACGCGATCCGGGCGGATTCCGGCGGCGCCGGGCGCTGGCATGGCGGCAACGGCGGCGTGCGCAAAGTGCGCTTCCTGGAGCCGATGACGGCGGCCATCCTGTCCAATAACCGGATCTACGCACCCTTCGGCATGGCCGGCGGCGAGCCGGGGGCGCGCGGCGTCAACACCGTGCTGCGTGCCGACGGACGCGAGGAGCGGGTCGGGCACATCGGCAAGGTCGAGATGGCGGCGGGAGACGTGTTCGTCATCGAGACGCCGGGCGGGGGAGGGTACGGCAAGGCGTAGGGTGGGCGCCCCGGGCCCACGCGGAACGATGATCATCGTTGGCGATGCACATTGCACCGCGTTGGCTCCTTTTTTGGTAAGCGGCGTACGGTCAGGTCGAAATACCGTACTTCCTGCGCATCGCCGCATACTCCTGCCCCAGCGGCTCCAGCCGCGGATGCTGCGCATCGATCGCCCGGATCTTCTCCAGCTGCGCCAGGCACAACTCCCCCAGCGGGTGATCCCACCCCAGCTCGTTGATCTGCCGGAGGATGCCGCCGGCCACCGCGATCATCACCTGCAGGTTCTGCGGCGCCATGTGCAGCGCTTCGAGCAGGGTCTGCACCGCGCCGCGCACGTCGCCCATGTTGCGCTTTTCGTCGGCAATGCCGAGCAGGATCTGGGCTTGCACCTTGAGCTGCTGGCTGATGCCGTCGGCCAGGTCGCGCCGGCCGGCTTCGGTGAAGATGCGCAGCGCGTCCTGCGAGCCGACGCCGCTGCCGCTGTCGTTCACCACGGCCATCATCACCTCCTGGGCCGGCGCGTCGAGGCGGTGCTCGAGGCAGGAGCGCACCAGGCCCACCTTCAACCCGGTCGACAGCGAACTGCCCGCGCGCACCGCGGCGACCGCGTTCTGCAGGCCGTGGACGGCCGCCTCGCGGTTGCCGGCTGCGTCGTGCAGGGCCGCGTTGGCCACCCCGATGCAGGCGTCGAGTTCCGCGCTGGCGCGCATCGAGCGTTCCAGGTCGCGCACCACGCCGCTCGCGCCCAGCATGTCGCCGCGCTTGACCAGCGCCTTCACCAGCCGCACGTGGTCTTCGGGATCGCGGAATTCCGAGTAGCGCGCCTTGGCCACCACCTGCTTGAACGACTTTTCCGCGGATTGAAAGTCGCCCGCCTCGAGCGCGACCTCGCCCAGCTTGCGCAGGCGCCGCACCAGGTGGGGCGAAATGCCGACCGCTTCCTCGAGGATCTTCTGTGCCTGGGCGTGGTTCCCGGCCGACTCGTGGCAGCGCGCGAGCAGGTCGTAGGCGGCCATCAGGCGTGGATTCGCGGCGACCAGGGCCTGCAGGGTTTCGCGCGCCCCGTCGATGCGGCCCTGCGCGAACTCGGCGCGCGCCAGCCCGAGGCCGGCCCAGCCCAGCGGCTTGTGGGCCAGCACCTTGCGGTACAGCTGTTCGGCTTCCTGATGCTCGCCCAGGCTGGCGTGCAATTCGGCGCGCAGGCGGGCAAAGTCGAGCGCATGGCGCGGATGGGCCAGTTCGGCGGCGGCGGCCGTGCGGATCGCTTCCCGGGTCTTGCCCTGGGCAACCAGCTGGTAGGCCGGCAGGAAGACCGCGCGCCGCTCGACCGCGCGGGCGATGCGGGCACCCAGGGTGTCGCTGGTGAAGGGTTTCAGGACGTAATCGGTGGGCGCCAGTTCGGCCGCGCCGATGACTTTGCCGTAGACCGCTTCCGAGGTCAGCATGATGAAGATCGCCCAGGGGCTGAGCAGGCGGTGGTGGCGCAGGTCTTCCAGCAGCTGCTGGCCGTCCTGGCCGTCGCCGGGGCCGCTGCCGCCGCTGTTGCCGAGGTCGTACTCGCACAGCACGATGTCATAGCTGCGCCGCGCCAGCTGGCGGATGGCGGTGCCGGCATTCACGGCATAGTCGATCTTGCTGATGCTCGATTGGTTGAGCATGTTCTGCAGGTTGCTGCGCATGCCCGGGTTCGGGTCGATGATCAGGACCGACAGGTTGTTGTTCTCTTGCATTATTTCTTTCGTCTGCAGGACGCTTTGCGGGTCTTTACGGCTGTCTCCATGCGCAACAATACCGACAAGCGGAGCGCCGGGCAACTGCCCCGTGGCGGGTGCGTCAGTCCCCTGTGTGGGGCAATGTTGTCAACCCTGTATAATAGCGGGCTATCTTCCACCCGCAGCCACGCTGCATCAACCGACTTTCAGCCATGTTGATTCTGCCGGGTTCCAACGCCCTCTCCGTATTTCGTAGCCAACGCCTCCTGAGCCAACTGCAAGCCGTCGCCCCCGCGATCGCCCAGGTCCAGGCACGCTTCTACCATTTCATCGACGCCAGCGCGCCGCTGACCACCAGCGACACCGAGCGCCTGACGGCGATGCTGACCTACGGCGAGCCGGTCCCGGAAACGCTGTACGAGGGCGTCACCGAAGCCTTCTTCGTGATCCCGCGCCTGGGCACCATCTCGCCCTGGGCCTCGAAGGCGACCGACATCGCCCACAACTGCGGCATGGCGCACGTGCACCGGATCGAGCGCGGCGTGGCCTATACCGTCGTGCTGAAAAGCGGCATCCTCGGCAGCAGCTTCGGCGCGCCGAAGAAGCTGAACGAAGAGGAAATCGCGGCGGTCTCGAACCTGCTGCACGACCGCATGACGGAAACCGTGCTGCGCAGCGCCGACGACGCCTCCCAGCTGTTCCGCGAACTCGAAGGCAAGCCGCTCGAAGCCATCGATGTCATGGGCGAGGGACGCGAGGCCCTGGTGCGCGCCAACACCGAGCTCGGCCTGGCGATGTCGATCGACGAGATCGATTACCTGTTCGACGCCTTCACCAAGGCCAAGCGCAACCCGACCGACGTCGAGCTGATGATGTTCGCCCAGGCCAACAGCGAACACTGCCGCCACAAGATCTTCAACGCCGACTGGATCATCGACGGCGTGAAACAGGACCGGTCCCTGTTCCAGATGATCAAGAACACGCACCAGCTGCAGCCGAAGGGCACGATCGTCGCCTACAGCGACAACTCCTCGATCATGGCCGGCACGACCGTGACGCGCTTCTTCCCGCGCGGGGCAGGGCAGGAGTATGCGCCGGCCAGCGAGCTGACCCACACCCTGATGAAGGTGGAAACCCACAACCACCCGACCGCGATCTCGCCTTTCCCGGGCGCCTCGACCGGCGCCGGCGGCGAAATCCGCGACGAAGGCGCAACCGGCCGCGGCGCCAAGCCGAAGGCGGGCCTGACCGGATTCACGGTGTCGAACCTGCTGCTGCCGGACGCCCAGCGTCCTTGGGAAAACGCCGCCGATGTGACCGGCGCCGAGCGCGGTGAAGCGCCAATCTACGGCAAGCCGGAGCGTATCGCTTCCCCGCTGCAGATCATGATCGACGGCCCGCTGGGCGGCGCCGCGTTCAGCAACGAATTCGGCCGTCCTGTGCTGGGCGGCTATTTCCGCACCTATGAGCAGAACGCCCAGGCCGCGGGCGGCGTCTACGGTTACCACAAGCCGATCATGATCGCGGGCGGCATCGGCAACATCGCCGACCAGCACACCCACAAGAACGATATCCCGGTCGGCAGCCTGCTGATCCAGCTGGGCGGCCCGGGCATGCGCATCGGCATGGGCGGCTCGGCCGCATCCTCGATGGCGACCGGCACCAATACCGCCGACTTGGACTTCGATTCCGTCCAGCGCGGCAATCCGGAAATGGAACGCCGAGCCCAGGAAGTCATCAACGGCTGCTGGCAGATGGGCGCGGATAACCCGATCATCTCGATCCACGACGTCGGCGCCGGCGGCCTGTCGAACGCCTTCCCGGAAATCGTGAACGACGCCAAGCGCGGCGCGACCTTCGACCTGCGCAAGATCCAGCTGGAAGAGTCGGGCATGGCGCCGAAGGAAATTTGGTCGAACGAGTCGCAAGAGCGCTATGTGCTGGCGATTGCGCCCGAAAGCCTCCCAACGTTTGCAGCGCTGTGCGAGCGCGAGCGGTCGCCCTTCGCCGTCGTCGGCGTCGCCACCGAAGAGCGCCAGCTGCGCGTCATCGATCCGCTGGCGGACAATTCGCCCGTCGACATGCCGATGGACGTCCTGCTCGGCAAGCCGCCGAAGATGCTGCGCGACGTCGAGCACGTCGCCCGCACGCTGCCGCCGGTCGACCTGACCGGCATCGAACTCGAAGAAGCCGCGCGCCGCGTGCTGCTGCTGCCGACCGTGGCCGACAAGTCCTTCCTGATCACCATCGGCGACCGTTCGGTCGGCGCCATGACCGTGCGCGACCAGATGGTCGGCCCGTGGCAGGTGCCGGTGGCCGACTGCGCCGTCACCGCCATGAGCTACGAAGGCCATGCCGGCGAAGCGATGGCGATGGGCGAGCGCACCCCGCTGGCCGTGATCGACGCCGCTGCCTCGGGCCGCATGGCCGTCGGCGAGGCGATCACCAACATCGCCGCCGCGCCGATCGCGTCGATCGAAGACATCAAGCTGTCGGCCAACTGGATGGCCGCCTGCGGCCAGCCGGGCCAGGACGCAGCCCTGTTCGACACCGTACGCGCCGTCGGCATGGAGCTGTGCCCGGCCCTGGGCATCAGCATCCCGGTCGGCAAGGATTCGCTGTCGATGCGCACGACGTGGAGCGACGACGGCGAGAACAAGTCGGTCATTTCGCCGGTGTCGCTGATCGTCTCCAGCTTCGCGCCGGTGCCGGACGTGCGCCGCTCGCTCACCCCGCAACTGCGCACGGACCTGGGCGAGACCGCCCTCGTGCTGATCGACCTCGGCCGCGGCAAGAACCGCCTCGGTGCCTCGGCGCTGGCGCAGGTGACCCAGCAGCTGGGCGACTCGGTCCCGGACGTCGACTCCGCCGACGACCTGAAGGCCTTCTTCGCCGCCATCCAGCGCCTCAACAACGAGGGCAAGCTGCTGGCCTACCACGACCGTTCCGACGGCGGCCTGTTCGCCACCCTGTGCGAGATGGCCTTCGCCGGCCGCGCCGGCGTCTCGGTCAACCTCGACATCCTGGCGATGGAAGGCGAGCACTCCTCGGACTGGGGCGACGCCAAGAACTGGGCCAGCCAGGTCGGCGAGCGCCGCAACGAGATGACGCTGCGCGCGCTGTTCTCGGAAGAACTGGGCGCCGTGGTGCAGGTGCGCGCCGAAGACAAATCCCTGGTGATGAACGTGCTGCGCGAGCTCGGCCTGGGCGCCTGCAGCCACATCATCGGCAAGGTGAACGACCGCGGCGCGATCGAATTCACGCGCGACGCAAAAGTCATCTACAACCAGCGCCGCAGCGATCTGCACCGCCTGTGGTCGGAAACGAGCTGGCGCATCGCGCGCCTGCGCGACAACCCGGACTGCGCGGACCAGGAATACGACCGTCTCCTCGACGAGCAGGATCCGGGCATGAGCCCGAAGCTTACCTTCGACCCGAGCCTGGACGTGGCGGCGCCCTTCATCGCCAGCGGCGTGCGTCCGCGCGTGGCCATCCTGCGCGAGCAGGGCGTCAACTCGCACATCGAAACCGCCTGGGCGATGCACCAGGCCGGCTTCGCGGCGGTCGACGTCCACATGAGCGACCTGATCGCGGGCCGCGCCAAACTGGCGGACTTCCACGGCGTGATCGCGGTGGGCGGCTTCTCCTACGGCGACGTGCTGGGGGCGGGCGAAGGCTGGGCCAAGACCATCCTCTTCAACAATGCGCTGTCCGACCAGTTCGCCGCCTTCTTCGCGCGCCAGGATACCTTCGGCCTGGGCGTGTGCAACGGCTGCCAGATGCTGTCGAACCTGAAGTCGATCATCCCGGGCGCGCATGCCTGGCCGAAGTTCACCCGCAACAAATCGGAACAGTTCGAGGCGCGTTTCGGCATGGTCGAGGTGCTCGACTCGCCGTCGATCTTCTTCGAAGGCATGGCCGGTACTCACGCGCCGCTGGCGATTGCCCACGGCGAAGGCTTTGCCGACTTCTCGCTGACCGGCAAGCTCGATGAAGTCGTGCAGTCGCTGCGCTACGTCGACAACCGTGGACAGGCAACCGAGCAGTATCCGTTCAACCCGAACGGCTCGCCGGGCGGCCTGACCGCCGTGACGACGCCGGACGGCCGCTTCACCGCGATGATGCCGCACGCCGAGCGCGTGTTCCGCACCGTGGTCCACTCGTGGGCGCCGGAGTCCTGGGGCGAGGACGCGCCGTGGATGCGCATGTTCCGCAACGCGCGCAAGTGGGTCGGTTGATGGTTTGAGAGCCGCGGAAACACCGTTCGAAAAAAGCGCCTCTTCGGGGGCGCTTTTTTATTTTCAACATTTCCTCCTTTAAATTCAAAGGCTTGCGTTGCTGAGGCCGCTCAAGCCGGTATGCATGGCGGGCGACATGATGGAGCTGGACGACTGTCGCGTCCGCCAACCAAAGGAGATGTCCATGAAGCCCAGCACCTTGCTCACCCGTGCCCTTGCCCATGCACCGGCCCGGGCCACACTCGCCCTCGGCCTCGCACTCGGCTTGTTCGCTACGGCGGCGCCGGCCCAGGAGGCCCGCACCGCGGCGCCGGCCGCCACCTCCACGCTCGACGTCTGCATCAACGAAGCCAACGGCAAGTGGCGCTACTCGGGCGTGGTGACGGTGCACGGGGCAGGCGAGGGCAAGGCGGCAGCCAGCAACCAGGTCCAGAACCAGACCTCGCTCGCGGGCTTCCGCAACGCCTTGCCGGCGCAAGCGGCGACCATCGCCACCCGCGCCGGGGAAACGCTGGTGCTGCCCTACATGCTCGAGGCGACGCCGCTCTCGCTGGGCGTCCTGCGCAGCGTGTCCAGCGTGCAGCTCTACGGGCAGACCGGCAGCCCGATCGGCGGCCTGCTGGCCGTGCAGAGTGCGACGGTCGCGCCCGACACCGTCTGCGGCTGCGCCCCGAAGGGTTGCGTACGCACCCAGGGCTACTGGGGCAACAAGCCGAACGTGGTCTGGCCGGCGCCCTACAACCGCAAGGCGTTGTTCTTTTCCTCAAGCCTGACCTGGCAGCAGGTGCTCGACACGCCGCCGCGCGGCAGCGCCTACGTGATCCTCGCGCACCAGTACATTGCCGCCGTCCTGAACCGCGCCGCCGGCGCCTCGGCGCCGTCCGGCGTCCAGTCGACCATCGACGCCGCCACCGCCTGGTTCCGCAGCGGCACCACGCCTGCCACCTGCGGGCAGGGGCAGTGCGCCTTGCAGAAGACCTGGGCGGGGACGCTGGACGTGTACAACAACGGCTTGTATCCCGGGGCGCCGAAGCATTGCCAGTAAGGGCGATGCGGCGAAGTCTTGCGTAGGGGTGGGCGTGGCCAATGGCCACGCCCACGGATGCACCGGGCGCTCTGTGACCACGCGGTGCGCAGATCGGCCGCCGGCCGCGTGCGTGGAGGTGTCGCTCGCAACACGATTGCGTCCGGTGGCGTGACGCATGCATCCGCGTGGGCACGGGGCGCCCACCCTACGGGACTCGGCAGGCCAAGCGGAGGGACGTAGGGGTGGGCGTGGCCAATGGCCACGCCCACGGATTCACCGAGCGGCTCTACCCTACAGTTTGATCGTCACGAGGCATATGGGACGCCCACGCGTTCAACCAGCGTAAGAACCGTCGCGAGGTTTCATGGGCCGCTTGAACGCGTGGGCGGCGCCACGGTCGCGTGACTTCATGCACCCGGGTGTAGCCGCACACCCTACGGGTACGCCAGAGACGTTCCAGGCAGTACAGGCGTAAAAAAAGCGCTTCCGGGGAAGCGCTTTCTTGGAACCGAACCGGCCAGGAATTACTGAACCTTGGCCTTCTTCATCAGCGAGTCGCGGTATTCCGCGAGCTTGCGCTGCTGGATCTGTTCCGACACCTGCTGCTTGACCTGGTCCAGCGCCGGGATCTGGACTGGGCGGACGTCTTCCAGCTTGATCACGTGGAAGCCGAACTGGGTCTTCACCGGCGTATCGGTGATGCCGCCTTTTTGCAGGGCGACCATGGCCTTCGAGAACTCAGGCACGAAACGGGTCGGGTCGGTCCAGCCGAGGTCGCCGCCGTTGGCTGCCGAACCCGGGTCCTTGCTCTGCTTGGCCAGTTCGTCGAACTTGGCGCCGCCCTTGAGCTTGGTGATGATCGCCTTCGCGTCTTCCTCTTTCTCGACGAGGATGTGGCGTGCGTGGTATTCCTTGTCCGGTGCACCGGCCTTGGCCTTGTCGTACTCGGCCTTGATCTCGGCGTCCTTGACCGGGTTCTTCTTGACGTAATCGGCCAGCATCGCGTTGATGATGATGCTCTGGCGGGCGTTGTCGATCGCGGCCTTGACGTCGGCGCGATTGCCCAGGCCTTGCTTGTCGGCTTCCTGGATCAGGACTTCACGGCCGACGAGTTCCTTCTTGATCATTTCACGCAGCTGCGGCGTGTCGGTCGCACGGCCCTGGGCCACGACTTGCTTG
This sequence comes from Massilia sp. SYSU DXS3249, assembly GCF_053668055.1. Taxonomy (NCBI): domain Bacteria; kingdom Pseudomonadati; phylum Pseudomonadota; class Betaproteobacteria; order Burkholderiales; family Oxalobacteraceae; genus Massilia; species Massilia sp. SYSU DXS3249. The sequence continues at coordinate 34,635 of NZ_JBSIPX010000013.1, read as the reverse complement.
ACCATCTGGTCGACGCGCGACGCCGGGATTGCCTTACCGTTCACGGTCGCGACATTCTGGGCGAGAGCCGGCAGGGCGACCATCGCGGCCATGGCGAGCAACAGGCGGGTTGGCTTCAAAATCATTGTTCAGATCCTATAAAAACGCGAAATATCGCCCGCTGGCGACGGAAGCCGGTGCCGTTGCCGGCACCGGAGCACAACATCTTACTGCACCTTTGCCTTTTTGACCATTTCGGCCTGGAAGGCGGCAAGCTTGCTCTGGGTCAGGCTCTCGGCGATCTGGCTCTTGATCTCGTCCATGGCCGGTACCTTGACGGCGCGGACGTCGTCGACCTTGATCACGTGGAAGCCGGCCTGGGTCTTGACCGGGGTGTCGGTCACGCCGCCTTTTTGCAGCTTGGTGAAGCCGGCTGCGAACTCGGGAGGGAAGGCCGACGGGCTGGCCCAGTCGAGGTCGCCGCCGGTGTTGGCGGTGCCGGTGTCCTTGCTCTGCTTGGCCAGTTCTTCGAACTTGGCGCCGCCCTTGATCTTGGCGATCACGGCCTTCGCGTCGGCTTCGTTTTCCAGCAGGATGTGACGCAGGTGGTATTCCTTCTCGCCGGACTGGGTCTTGGCGAAACGGTCGTACTCGGCCTTGATCTCAGCGTCGGTCACCGGGTTCTTCTGGATGTAGTCGCGGGCCAGCTGGTTGACGACGATGGCCTGGCGGGCGCTGTCGAGCGCCTGGCGCACTTCCGGCTTCTTGTCGTAGCCCTGGCGGATCGCTTCCTGCATCAGCACTTCGCGCTCGATCAGGCTCTGCTTGATCTGCATGCGCAGTTGCGGGGAGTCCTTGCCTTGACCGGCGGCTTCGACCTGCTTCACGACCGCGTCGAGGCGCGAGGTCGGGATGGCCTTGCCGTTGACGACGGCGAGGTTCTGGGCGAATGCGGGCGCCGAAATAACGGCGATCAGGGCTAACAGCAGCCGTGCTGGCTTAAAAGTCATTATTGGATTTCCTGTGGAGGGAGTTGCTTGGACGTGATTAGCTATTTTATTTTGCAGAGCAGTTCAACACATTGTGCGACAGATTTGCAGCCGGGTGCTTAAGCGAACCTGAACCGGCCTCAGTCCGGTGTCGGCCCGCCGCCCCCGGCCTTCAGTTCAGTTCCGAGGGAGCCAGCGCCGTGATTGCAAGGGCATGGATCTCGGCCCGCATCATATCGTGCACGGCATCATACACCAGTCGATGTCGCATGACGAGTCTTAGCCCCTCGAAGCGCCGGGAGACGATTTTCACGCTGTAATGGCCCCCGCCGGAGGCCGCGCCGGCGTGTCCGGCGTGCAGCGCGGAGTCGTCGCCGACCTCGAGTTGCAGGGGTTCCAGCGCCGCCTCCAGCGCCGCGCGGATGCGCTCGACGCGGGTGTCGGCGGGCTTGTCGATTCCGATGCCGCCGCTCATGCTTCCTCCTGCGGAACATGCTTCACCAGCATCAGGGCCTGGCCCATGCTGAAGACGAAGAAGATGGCGGTCATGCCGAACACCTTGAAGTTGACCCAGGCGCCCGTGTTGTCGCGGAAGACGACGAAGGCCATCAGGAGGTTCAGGGCGCCCAGCAGGAACAGGAAGATCATCCAGCTGTAGCCGACCTTCGGCCAGACGGCGTCCGGCAGCGGCAGCGCTTCCTTCATGACGCTGCGCATCAGGTTCTTGCCGAAGAAGACCTGGCTGACGAAGAGCGCGGCGGCGAAGATCCAGTAGAGCATGGTCGGCTTCCACTTGATGAAGGTCTCGTCGTGGAAATAGATGGTGGCGCCGCCGAAGATGACGATGACGAAGAAGGACACCCACAGCATCGTGTCGACCTTGCGCCGGCGGACCATCAGGTAGCCGACCTGAAGCACCGTCGCCAGGATCGCGACCACGGTGGCCAGCATGATCGGCGCCTGCTCGGCGATGATCTTGCCGCCCGAGACCATGCCGCCGAGGTACTGGTCGGCCAGGGCGCTTGCCGCCGCCGGATCGTTGTTTCCGAGCTTATAGACCGCGAAGAACAGGATCAGCGGGAAGAAGTCGAACAGGAATTTCATGGTGCTCCACAAATGGTTTGCTTAAATGTCTTCGAAACGCAGGGCGGCCGAGTTGATGCAGTAACGCAGGCCGGTCGGCGGCGGGCCGTCCGGGAACACGTGGCCGAGGTGGGCGTCACACACGGCGCAAATGATTTCGGTGCGCACCATACCATGAGTGCGGTCGACTTTCTCGATGACGTTCTCGGGATCGAGGGCCTTGAAATAGCTGGGCCAGCCGCAGCCGCTCTCGAACTTGGCGTCGGACTCGAACAGCGGGGTGTCGCAGCAGACGCAATGGTAGATGCCGTGCTCGTGGTGGTCCCAGAACTTGCCGGTGAAGGCGCGTTCGGTGGCGGCGTGGCGCGTGACCTGGTATTCCATCGGGTCGAGCTGGGCACGCCATTCGGCGTCGGTCTTGGTGACTTTATCGGTCATGGTGGTCTCTCTCAACAATATCTTATGAAGAACAGCTGACTTCGAGGTGGGCGGCCCAGTCCGGCGGCAGCGCGGCGTAGGCTTCGCGCCCGGGCTGCTCGTCGAAAGGCTGCTCGAGCACCGCCAGCAGCTCGCGCACGCCGGCATAATCGCCGTTCTGCGCCTGTTCGATCGCCTGCTGGGCCAGATAGTTTCGCAGGACGTACTTGGGATTGACGCCGTTCATGGCGCTGCGGCGGGCCTCGTCGCCGCGCTCTTCCTGCTGCAGGCGCGCGCGGTAGCGCACGGCCCAGTCGTCGAAGGCGGCGCGGTCGATGAAGAGGTCGCGCAGCGGAGCATCGGCGGCCGCGGCATCAAGGCCGGAGACATCGCGTTTCAGGTCGCCCAGGCGGCGGAACAGCAGCGTGAAGTCGACGTGGCTGGCCTGCATGATGGAGAACAGGCTGTCGAAGAGGGCGCGGTCGCCCTCCTGGCTGGTCGCCAGGCCGAGCTTGGCGTGCAGCAGCTCGTCGAGCTTGCGCTCGAATTCGGGCATGTAGACGTCGAGCGCTTCCTGGGCCGCTTCCACCGAGCCGATCAGGTCCAGCAGGGCGTTGCCGAGCGCATAGCAGTTCCAGTGGCCGACGGCGACCTGGTTCGCGTACGAATAGCGGCCGCCCTGGTCGGTGTGGTTGCAGATGTGGTTGACGTCGAAGGCTTCCATGAAGCCGAAGGGGCCGTAGTCGAGCGTCAGGCCGAGGATCGACATGTTGTCGGTGTTCATGACGCCATGCATGAAGCCGACCGACTGCCAACCCGCGATCATGCGCGCAGTGCGGCGCGTGACTTCCGCCAGCAGTTCCTTGTAGAGGTTCTCGGCCGAACGCAGTTCAGGATAGAAGCCGTCGATGACATAGTCGGCCAGCTGGCGCAGTTCTTCCTGGCGGTCGCGGTAGTGCCAGTGCTCGAAGGAGCCGAAGCGCACGAAGGAGGGCGCCATGCGGGTGACGACCGACGCCGTCTCGATGCTCTCGCGCATGACGCGCTGGTTGGAGCCGGTGATGACGAGGGCGCGCGTGGTCGGGATGCCGAGCGCGGCCATGGCTTCCGAGCACAGGAATTCGCGGATCGAGGAGCGCAGCACGGCGCGGCCGTCGCCCATGCGCGAATACGGGGTCTTGCCGGCGCCTTTCAACTGCAGTTCCATGCGGCCTTCGGGGCCGTCCAGGTCGCCGAGCAGGATGGCGCGGCCGTCGCCGAGCTGGCCGGCCCAGACGCCGAACTGGTGCCCGGAGTAGACGGCCGACAGCGGCTGGGCGCCATCCGGCACGCGGTTGCCGGTGAAGGTGGCCACGAAATTGTCCTGGGCCAGCGATTCCGGGGCGATGCCGACCAGTGCCGCGGCGCGGCTGCTGGCGGCCACGAAATAGGGCGCGGGCAGGGGCGTCGGCATCAGCCGCGTGTAGAACACGGGCGGCAGCCCGGCAAAGCCGTTACCGAAGGTGAGTTCGTCGGGTGTAATGGCAGCTCCAATGTAAAAGGTCCTGGGGACCGAATCAGGTTGACAGCGGGATTCTACCGTACGGGGCTGATTCTATTCGCGCACGCCTCGTTGGCAACGCCCGTTACAACCGGTAACCAGCCTGCATGGATGGGCGAGGCCGGCTGCTGCGTCGCAGCATCGAAACCTGTTGACGGGCTCCGCCGCGCCGAATCACACTCGACTGGAGTTGACAAACCTGCCACAGGAGACCCCGATGACGCCGTATCCGAAGAGCCCGGTCATGGGCCAGATGATGGACCAGCCCCTGCTCATCTCGAGCATTATCGAATTCGCCGCCCGCCACTACGGCAACAACGAGATCGTCTCGCGCCGGGTAGAAGGCGACATGCACCGCACCACCTACCGGGAACTGGAACAGCGCGCCCGCCGCATGGCGCGTGCGCTCACCGGCCTCGGCGTGCAAATGGGCGAGCGGGTCGCCACCCTGGCCTGGAACGGCTACCGCCACATGGAGCTGTACTACGCGGTCTCGGGTTCGGGTGCCGTGCTGCACACGATCAACCCGCGCCTGCACCCCGAGCAGATCGCCTACATCGTCAACCACGCCGAAGACCAGTACCTGTTCTTCGACCTGACTTTCCTGCCGCTGATCGAGGCGGTCGCGCCGCACTGCAAGACGGTGAAGTCCTTCGTCCTGATGAGCGACCGCGCCCACATGCCCCAGGAAACGAAGATCGCCAGCCTGCTGTGCTACGAAGACCTGATCGCCTCCAGCAGCGACGAGTACGCCTGGCCGCAGTTCGACGAGAATTCGGCCGCCTCGCTCTGCTATACCTCGGGCACGACCGGCAATCCGAAAGGCGCGCTGTATTCGCACCGCTCGACGCTGCTGCATGCCTACGCCTCGGCGATGCCGGGCGCGCTCAACGTGTCCTCGATGGATTCGGTGGTGCCGGTCGTGCCGATGTTCCATGTGAACGCCTGGGGCCTGCCGTATTCGGTACCGCTGTCGGGCGCGAAGATGGTGTTCCCGGGCGCGGCGCTCGACGGCAAGTCGCTCTACGAATTGTTCGAGGCCGAAAAGGTCACGTTCTCGGCCGGGGTGCCGACGGTCTGGCTGGGCCTGATCAACCACGCGCTGCAGAACGACCTGAAGTTCTCGACCTTCCGCCGTACCGTGATCGGCGGCTCGGCTTGTCCGCCGGCCATGATGGACACCCTGATCGACAAGCTCGACGTGCACGTAATCCACGGCTGGGGCATGACGGAAATGTCGCCGCTCGGCACCACGGGCGGGCTGCAGGCGAAGCACATGGCGCTTCCGAAAGAAGAGCAGCGCAAAATTTTGCAGAAGCAGGGCCACGCCATCTTCGGCGTCGACATGAAGATCGTGAACGACGAGGGCGAGGAGCTGCCCTGGGACGGCCAGACCTACGGCCACCTGTACGTGAAAGGGCCGTGGATCGTCTCCGGCTACTTCCGCAGCGAGGGCGGCGACGTGCTCAAGGACGGCTGGTTCCCGACCGGCGACGTGGCCACCATCGACCCGGACGGCTACATGCAGATCACCGACCGCAGCAAGGACGTGATCAAGTCGGGCGGCGAGTGGATCGGCAGCATCGACATCGAAAACATCGCGATGGCCCACCCGGCGGTGCTGCAGGCGGCCTGCATCGGCGTGTCTCATCCGAAATGGGATGAGCGGCCGATGCTGGTGGTGGTCAAGCGGCCGGGCCAGGAAGTGTCGCGCGAGGAACTGCTGGGCTTCTTCGAGGGCAAGATCGCGAAATGGTGGTTGCCGGACGACGTGGTGTTTGCCGACGCGCTGCCGATGGGGGCGACCGGCAAGGTCCAGAAGAACCGGCTGCGCGAGCAATACCGCGAGCACCGGCTGCCGACGGCCTGAGTGTCGAAGCCGCCCCGAACCTGCGTCGGCTCAGCCCGGCGGGTGGCATAGCGGGCAGGGACAGGGGTTCCTGAGCAGGGCCTGGATCGCGTCCGCCGGCACCGGGCGCGAGATCATGTAGCCCTGCAGCTCGTCGCAGCCGTGTTCGATCAGGAAGCGGCCCTGGCCCATCGTTTCCACGCCCTCCGCGTTGACGCGCATGCCCAGCGTCTTGCCGAAGGAGATCACGGCCAGCGCGACGGCCGCCGCGCTGGGCACGGTCTCGATTTCGTGCACGAAGCTGCGGTCGATCTTCAGTTTGTCTGCCGGGAAGTTGCGCAGCGCGCTGAGGCTGGAGTAGCCGGTGCCGAAGTCGTCGATCGAGATCGTCACGCCCAGGTCCTTGAGTTCGTGCAGCAGGCCGGCCGCGTGGTCGATGTCGTGCATGATCGAGCTCTCCGTGATTTCCAGCTCGAGGCAGCCCGGGGGCAGCCCGGTGTCGCGCAGCACTTGTTTCACGGTATCGACGATGCGGCGGTCGCGCAGCTGGCGCGCGGCCAGGTTGACGGCCACCGTCTTGCCGCCCAGTCCCGCGTCCTGCCAGATGCGTGCCTGCAGGCAGGCTTCGAGCAGCACGCGCTCGCCGAGGGCGACGATCAGGGCCGAATCTTCCGCCAGCGGCACGAACTGGGCGGGCGGCAGCAGGCCCCGTTTCGGGTGGGCCCAGCGCACCAGCGCTTCCGCGCCGCCGTAGTGGTGCGACACCACGTCGAGCTTGGGCTGGTAGTGCAGGACCAGCTGCCCGGCCGGGATGGCTTGCCGCAGCTCCGTCTCCAGCTCCATTCGCTCGCCCACGGCGGCGTCGCGGGTGCTGGCATAGAGCTGGATATTGTCCTTGCCGGTGGCCTTGGCGCGGTGCATGGCCGAGTTCGCACGGCGCAGCAGCAGTTCGGCCTGTTCGCCGTCGAGTGGATAGACGCAGGCGCCGATGCTGCAGGTAACGACCACGTCCTTGCCGGCCAGGCGCACCGGCTCGCGCACCGCGGCCAGCATGGCCGACAGGCGCGCACTGCTGCGCTCCACGTGCTCCAGGCCGCCCAGCAGGATCACGAATTCGTCGGAGCCGATGCGCGCCACGGTATCGCTGTCGCGCACCAGGCGCGAGAGGCGGCGTGCGGTTTCGCACAGGAACTCGTCGCCGCAGGCATTGCCCAGCCCGGTGTTCATGAAGGTGAAGCTGTCGAGGTCGAGGTAGACCACGGCCACCATGCGCTCGTCGCGCTGGGCGGCGCAGATCGCGCCGTGCAGGCGGTCGATCAGCAGTGCCCGGTTCGCCAGCCCGGTCAGGGGGTCGTGGGTGGCGCGGTATTCGAGCTCGCGGGTGCGTTCGGCAACCCGCATTTCCAGGTTGTCGCGCGCCTGGCGCAATTCCTCGTTGAGCTGGGCCAGCCGCGCTTGGTAGCTGCGGGTGGCGACGATGCGGCTGATGGAGCTGGAGATGTTGCTCAGGAATGCGAGGTAGGGCCGCAGGGCCTGCTCGTCCGAGACGTCGATCACCAGGCGGCCGAAGCGCTGGTCGGGCGTTTCGATCAGGAAGCACTGGGCGCCGGTGGCCGAGCTGCCCATGTAATTCTGCGCCGGGGCGTCCGGCAGTTCGCGGTCGCAACTGGCCAGCAGCTGGGCCATGCGCGGGTTCGGCGCCATGGTGTGGCCCTCGAGGTGGACGTAGACGTCGGCGATGCCGGGCACGGCCGCCAGGGCGCGGCGCACGAAATCGGCGATGCGCGCTTCGTCCGGCAGGGCGTCGATGGCCTGCTGGATCACCAGCAGCCGCCCGAGCACGGCCGGGTCGAGTTCGCTTGGGTCGCCGCTAAAGGCCAGCGTCATGGTCGTCAGCCGAACTGCTGGTAGAAGGGATTGCGCAGCACATGTCCGCCGACGATCATGACCGGATGCACGTTCATGACGTCGAACATCATGGCGCCGTCGAATTTGCGGAGGTCGTACTGGCACATGATCGTGACCGGCGCTTCCTTGACCAGCTCGTTGATGCGCGATTCGCACTCGATGATCCGGTCGGTGCCCGGGACGCCGCGCAGGGCCCAGTCCATTTCCCCGGCGAAGCGGGCGCCGGCCAGGCCCTGGGCGAGGCACTGCTCGTATTTGGCGCGCAGGCGGGCCAGCATCGCGTCCGGATCGAAGCAGCCGTCTGGGTAATACCCCTGCTCGGTCGTACACATGTGTACGTGGCCGTCCAGGCCCTTGGTGGCGCGCACCAGGTCGAGTTCGAACATGGCGCGCGGCAAGTCTTCCTTACTAGACACGTCGGCGACGTAGTCGAAGGATTCGTGCTCGAGCAGGGCCTGGCGCGCGAACAGGGGCAGGATGCGGCGCCGCTCTTCCTCGCTGTTGTACAGGTAGCAGATATGGGTTCCCTCCGGATACAGTTCATCCGTGAACCCGAGGCAGATGTGGCGTCGTTCGTCCGTCATGCAGCGCTCCTTGTCCTGTTGTCGGAGGACATGCGGGAACCTGTGCTTGTCGCCCTTGGGGCTAGGATACACCCGGATGGGGCGGTATGCCAGCAGGGTAGGCGGCCGCGTTGCGCCCTATGCGCAAACGAGGCGCATTCGCCAGGCGCTGTCGATTGATCAGCCGCCGTACCGCGTGGACTCGGGACTCCGGTGAAGCCGTGGAGGAGGCCACTGGCCTCCTCCACCCCTACGATCGCGAAGGGAGCAGGTGGCGGAAGGTGGGTTCGATGCCCCTGGCGTGCAGGTGGCGCACGATGTCTTCGAGGGTGGCGTCGCGCAGCAGCAGGCCGTCAGCCGCGGGCAGGGCCGTCGGACGGACGGGCTCGGCCAGGGACGGCGCCGGCTCGGCAGGCGTCGAGAGATCCTGCAGGGCCTGGCGGAACTGCGCCAGGCCGACGCTCTCCAGGTCTTCCAGGAAGGCGGCCTGGGCGGCCAGGGGCGGGGGCAGCTCGAGGCCCGGTTCCTCGGCGAAGGAGGCGCCCATGCCCGGATTGATGAACGCCGCCCACTTGCCGCCGGCGGCGTGCAGGCAGGGCGGCAGGGGAACCGGGGCGGCCGCGTTCGCCCTGCAAGCGGGCGCGTGGACGCGCACCAGTGCCTCGATGAAGCGCTGGGCTTCGGCGACCGGCACCGGCTCCGCGAGCGACAGCCAGAGGCGATAGCCCTCGGCGCCCGAAATGCTCACGGCCGGGGCCGGAAAGCCGTATTCCACCTGCAGCACGCTGGCCAGGCGGCACAGGGCGGTCCAGTGCGCATCGTCCTCGCCGTGGCTCATCCTGTCGAAGGGCAGCACGATGGCCCGGGTCGTGCCCCCGGCCGGTTCGACGGCGAGCGTTTCCTGCCCGAGCAGGTGGCGCGCCAGGCGTTCGGGCGAGGCCAGGCCGGGCGCCAGGTAAAGGCGCAGCAGTTGCGCAATCAGTTTTTCCATTTCCAGGTCTCCAAGCCCGGGCGCGGCAGCCCGGGCAAGCCGGCATTCTGACACAGCCGGGCGGGAGAGAGGAAAGCGCCGCCGCCTCGTCCCGCAGGCGGCGGCGGGACGCCTAGCAGGAAACCGGGTCGCCGGCGCCGCCCGGGTCGGCATCGAACAGCAGGCCGAACACGGTGCGCATCTTTTGCCGCTGCAGGTAGTCTTCCCAGTCGTGCGATTCCCAGCGCCAGGCCCGCACAACCGGCGGGGAGCCCTGGAAGTCGACCAGGGCCGGCGCCGGCGCTGCCTGGCCCGGCGCGCGCGCGGCAAACGACGCCTTGAGCTGGCAGAAAGCCCTGGCGTCCTGGCCGAGCGCCGTCGAGCCGAACAGGGACCAGTTTCCGCCTACCGGTCCTTTCGACACGCCGACATCCTTCGCGTTCAGGCCGACGATCAGCCTGGCGGGCGCGAGCATGCCGGGATGCTGCTGCCTGTCCTCGTCGATGCCGCCGGCGTAGGACCACGGCGGCGTGGCCGGCACGATCAGCGCGGCACGCAAGTCCTTCGAGCGCGGCAAGGGATAGCGCGCCGTCCCGGCGGCGTTCGCGTGGAAGCGGGCGAATTCGGCCGAGTCGGACACATGCTTCTGGAAGACGGCGGCGGGGTCGCCCAGCGTGGCCGACAGCACGAAGGCGCCCGAGCTGTGCGTCATGACGCGTAGCGGCGTCTCGGGCGCGACCTCGGCCAGTACGCGGCGCAGCGCCAGGCCGACCAGGTAGCCGTTGACCTGGGCTTCCCCCCAGACGCCGATCGGGGTCGGCGAGTGCAGGCCGTCCCAGTGCACCTGGAGATAGACCGGCCTGGCGTCCTCGCCCAGGTAGTCGTTCATCCGGCGCTGGATATCGGAGTAGACATAGTCGGCGTCATCGACGCGAAAGCCGTGCACCAGCACCACCAGGGGACCCCGGGTCTCCCGCAGTTTCGCGCCCAGCGCCTTGGCCAGGGCGTCGAACTGCCGGTCCTGGAGCGCGTCCCAGCGTGTGGACCTGGCCGGCTCGTCCAGTGCGCCGGCCGCGCACAGCTCGCGCGAGGCTTGCGTGTGGTTGTAGCGCGCGCAGGTGGGATTGCCACCGTGCGAGAAGTACTCCTTGAGCGTCAAGGCCTTTTTCATGTCGCGGTCGACGATCTTGACGCTCCAGTCGGGATAGAGGTCGCCGACACGGTCGAAGTAGACGTCGACAACGTTCTGGGACGGCGGCCGCGAATGCTGGATCCGCTTTCCGAAGGCGACATGCTCGCCACCGAAATTGCATCCGGCCAGGCTCGCGGCGCCCAATAATGCGATGACATGCTTCAGCATCCTGATCTCCCTTCGTGTTGAACTCGTTATGGGACGATGACACGCCGTGCATACTGCGGGTAAATTGCGCTTTATCAAAGTCAGTATCGAGCGGTCTGCCAGGCGCAGTCAACAGGAGATTCACCCTGGGTAAAGCGTGCTCGCCCGGGGCGCTGCCGGGCCCGGAAAGCCGAAAATAAGACGATCGTTCTATTCTCGGTTATAGTGTCCGGTGTCGTCTGACGGTCGCGATTACCGTTGGTTAATCAACTTCGCGCATCACCTTCGCGCATCACATTCGCAATCACTATTACAAGGAAGAGACATGAGTGCAGACTACGTCGTGCATGGCAGCGTTGCCGTCATCACCCTGAACAACCCGCCGGTCAACGGCCTGGGCCTGGCCACGCGCACGGCCGCCGTCGAGGCACTGCAGCGCGCGCAAGCCGACGAGGCCATCAAGGCCGTCGTGATCACGGGCGGCGGCAAGGTGTTTTCGGGCGGTGCGGACATCCGCGAATTCAATTCGCCCAAAGCGCTGACCGAGCCGACCCTGCACACCCTGATCGCCACCGCCGAGAACCTGGCCAAGCCGGTGGTCGCCGCCATCCATGGCGTCTGCATGGGCGGCGGCCTCGAGCTCTCGCTCGGCTGCCATTACCGCGTCGCCCTGCCGGGCGCCCAGATCGGCCTGCCCGAAGTGAAGATCGGCCTGGTGCCGGGCGCGGGCGGCACCCAGCGCCTGCCGCGCGTGGTCGGGCTGGAGCAGGGCATGAACATGATCGTCTCCGGCAACCCGGTGCTGTCGGAAAAGCTGGCCGGCACCAGACTCTTCGATCGCGTGTTCGAAGCCGGTGCCGACCTGGTTGCGGCCGCCGTCGAGTTCGCCGGCAGCATCGCGGACGTCCGCCCGCTGCCGAAAGTGCGCGAGCTGGCGGTCGAGCACCCGGACCACGACGCCTTCCTGGCCGCGACCCGCGAGCAGGTCAAGAAGGTCGCCGGCGCCTTCCCGGCGCCGCTGGCCTGCGTCGAGTGCGTCGGCGCCACCATCACGATGCCGATCGCGGAAGGCCTGAAGTTCGAACGCGAGCGCTTCCTGGCCCTGGCCCAGACCACGGAATCGAAAGCCCTGCGCCACGCTTTCTTCGCCGAGCGCGCCGCCGGGAAGATTCCCGACGTGCCGGCCGACACGCCGACCCGCAGCATCGAACGCGCCGCCGTGGTCGGCGCCGGCACCATGGGCGGCGGCATCGCGATGAACTTCGCCAACGCCGGCATCCCGGTCACGATCCTGGAAACCAAGCAGGAAGCCCTCGACAAGGGCCTGGCCACGATCCGCAAGAACTACGAGAACACGGTCAAGAAGGGCAAGCTGGCCCCGGAAAAGGCCGAGCAGCGCATTGCCCTGATCCAGGGCACCCTGTCCTATGAGGACATCGCCCAGGCCGACATCGTGATCGAGGCCGTGTTCGAGGACATCAACGTGAAGGAAGCCGTGTTCCGCCAACTGGACGCGGTGATGAAACCGGGCGCCATCCTGGCCTCGAATACCTCGACCCTGGACCTGAACCGTATCGCCGGCTTCACCAGCCGTCCGCAGGACGTGATAGGCCTGCATTTCTTCAGCCCGGCCAACGTCATGAAGCTGCTCGAAATCGTGCGCGGCGTTCGGACCGGGAAGGACGTGCTGGCGACCGCCCTGGCGCTGTCGAAGAAAATTAAAAAGACCGGCGTGGTCTCGGGCGTGTGCGACGGCTTCATCGGCAACCGCATGCTCGAGCAGTACCTGCGCCAGGCCTTCTTCCTGCTCGAGGAAGGCGCGCTGCCGGAGCAGGTGGACAAGGCGATCGAGCATTTCGGCTTCGCGATGGGCCCGTTCCGCATGAGCGACCTGGCCGGCAACGACATCGGCTGGTACGTGCGCAAGCGCCGCCAGGTCGAGTCGCCGGAACTGGTCTATTCGAAGGTCCCGGACCTGCTGTGCGAACAGGGCCGCTTCGGCCAGAAGACGGGCGCCGGCTGGTACGACTACCAGGCGGGCGACCGCACCGCGCATCCGTCGCAGGCGGTGAACGACATGATCGTGGCGCAGTCGGCGACAGAAGGCGTCGAGCGCCGCACGATCGGCGACGAGGAGATCGTGCAGCGCCTGGTGTACGCGCTGGTGAACGAGGGCGCGCGCATCCTGGAAGAGGGCATCGCCCTGCGCGCCTCCGACATCGACATGGTCTACCTGACCGGCTACGGCTTCCCGCTGCACCGCGGCGGCCCGATGCTGTACGCGGACACGGTCGGCCTGCCGCAGGTGCTCGATGCCATCCGCGGCTTCGCGCGTGGCCGCCATGGCGAAGCCTGGACGCCGGCGCCGCTGCTCGAGCGCCTGGCGGCCGAGGGCAAGGGGTTTAACGGCTGATTCAGCGGTAAGCCAGCCGGCGCCGGATCGCCACCATGGTGCCGCGGCCGCGCCGGCCGTAGATGTGGATGCTCGCGCGGATGCTGGCTGCCCGCTCGCGCATGCCTTTCAGGCCGAGGGACGCCGCATCGTGCAGGCGTCCTCGCGCGATACCCTTGCCGTCGTCGCAGATCCTGACGAGCAGCGCGGCGTTACGCATCGCGACCTGGATGAGGATATGCGTCGCGCCGGCGTGGCGCAGCACGTTGGTCAGGGCTTCCTGGCACATCCGCAAGAGTTCCCCCGCCACGAACGGGTGCTGCTCCACATAATCCGTCGGATCGTAGAGCACGCTGCAAACGATGCCGGTGCGCCGCTGCAGGTCCTGCGCCTGCCAGCCGAGCGCTGCCACGAGTCCTCCCTCCTCGAGCTCGGGAGGGCGCAGCAGCGCCGAAATATCCTGTACCGCGGCGATCGCCAGGTCGACGCTCGACAGCACCGCTTTCAGTTCCCGCGAGAGCTCGTCCGCAGGCGGCTGCCTGGCGGGCGCCGCCACCCGGTCCTGCAAGAGGCGCAGGTCGATCTTGGCTGCCGTCAGGATCTGGCCCAGCTGGTCGTGCACTTCGCGCGCCAGCATGCGCCGCTCGTCGCCGCGCACCCGCTGGACCGTGTCGAGCAGGGTCCGCAACTCCTGCTGCGACTGCCGCAGGCGCAGCAACTCGCCCTGGCGCCATACCGCGTCGCGCCGCAGGCGCACCAGGCGGACGTTGGCCTCGATCCGCGCCACCAGGTCTTTCGTACTGAAGGGCTTGACCACGAAATCGTCGGCGCCCTCGCCGAGGGCCGCAACCTGCGCTCCTTCGTCGGCCTGGCCCGACAGCATGATGACGGGGACGGTGGAGAGCGATTCGTCCCTGCGCATCATCCTCAGCAGCTGTATGCCGTCCATGTCCGGCATGACCTTGTCGATCAGGATCACGTCCGGCTGGATCGACAATGCCAGGTCGAAGCCGGCGCCTGCGGTCTGCGCCGCATGGAAGGCGAAGCCGGCCCGCTCCAGGATGCGTTTGACATGGGCCACCAGGAGCGCTTCATCGTCGATGAGGAGCACCCGGATCTGCCCGGCCGTCAAGCCGTCCTGTCCCAGGGATGGCGCGGCATCGCGCTGGAGCGCCTGGGCCAGCGTGTGGACAGCCAGTTCCAGCAGGGCGGCAAGCGACGGGCCGTGGTCGGCCTGCCGGAGCGCGACCAGGGCCACGCCGCGCACCTCCTGCGCGCTGCGCCCTCCAAATGGAACGGCGGCCAGGGCGGCGGCGGCGTCGCCAATCCAGGCGCTGCGCGCCTGGCCGATATCGACGATACGCGCTTCGCCTGCATAAGCGAAAGCAGAAGCGTAAGCGTCGTCCAGCGCCACGCAGCATGCCTGTTCCAGGTTGCCGGCCCGTGCCGGCGGCGGCTGCGTGCAGCCGGCGTCCAGCAGCAGGGTCAGGGTCCCGTCTTCCATATAGCGATAGACGGCCAGCGACAGGGCATCGTCGCGCAGGCCGGCAAGCACCTGGGTTCCCAGCGAGGCAAGGTCGATCGGGACGGCGAGGTGCTCGACCAGGCTGGCGAAGGCAAGCATCCGGCGCCGTACGGCGTCGCGCTCGCGTTTGCCGTCGACCGGCGAGTTCACTGCAGCCTCCCGGCGGCGCCCAGGGCCTCGTACAGGGCCTGCGCCAGCACGGTCTTCCCGTAGGGTTTGTTCAGGAAGCGGACTTCCGGGCCCAGCTCATCCTGGTGCCGCATGGCTTCGAAGGTATAGCCTGAGCTTAGCAGCACGGGCAGGCCGGGCCGCATGGCGCGCGCCTGCCTGGCGAGCTCGATGCCGGAAACGCCGGCCATGACGACATCCGTGAACAGCAGGTCGAAGTGCTCGCCGCCGGCCAGCCGTGCGAGCGCTTCCTCGGCCCTCGATGCTTCCGTGACCACGCAGCCGAGCTCGCGCAACTGGCCGAGAATATGGGCACGCACGATCGGGTCGTCCTCGACGAGGAGGACCGAGCTGCCGGCCGGCGGCCGCATGCCGGCCCCGGCCGCCGGCGCGGGCCGGGCGTCCGGTTCGGCGTGGGCGCGCGGCAGATACAGCTTCACCTGGGTTCCGCGGCCGCGCTCCGAATAGATCGTGACGTCGCCGTTCGACTGCTTGACGAACCCGTACACCATGCTCAGGCCCAGCCCGCTGCCGGACGCTTCGTCCTTGGTCGTGAAAAAGGGTTCGAATACGTGGTCCATGACATCCTGGGGGATGCCATGGCCGTTGTCCGCGAGCGCGATCACCACATACTCGCCCGGGGGCAGGGGTTTGTTCAGCGCGCTCACCTGCGCTTCCAGTTCGACGAGCAGCAGCTCGACCGTCAGCTTTCCGCCATCGGGCATGGCATCGCGCGCATTGATGCACAGGTTGACGATGGCTGCCTCGAGTTGCGCGCGGTCGGCGTACACGCACCACTTGTGTTCCATTCCCAGCAGTTGAAGATCGATCGTCTCGGGCAGGCTGCGGGCGATGAAGGGGCGGATCGATTCGAGGGCGTCGCGGACGGCGAAGATTTGCTGTGTCAGCGGCTGCCTGCGCCCGAACGCCAGCAGGCGGCGCGTCAGTTCGGCGCCGCGTTCGCCGGCCATCTGGATCATGTGGGCGATCTCGCGCAACTCCGGCTGGTCGTCGAGCGCGTCGACCAGTTCTTCGGCATTCCCCAGAATGACCGTCAGCCAGTTGTTGAAATCGTGGGCCAGGCCGCCGGTCAGCCGGCCGAGCGATTCGAGCTTCTCGATCTGCAGCAGGCGCTGTTCCAGCGCGATCTGCTCGCTCAGGTCGGTGACGACCGACAGGATGGCCCGCGGTGTGCCGTCCTCGCGGCGAACGAGAATCCAGTGCACGTGGACGACGAGCTTGCGGCCGTCCGCCGCAGAGTGCACCATCCGGCCGGAATAGTCTCCGTGCCGCATCAGCACCTGCATCGCATGCTGGAAGTCGGACGGCGCACATTCGGCATACAGGGTCTCGGCGACGGGCCGGCCGATGATCTCTTCGCTGCTCCAGCCGTAGCGCGCGGCCGCGGCCTGGTTCCAGTACACCACGCGGTTGTCGAGGTCGCGCACCAGGATGGCGTCGGTCGCGTAATCGAGCATTTCGGCCTGCATGCGCAGGCGCGCTTCCTGGCGTTTCTGCCCGGTCAGGTCGGCGATGCTGCCGACCATCCGCTGCGGTCCGCCGTGCTCGTCGATGACGATGAAGCAGCGGTGCAGCACATGGCACTCGATCTCGCCGGGCAGGAGCAGCCGGTATTCTTCCGCCCAGTTTTCGCGCCGCGCCGCCACGGCCGCGCGCAGGCTGGCGCCGATCCGCCCGCGGTCCTCGGGATGGATGCAGGCTTGCCAGTCCGCCAGGCGGGTCGAGCCCGAGAGTACGCTGCCGAGCGGCTCCAGGGCGCTGCGGCTGCACCACAGGGCATCGTCCGCCATGTTCCAGTCCCAGACGACGTCGTTGGTGGCGCGGGTCACGTAGCGCAGCCGCTGCTCGCTCAGCGCCAGCGAGTCGGCCATGCGCTTGAGTTCGTGCGAGCGCAGCACGATTTCCGCTTCGAGCCGCGTGGTCTTGGCCTGGGATGCATCGGTAGCGGCAGGCCTGTTGGCCAGGACGTAATCGGTCACGTCCTCCACGCGGTGGATGATGAAGGACACCCGTCCTTCCGTATCGAGGACAGGCGAGTTGACCGGGCTCCAGTAACGCAATTCGAATCCGCCGCCGGGCCGGCGAATCGGATACCGCTGCACCGCCATCACATCGAGGACACGCGTTTGCCGGACGCGCCGCAGCGACGCGCCCAGGGCTGCGACGCCGCTGCCGTCCGTGTCTTCCGGATCGTCGGGAAAAACGTCGAAGATGGCGCGGCCCATCACTTGTGCGCGCGTGACCATGGTCGCGTCGAGGTAGGCGTTGCTTGCCGCTACAATTTCTAGCGTGTCGGGCATCAGTACGAGGAACAGCCCTGGAGCGGACTCGAACAGCAGGCGAAACTGGTCCGGCGAGAAGCGCGACTCGTTGCGCGGCCCGCCATTCCCGATCGGTGCTTCGTCATCTACCATGCGTACCAGCGTCCTCGTGGTGTTGCGGCCATTTCAACCAGTCATTCCAAGATAGCACAATGCGTGTTGCATGGCGTGGCGGGCGCGGGCTCATGCGTGGCCGCTCTTGAGCGCGCCGAGCAGCAGCTGGGCGCTGACGGGCTTCATCAGGTGAATATCGATGCCTGCCTCGGCCGTGCGACGCCGGGTGTCGTCGTCGCCCCACGCCGTCAGCGCGACGATGCAGGCATGCCGCCCCCAGGCGCGTTCGCGCATGCGCCGTGCAAGCTCGCAGCCGTTCATGCCAGGCATCATGATGTCGAGGACGACGCATTCCGGGTGCAGCCTATCCCCCAGCAACAGAGCCTCGGCGCCGGAATAGGCGACCTGCACCGTACAGTCGAGGATCGTCAGCAAGGATGCCAGCGTTTCGGCTGCATCGCTGTTGTCGTCTACCACCAGCACGCGGCGCTTCGGCTCTTGCAGAATCATGTTCGTCCAAAATGAAGGGCTGCCGGGTGCAGCGAAACCGTCGAGCTTACCCGGATACGGACGAGCGGCGAAGTCGGATGGATTGCGACAGCCTGTCGCGCGGCACGGGCGCGAGGCCCGCTGCATCGCCGCATCGCCGGCGATGGGGCATAGTCCTACATCGTGTCGCAGAAATGACGGCAAGCCGTCGCGACTTTGCCCATCGCGCCGGGCGCCGGATCTCCCTATCATCGCGCACTGGCGGGCAGGCCGGCGCCTTCGCGCAGTCCACCATGCGCCCGAGCGTGGACAAGCCACAGCCGGCTGCCGCTGCGTCTCCACTTCTTCTTCGCCTCGTACCGAGCGCACCAGATTTCATTTCCGAATCACAATGAGCACGAATCACAATGAGCACGAATCACAGCGAGCATTCTTGCTAACATTCTTCAGTACGTCACTTTTACGGGGCGCCATTCCGACATGATCCGCGTTGTCATCGCCGACGATCACCAGCTGGTGCGGGAGGGCGTCAAGAAGGTCTTGTCCGTCGATCCGGATATCATGCTCGTGGGAGAGGCTGCGGACCTGCCATCGACGCTTGCCGTCCTCGACAGCGTGGAGATCGACGTCCTGCTGCTCGACCTCACGCTCAGCCCCATCCACGAGCTCGATGCACTGCGCACGGTGGTCGAGCGCTTTCCCGGCATCCGGGTGCTGGTGCTCAGTTCGCACAGCGAAGAGCGTTTTGGCATTCCCACCCTTAAACTCGGCGCCGCCGGCTATATCCCGAAGTCGCTGACGGTGGATGTCGTGCTGACGGCCATCCATAAAGTGCATGCCGGAGGACGCTACCTGAGCGAGCGCCTGGCGGACATCCTCGCCCACGAAGTATCGTCGCCCCATCCCCGCCACGCACACGAGCGCCTCACCGACCGTGAATTGCAGGTGCTGAGGCTGCTGGCACTGGGGCACCCCGTCAAGCAGGTGGCGGCCAGGCTCGACATCAGCATCAGCTCCGTCAATACCTACCGCAGCCGCATTTTCTTGAAGCTCAAGCTCAGGAGCAACGCGGAACTCATACGCTACGCCATCCATCACGGACTCGATGCATGAGGGTGGCTGCACTCGCCGAATGCATCGCTTGAGCGCCTGCATGTCGCACCGCATGCGACCTGGAGGTAGCGTTTTTCGCGATGATCGTGCAAGCCCCGAAACGCTAGAATGGATGCCCACCATTCCTGCAGAGCCTTATGTTTGCCAATCTCCGGCTGTTGCAATGACCGAACGACTACTTCAACCACCCTCCGTCCTGCTCATCGACGACGAGTCGTTTGCCAACGACATCGTCTCCCATGCATTGAAAGCGAGTGGGCCCCATACCTTTCGTTTCACCGGGGAAGCCGAAGCAGCCGTCGATCTGGCAAAGGAAATGGCCGCAACCGTCGTCCTGGTCGACATGCGCATGCCGGGGGCCGATGGCTTCGATGTGATACGGCGGCTGCGCGCCGACCCGGCTACGGAACATGTCGCCGTGATCGTATTGTCGTCGGACATCAATCCGGACCGAAAAGCGGAGGCCTTCGACGTCGGCGCCAGCGATTACCTTGTCAAGTGGCCTGACCCGCGCGAACTCGTGGCGCGCGTGCGCTACCACAGCAATTCCAGCATCGCCCGCCGCCAGCTCGATGCCGCATTTACTTCCTTGTGCCGCAGCCAGGAAGACCTCGCCGCCAGCCAGTCGGCCCTGCTTCATTCGCAAAAAATGGAAGCGATCGGCCAGCTGACCGGCGGCGTGGCCCATGACTTCAATAATGTCTTGCAAATCATCGGCGGCAATTTGCAACTGCTGAAACTGAGCGGCAGCATCAAGGAAGGCGGCAACGTGCGCGTGGACGCGGCGCTGACCGGGGTCAGGCGGGGAGCCGAGCTGGCTTCGCACCTGCTGGCGTTCGCACGCCAGCAACCGCTCCAGGCGGTCCCCACCAATCCCGGACATCTTCTGCGTGAGATGGACGACATGGCGTGCAGGACCTTCGGGCCCGGACTGAACGTCGTGACGGACGTCGCGCATGACCTGGCCAGTATCCTGGTCGATCCGAACCAGCTGCATAATGTCTTGCTGAACCTGGCCCTTAACGCGCGTGACGCGATGGGCGGGAGGGGTACCCTGACATTACGCGCGGCCAATGTCGGGGCCGGCGCAGCATTGCCCGAGGACCTGCCGCCGGGCCGCTGGCTGGTGCTTGAAGTGGCCGACAACGGCAAAGGGATGACGCCGGATATCATGGCGCGCGTGTTCGAACCGTTTTTCACGACCAAGCCGAAAGGACAGGGTACCGGCCTCGGTTTGTCGATGGCTTACGGTTTCGTCAAGCAGTCGGGCGGGGAAATCGTCCTTTCCAGCGCCGCCGGCGAAGGAACGAGCGTGAAGATTTACTTGCCCGTCTGCGATGCCGAGCCAGTCCCTCAGGAGACCGTGTCCATGTCCCGGCTGGAGGGAGGCCCGGAAACCATCCTGGTGGTGGACGACGAGGAGAATGTGCGCCGGGCCACTTGCGCAAGCCTGTCCCTGCTCGGTTACCATGTGCTGGACGCCGCCAGCGCGCTGGCGGCGATCGACATCGTACGGAGCGGGCAGGCGATCGACCTGGTGTTCACCGACGTCATCATGCCGGGCCCGGTCACCTGTTTACAGCTGGCCGAGGAAGTACGCCTGCATCTGCCGCAGGCGCAGATCCTGTACACGTCCGGTTATGCCGAGGGCGTGCTGAGCCAGGAAGGCAGGCTGGAAGCCGGCGTGCATTTGCTGCGCAAGCCTTACGACGTCGGTACGCTGAGCGCGCGCATACGCCACCTGCTCAGGCGCACGAAGGAACAGGCGGCGACCGCGTAAGCGCCCGCAAGCGTCCGGTCACGGACTGGCAAATCAATAAGTCAACAATTCCGTTTACTTATTCTCCAGGCAGCGCTAGCATGGCAAACACGACAACGCCATGGAGAGCCGATGAAGACCGCCGTGCTGATCGGAAGCGCCTGCCTGCTGGGCTTGCTCTCCACGACCGGGGCATCCCTGCCGTATCCGATCCTGGCGCCGCTCTTCGCCGGCGAGCCGACGCCGCTGACGACTTTCCTCGGGCTGCCGCCGACCCTGCTGCTCGGCATTGCGCTGATGGTGAACCCGGTCGGGCTGCTGATCGGCAGCGCGGTGCTGGGGCCGGTGTCGGACCGCCTGGGACGCCGCCGCGTGCTCCTGATCACGGCCGTGGGGGCTGCGGTCGGCCATGCGCTGACAGGCTTGGCCCTGGTCGCCGGCTCCTATCCGCTGTTCCTGCTTGCGCGCTTCGTCACCGGCCTGCTCGAGGGTAACGGCTCGATCATGCGCGCCATGCTGGCCGAGCGCCTCACCGGCAGCCTGCGCAACCATGCCCTGTCCTGGCTGAACGGCGCCTTCCACCTGGGCTGGCTGTTCGGTCCCCTGTTGGCCGGCTTCACGGTGTCGGCCGGGATCACGCTGCCGTTCTATATCGCCGCCGGCGCCCTGCTGGTGGGCGCGGCGCTGGCCGCGATCTCGCTCGAACGCGGGGCGGACGAGGGCACGGCGCCTAAGGAGGGCAGCTGGTGGGCCGTCGCACGCGACCGCCATGCGCTGACCCTGCTGCGGCACGCGCCGCTACGCACCCTGTTCACGGTGCATTTCGCGTATGCCTGCGGTGTGGCGGCCTTTTACGAATTCTTCCCGCTGTGGCTGGTCGACGTCGGCGACTACGATGCGCGCCGCATTGCGGTGGTGAACATGGGCATGTGCGCCCTGATGACTTTCGCGGCGCTGTTCGCGGGGCGGGCCAGCACGCGCGAACCGCGGCGCCGTGCCAGCGGACAGGCCGGTTTCGCCGCGCTGGCCATCCTCGCGGTCGCTTTCGGCAGCCTCGAAGTCGGCCTGGGCGCCATTGTCCTGTTCGGCCTGCCGCATGCCTATTACAACGCCACCCTGCAGGGCTGGGCGGCCGACCAGTTCGCGGGCTACGGCCAGGGCGCGGTGATGGGCCTGCTGTCGACGACCTTCTGCCTCGCGAACATCGTGATGGCGCTGCTCGGGGGCATCCTGACGCTGTTCGACACCCGCCTGGTGCTGGTCGTGGGCGGGCTGATGTCGGCCTGGGCGGCGCTGGCGATGCGCAACTGGAGCACGCGCGCGGTGGCCGCGGGCGCAACGGCCGTGGAGGCGAAATGAATACCTACGACCAGGTCCTCATGCTGCTCAAGACGCGCGGCGCGCAGACGGCCCAGGCGCTGGCCGGCCTGATCGGGCTGACTGCGATGGGCGTGCGCCGCCACCTCGAAGCGGCCGAGGCCGAAGGGCTGGTCGTTCACGCCGACACGCCCGGCAAGGTCGGGCGCCCGGTGCGGCGCTGGGCCTTGAGCGAGCGCGGCAATGCGCGTTTTCCGGACCGGCATGCGGAGCTGACGCTCGACCTGATCCAGGGCGTGCGCACCCTGTTCGGGGAAAGCGGACTGGAGCGCCTGATCGCGGCGCGCGAAGAAGCCAGCGAGCGCGCCTACCGGGAGCGCGTCGACCCGCGCACCACGCTCGACGACCAGGTGGCGGCGCTGGCCGAGGCGCGCTCGCTGGAAGGCTACATGGCCGAGACCCAGCCGCGGGTCGACGGCAGCATCCTGCTGGTCGAGAACCATTGCCCGATCTGCACCGCGGCCCAGGCCTGCCAGCAGTTCTGCCGCTCGGAGCTGGAGGTCTTCCGGCGCGTGCTGGGGCCGGGGGTGACGGTGGTGCGCATCGAGCACCAGCTGGAGGGAGCGCGGCGCTGCGCCTACCTGGTGAGCCAGCGCGAGTGAGCTTGCGGGTTGGGGCCAGCGGAACTGGGCCGATTGGTCTGATAAACGAAAAAAATGCCGCTGTTTCCAGCGGCATTTCCATTTTCCGAAAGACGGGTCGCGTCAGTCGTTGGCGTAGATGTTGTTGTCCTTCGTCTCGCGGACGAAGAGGGCGCCAATCACCAGGCTGATCAGGGCGATGATGATCGGATACCACAGGCCGTAGTAGATGTTGCCGTTGGCCGCAACCAGGGCGAACGAAATGGTCGGCAGCAGGCCGCCGAACCAGCCGTTACCGATGTGGTAGGGCAGGGACATCGAGGTGTAGCGGATACGGGTCGGGAACATTTCGACCAGCATCGCCGCGATCGGGCCGTAGACCATGGTCACGTACAGCATCAGGATGAAGAGCAGCAGCACCAGCATCGGCTTGTTGATGGTTGCCGGGTCGGCTTTCTCCGGATAGCCGGCGGTCTTCAGCGTGGCGACCACTTCCTTGTTCAGTGCCGTCTGGCGAGCCTTGCTGTCGGCGTCGAAGTCGATGCCGTCGGCGGTCATGGTGGCGTTGAAGGACTGGATCGCCTTGTCGCCGACCATGATTTGCGCCACCGAACCGGCCGGGGCGGGAACGATGTCGTAGTTGACCGATGCGTTGGTCAGCATGCGGCTGGCGATGTCGCAGGAGGCCGGGAATTTACGCGTACCGCTTGGGTCGACCTGGAAGTTGCAGGACTCGGGATCGGCCACGACCTTGACCGGCGAGGTCGCGATGGCCTGTGCCAGCGCCGGGTTGCCATAGGCCGTGATGGCCTTGAAGATCGGGAAGTAGGTCGCCGCGGCGAGGAGCATGCCGCCGAGGATGATCCACTTGCGGCCGATGCGGTCGGACAGCCAGCCGAAGACCAGGAAGAACGGGGTGCCCAGCACCAGCGCGATGGCGATCAGGATGTTGGCGGTCGGGCCGTCGATCTTCAGGGTCTGGGTCAGGAAGAACAGGGCGTAGAACTGGCCGGTGTACCAGACGACTGCCTGGCCCATCGTCAGGCCGAACAGGGCCAGCAGCGCGATCTTGGCGTTCTTCCAGTTCAGGAAGGCTTCCGACAGCGGGGCTTTCGAGGTCTTGCCTTCGGACTTCATCTTGACGAAGGCCGGCGACTCGGCCATGGCCAGTCGGATCCAGACCGAGATGCCGAGCAGGATCACCGAGACCAGGAAGGGAATGCGCCAGCCCCAGGCCGTGAACTCGGCTTCGCCGACGGCGGTGCGGGTACCGAGGATGACCAGCAGCGACAGGAACAGGCCGGCCGTGGCGGTGCACTGGATCCAGGCGGTGAAGAAGCCGCGCTTGCCTTCCGGCGCGTGCTCGGCGACATAGGTCGCGGCGCCGCCGTATTCGCCGCCGAGGGCCAGGCCCTGCAGGACACGCAGGGTCACCAGCAGGATCGGGGCTGCGATGCCGATGGTGGCATAGCCGGGCAGCAGGCCGACCAGGAAGGTCGAGGCGCCCATGATCAGGATGGTGACGAGGAAGGTGTACTTGCGGCCGATCATGTCGCCGAGGCGGCCGAACACGAGCGCGCCGAACGGACGGACGATAAAGCCGGCCGCGAAGGTGAGGAGGGCGAAGATGAAGGAGGTGGTCGGGTCACCGAGGAAGAACTGTTTGCCGATGATGGCGGCCAGGGCGCCGTAGAGGTAGAAGTCGTACCATTCAAAAACCGTCCCAAGCGAGGACGCAAAGATCACCTTGCGTTCTTCCTTGGTCATCGCCCCGGAGGAAGGCGCTGCCTTGCCTCCTGCGGTCATGCCGGGTGTGATAGCCATATTGTTTGTCTCCGTTTAGTAATGTAAAGCTTCGGATATAAGTCAGCGGATAGCCGATCAGTCAGCCGATACTTGTGTCAGCTGTGACGGAGTGTGGACCGTTAAACTTACGTCATGCTTGCTTCAAACTTACTCCAAACTTACGCAAAACTTCGGCGAGCCCGGCTGGAAACCTCGCTTCAATTGATGCGCTCGCTTGTGCCCGGACGGAAACACGGGCAATGCCGCCCTCACTCAGCTGTTCGACAGCGTCCCCGGCGGGAAGATCCCGAACAGCCGGTTTTTTTTACAGCCACTATTTTGCGAACGACCGTACTGAAGTGCTATTCTGACCATCGGCACGCCGCAACGAAGCGGCGCCGTGATATGCAAATCCTTTCGTATTAACTGCTGAGATTCGAAAAAGATATGATCAAACACATCGTGATGTGGAAGTTGAAGGAAGAGGCCGAAGGCGCCGACCGCCTGTCCAATGCCCGCGAAATGAAGCGCCGCCTCGACGAATGCGCGCACATCGTGCCCGGCATCCTGGCCTTCGAAGTGACGCTGGCCCAGCCGGGCCTGGAAGCGACCTACGACGTCGTGCTGTATTCGGAATTCGAGGACCGCCAGGCCCTCGACGCCTACATCCAGCATCCGACGCACAAGGCGCTGGTGCCCTTCATCGGCGCGGTGCGCGAGGCGCGCCAGTGCATGGATTACGAAGTCTGAACCCAAGAAGACAATCACGGAGACGGCATGCGCACCACCCAGGAACTCTTTAATTTGCAAGGCAAAACCGCGCTGGTGACGGGCGGCTCGCGCGGCCTCGGGCTGCAGATGGCCGAGGCGCTCGGCGAGCAGGGCGCGCGCATCGTGATTTCCTCGCGCAAGCAGGACGAACTCGACACGGCCGTCGCCCACCTGGCCGCGCGCGGCATCGAGGCGTCCAGCATCGCCGTCGACCTGGCGCAGGAGGCGAACGTGCTGCCTTTCGTCGAGGAAGCGCTGCGCCGCCTCGGCCACATCGACATCCTGGTCAACAATGCGGGCGCCAGCTGGGGCGCGCCGGCCGAGGAGCATCCGCTCGAGGCCTGGGACAAGGTGATGAACCTGAACGTGCGCAGCATCTTCCTGGTCTCGCAGGCGGTCGGCAAGCTGTCGATGATCCCGCGCCGCTACGGGCGCATCGTCAACATTTCCTCGATCGCCGGGCTGGCCGGCAACCCGCCGGGCACCATGAGCACGCTGGCCTACAACACCTCGAAGGGCGCGCTGGTCAATTTCACCCGCGCGCTGGCCGGCGAGTGGGGCCGCCACGGGATCACCGTCAACTCGATCGCGCCCGGCTTCTTCCCGTCCAAGATGACCAAGGGCGTGCTGGCCACGATCGGCGCCGACGCGCTGGCCAAGGACGCGCCGCTGGGCCGCCTCGGCGACGACGAGGACCTGAAGGGCGCGGTGGTGCTGTTCGCCTCCGACGCCGGCAAGCACATCACCGGCCAGATCCTGGCCGTCGACGGCGGCGTGTCGGCCGTCTGAAGGGAGAAGCGCATGCAAGATTTCAATGGCAAGGTGGCCGTCATCACGGGCGCCGGCAGCGGCCTCGGCCGTGAGTTCGCGGATCTCGCGGCAAGCCTGGGCATGAAGCTGGTGATCGCCGACATCCAGGTCGACGCGCTGGAGCGGGCCACCGACGAATTGCTGGAAGGCGGCGCCGAGGTGCTGGCCATGGTCTGCGACGTCAGCAAGGGCGCGCACGTGCAGGAACTGGCGGACGCGGCCATCGCGCGCTTTCACGGCATCCACCTGGTGTTCAACAACGCCGGGGTCGGCTCGGGGGGGCTGGTCTGGGAAAACACCGAGGCCGACTGGGAATGGGTGCTGGGCGTGAACCTCTGGGGCGTGATCCACGGCGTGCGCGTCTTCACCCGCGCCATGCTCGAGTGCGCGGAGCGCGATCCCGGCTACGAGGGCCACATCGTCAACACCGCCTCGATGGCGGGCCTGCTGAACGCGCCGGCGATGGGCGTCTACAACGTCTCCAAGCACGCCGTGGTGTCGCTCTCGGAAACCCTCTATCACGACCTGCAGTTGGTCGGCGCTCCGATCGGCGCCTCGGTGCTGTGCCCGTATTTCGTGCCGACCGGGATCAGCCATTCGCACCGCAACCGCCCCGAGGAACTCAAGCCGGACGCGCCGCCGACGGCCAGCCAGCTGGCGGCGCAGGCGCTGACCGTGAAAGCGGTCGAGTCGGGCAAGGTGTCGGCCGGCGACGTGGCGCACATGACCTTCGAGGCGATCCGCACGGGCCGGTTCTACGTCTTCTCGCATCCGCAGGCGCTCGAGGGCGTGCGCGAGCACGCCGAGGCGATCGTGCAGGGGAAGAATCCGCCGGATCCGTACGCGGCCACGCCGCATGTGCGCGACATGCTGCGCTCGCGCCTGTAGGGCAGGCGCGTCGGGCCGGCCCGGGCTACTCGCGCGCCGCGGCGCCGGTGGCCAGGTCAGTGCTGGTTGCGGTCGGGTTCGTGTTCGGCAGCTCGTTGATGTTGCCGCTTTGCTTGCCGGGCATCTGGCAGGCTGCCAGCAGGGCGGCGGCGCCGAGGGCGATCAGGAAAGAAGGTGTGCGCATGGCATCCTCCGTGGGTGAAAACCCAGACGGTAACGCGCACGAAGTCGCGACGTTTGATCTAGCTCAAACCCGTCGGGGACGGCTGTACCGCAATGCAACCGATCAGGGCCGAAGTATCCGCTCGTGCAACTCTGCCGGCGCATTCTCGTACAGCTTCACCACCGTCGAGGTCCGCGTCCCGTAGCCCGCCGTTTCGATGCACACCGCCGACAGCACGCGCTCCAGGTCGATCGGCACGCCGGTTTCCGGCAGGCGCATGTCCGGCGCGCGGGTGGTGTCGGCCAGCATCTCGAAATAGGCGTCTTCCGGCGCGCCCTGGCACAGCAGGCTGGCGAACTGGGCCTTGGTGCGGGTAACTTTCGGCCAGGCTTCGTCGAGCAGGCCGTTCGAGATGCCGTAGATGCGGCCAGCTTCCAGCGGCTTGCCGTTGCGCTCGTCGTTGCCGGCGCGGTTCGAGTACCAGTAGAGGTCGCTCGCGTCGCCCAGCACGAGGTTGAAGCCGTTGTAGACGTCGCCGCGGGCGGCGATTACGTCCAGGTATTCGGCAGCCGTCAGCGAACCCTTTAGGAAGTCGGCCACCAGTTCCCCGCGCGAGGGGGCGTTGGCGCGGCCTTCGCCGGGAGCGCGGATGTTGGTCAGCGCGGCGAATTTCGGCCCGTTTAGGCCTTCGCGGGTGATGCCCATCCAGCTGCCGCCGTGCTCCAGGTCGCGCCCGGCGATCACGTTCGGGTTTTCCGGCCAGGGTGCGGCGGGCAGGGCCGGGCGGTCGTAGAATTCGTCGCGGTTGGCGGCGGCGATCACCGGCACGCCCGGAAAGACGCGCCAGGCAAAGACGATCAGGCACATGGTGTCAGCTCCACAAACACTTCGGCACGGCGTGGGCCGACGATCAGGCCGTCGACGCCGGCTTCGCTTGCGGCGCTGTCCAGCGCGGCGGCAAAGGCCTCGTCAACGCCCGGATAGACTTCCATCCAGGTCTGGACTCCGTCGCTGCTGCCCGGGCGGCGCTTGAGCTGGCAGGGGGCCGGGGCCAGCCCGGCCTGCAGGCGGCGCACGAGCGGCTCGAGGCGCGCGGCGTCCTCCTCCCGCACCTTGTAGTACACGTAAAGGTCGATCATGCTAGAGGTCGAGCGCGTCCAGCGCGTACGGCATGGGCAGGAAGCGCAGCTGCGGACCGGCGACCGAGCCCAGGTGCACCTCTTCCTGGAGGGCGCCCAGCTTCAGCTCGACCAGCAGGTCGGCCCCGCCCACGCCGTTCGGCGCGGCATTCACGACCATGCCGCAGGGCTGGTCGGGGTCGGCTGCTGAAAACACTTCTTCGCCGGCGCGCGCGGCCGCATTGTCGCTCGACGCCAGCGCAGTGCGGCGCTTGAGCTTGCCGAGATACTGGCTGCGGGCGACGATTTCCTGGCCCGGGTAGCAACCCTTCTTGAAGTTGACGCCGCCCAGCAGCTCGAGGTTGACCATCTGCGGCACGAACTGTTCCTGGGTGGCGAGCGTCACCTGCGGCACGCCGGCGTGGATCGCGGACAAGCGCCAGGCGGCGTTCCCGCCCAGGTGCAATTGCCCGCGCAGGGCGGCGATTGCTCCTTGCCCGGCTTCAGGCGAGGTCAGCCATAGATAGCGCGGCGCGCCGAAGGCGTCCGCCAGGCGGATCACGGTACCAAGGCTGGACTCGACCTTGCCGTAGGGCGCGGCCGGCAGCTCCGCCACCAGGGCGCGCAGGGCCGCTTCGCCGGCGGCGCCGCCGATGCCGAGCACGGCCGCGACCGCGTCCTCGTCGGTGGCGTCGCGCAGCTTGGCCTTCGCGCGCAGCACGAACATGGTCAGGCGCTTTTGCAGCGGCGCCTGGATCGCGCGCGGCAGTTGCAGCCAGACGGTGCCGTCAAGCGAGCGCCACATCAGGAAGGTGGCCTGCAGGCGGCCCTTCGGCGTGCAATACCCGGCCAGGCGCGCTTCATCCGTGCCCAGGTGCTCGACGTCGTTGGTCAGCTGGTTGTGCAGGAAGGAAGCGGCATCTTCGCCGGCGACGGCGATCAGGCCCAGGTCGGTCACCGGGGCGACGAAGCCGTCCGCGAGCTCGGCGGCGGTCAAGGTGCGGCCGAAGTCTTCGACCGCGGTCGCTTCGTCGATATGGAAGCGGGCGCCCAATGACGCCAGGTGTTCTGTCCAGTTGCTCATAAATCCAGAAATGTTTTCCGATTAGGCTATCATTACGGCCTCATTATAGAGTTGTCGAGCATTTCGCGCCGAAGAGCGCCTAAGAAACGCTCCATGTCTGCGTTGCAGCGCCTTGCCGTACAAGCGTACTGCCTTCGGCGCTACGCCTTGCCCTGCAGGGTTTCTTAGGCGCTCTTAGGCCGCATCAACCCTGCGTCAAACCTGAAAAACAGAATGGCACTAATAAAAAAACTTATCGTCACCGGCGTGATCGTGTCAGTCGCGGCCGTAGGGGGCTTTTCCTGGTGGTCCAAGCAGCCCCTGACCACGGCTGAGCCGCCAATCGAATTTGCCATCGCACCCGGCAGCGGCGTCGGCGCGGCCGCCCAGCAGATGGCCAGGGCCGGCGTGCCCATCAATCCGACCCTGTTCCAGATCCTGGCCCGCGTCACCGGCGAGAGCGCCCGCATCAAGGCCGGGAGCTACGAGCTGAAACCGAATACCTCGCCGCGCGGCCTGCTCACCCAGCTGGTGCGCGGCCAGTTCGCGCAGGAAGCCGTCACCATCATCGAAGGCTGGACCTTCCGTCAGATGCGCGATGCCATCCGTTCGAGTAAGGCCTTGCGCCAGGAAACGGCCAAGCTGAGCGACGCCGAACTGATGGCGAAGGTGACCCAGGACTACAAGCAGCCGGAAGGCCTGTTCTTCCCCGATACTTACCTGTTCGCCAAGGGAGCGAGCGACTTGCAGATCTACAAGCAGGCGCACCAGATGATGCTCAACCGCCTGAACGCGGCCTGGGAAAAGCGCGATCCGAACCTGCCGTACAAGACGCCCTACGAGGCGCTGATCATGGCCTCGATCGTGGAAAAGGAAACCGGCCAGAAGAGCGAGCGGGGGATGATTGCCGGCGTGTTCGTGAACCGCCTGCGCGTGGGCATGATGCTGCAGACCGATCCGAGCGTAATTTACGGCATGGGCGAGCGCTACGAGGGCAAGATCGCGAAGAAGGACTTGCAGACCGATACCGCGTACAACACCTATACCCGCTACGGCCTGCCGCCGACCCCGATCGCGCTGCCGGGCGTGGAGTCGCTGGCCGCGGCCCTGGCGCCGGCCAAGACCGAAGCGCTGTACTTTGTTTCGCGTAACGACGGCACCAGCCAGTTCTCGGAAAACCTGAACGACCACAACCGCGCGGTCAACCAGTTCCAGCGCGGCATCGGCGTGAATGGTGCAGCAAAACCATGACGCAGTTGACCCATACTCGCGGTAAGTTCATCACCTTCGAAGGCATCGACGGGGCCGGCAAGTCGACCCACATCGGCTTCGTCAACACCTTCTTGAGCGAGCGCGGCCTGACGGTGGTCTCCTCGCGCGAACCGGGCGGCACGCCGCTCGGCGAAAAGCTGCGCGACCTGCTGCTGCATGAAAAGATGCACCTGGAAACCGAAGCCTTGCTGATGTTCGCCAGCCGCCGCGAGCACCTGGCCCAGGTCATCGAGCCGGCCCTGGCCGGCGGCAGCTGGGTGCTGTCGGACCGCTTCAGCGACGCCAGCTTCGCCTACCAGAGCGGCGGGCGCGGCTTGGACCGGGCCAGGATGGAAGCGCTGGAGGCCTGGGTGCACCCGCACCTGCAGCCCGACCTGACGCTGCTGTTCGACGTGCCGCTCGAGGTGGCGCGCGAGCGCCTGGACGCGACCCGCACCCTCGACAAGTTCGAGCGCGAGCAGGAAGCCTTTTTTGCCCGCTGCCGCGCCGAATACCTGCGCCGGGCGGCCCAATTCCCGCAGCGTTTCGCCGTGATCGACTCCACCCGGAGCATCGGGGAGACGCAGCAGAAGATCAGCGAGGCGCTGGAGAAGCTGTTGTGACGATCTACCCCTGGCAAGAAAGCGCATGGGACGCGCTGCAAACGATGCGCGGGCGCATGCCGCACGCCATCCTGTTCCACGGCCCGGCCGGCATCGGCAAGGCCGACTTCATCGAAACCTTCGCACAGGCCCTGCTGTGCGAGAACGTGCGCCCTGACGGCCGCGCCTGCGAGGCCTGCGCCTCCTGCGGCTGGTTTGCCCAGCACAACCATCCCGACTACCGCCGCGTGCGGCCGGAAGCGCTCGAAGACGAGCCCGGAGGCGAGGGCGAGGAAGCGGGCGAGGGCGACAAAAAGTCGAAAACGGCCAAGGCGCCCTCAAAGGAGATCAAGATCGAGCAGATCCGATCGCTGGCCGACTTCATGAACATCTCGACCCACCGGCAAGGCCTGCGCGTGGTCGTGCTGTACCCGGCCGAGGCGCTCAACATGCCGGCCTCGAACGCGCTCCTGAAGACGCTGGAAGAGCCGCCGCCGGGCACCGTTTTTTTGCTCGCCTCGAACGGGCTCGACCGGCTGCTGCCGACGATCCTGTCGCGCTGCCGCAAGTTCGCGCTGCCCATGCCCGACCACGCCGCGGCACTGGCCTGGCTGCAGGGCCAGGGCGTGCAGGACGCCGACAGCTGGCTGCGCGAGGAGGGCGGTGCGCCGCTCGCCGCGCTGGACAAGGCGTCAAGCGGCAGCCGCGAGGAGCTCGACACGCTGCTCGGCTTCCTGGCCCGTCCGAACGTGGAAGGCGCGCTGCGCCAGGCCGACAAGCTGAGCAAGACGCCGCTGGCGGCGCTCGTGTCCTGGCAGCAGCGCTGGCTGTACGACCTGCTGGCCTGCAAGCTCTCCGGCACGGTGCGCTACTATCCGCGCTATCAGAAGGAACTTGCAGCCTTGGCCGGCAACGTGCACACTGCAAACCTGTTACGTGCAATCAAGTCCGCCAACGAACGGCGTGCGACGGCCGACCACCCGCTGTCGGCCAAGCTCTTCGTCGAGGACATGTTGCTGGACTATACGGCTTGCTGCAGCCCTGTTTCACGATAAGAGGATCCCGATGAGCGGCAATACAACCGACCCCAACGCCTCGCTGCTACCGCGGCCGTCGGTGCTGTCGCTGGCCATCAAGGAAAAGGCGGCGCTGTACGCGGCCTACATGCCTTTCCTGAAGAACGGCGGCATATTCGTGCCCACCAACAAGGCCTACAAGATCGGCGAGGAGGTCTACCTGATCCTCTCCTTCATGGAAGACCCGGGCAAGTACCCGATCGCGGGCAAGGTCGCCTGGGTCACCCCGGCCGGCGCTAACAACAGCAAGGCGCAGGGCATCGGCGTGCATTTCCCCGCCGACGAAACCGGCCAGCGCGCCAAGGCCCGCATCGAAGAAATCCTCGGCGCCGCGCTGCGCTCCTCGCGCGCCACCCACACCCTGTAACTTTCGTTTCTTTTTTCAATGCCGTCCTACGTCCACCGTCTTGCCACCCGCGACGACCTGCCCGTCATCGTCGACATCTACAATTCGACCATCGCCTCGCGCGAAGTCACGGCCGATACCGAACCGGTCAGCGTCGCCTCGCGCGAAGCCTGGTTCGCCGAGCACACGCCCGAGCGCCGCCCGCTGTGGACGATCCACGATGTGGACGATCCCTCGGACGATGCGGCCGTCATCGGCTGGATGTCCTACTCAAATTTCTACGGCCGCCCGGCCTACTCCGGCACGGCGGAACTGTCGATCTATATCGCCGAGGAATGGCGCGGCAAGGGCATCGGCAAGTATTGCCTGGAGCAGGCGATCGCGTTTGCCCCGCAGATCCAGGTGCACACGCTGCTGGGCTTTATCTTCGGGCATAACCAGCCGAGCCTGGGGCTGTTCCGCAAGTTCGGGTTCGATACCTGGGCGCATTTCCCGCGTGTGGCCAATCTCGACGGTGTCGAGCGGGATCTGATTATTCTGGGCAAACGCGTCGCATAAGGCTCCGTCCGGCCGTGTTTGCGTGCGAATGCGCCCGCGTGACGCGACCGGCGGCCTGCCCGTACAATATCGGCATGTACATCGATTCCCACTGCCACATCAATTTCCCCGAGCTGGCCGCCCGGATGCCCGAGATCCTCGCCAAAATGGAGGAAAACAAGGTCACGCACGCGCTGTGCGTGTCGGTCGACCTGCCGGATTTCCCGTCGGTGCTGGCCCTGGCCGAGCAATATCCGAACATCTATGCCTCGGTCGGCGTCCATCCCGACTATGAAGACACGCCCGAGCCGAGCGTCGCCCAGCTGGTCGAGCTGGCCCGGCATCCGAAGATCATCGCCATCGGCGAGACCGGGCTGGATTACTACCGCCTCGAGGGCGACCTCGAATGGCAGCGCGAGCGCTTCCGCACCCACATCCGCGCCTCGCGCGAATCGCGCAAGGCCCTGATCATCCATACCCGCTCGGCCAGCGCCGACACCATCCGCATCATGAAGGAAGAGGGCGCCGGCGTGGACGACGGCGGCGTGGCGGGCGTCATGCACTGCTTCACCGAGTCGCTCGAGGTGGCCGAGGCGGCGATCGAGATGGGCTTTTATATTTCCTTTTCCGGCATCGTCACCTTCAAGAGCGCCAAGGACCTGCAGGCCGTGGCGCGTGCGGTGCCGATGGACCGCATCCTGGTCGAAACCGATTCGCCCTACCTGGCCCCGGTGCCTTACCGCGGCAAGATGAACGAGCCCGGCTATGTGCCGCACGTGGCCGAGTTCATCGCCAACCTGAAGGACCTGCCGCTGCGCGAAGTGGCGCAGCGCACGACCGACAATTTCTTCGAGCTGTTCCAGCACGCGAGGGGATGAGATGAACACCATGCGCCGCACGGCACTCGGCAGTATTGTCCTGGCACTGGGCATCGGGCCGGCACTGGCCCAGCCCACGCCGGCAGCGCCCAACGCGTCCCAGCTCACCGCCTTCTTCCGCGCCGTCCAGCTCGACGACGTCAAGACCGTCGAGCGCATGCTGGGCGCGCAGGTGAACGCCAACCAGCTCAACCAGCTCGGCGCCGAGCCCGGCCTGGTGCAGGCGATCCGCGAAGACGCGATGCGCGTGTTCAAGGCTTTCCTGGCCCATCCGGGCACCGACCTGGAAGCGCAGGCGGCCAACGGCAACACCGCCCTGATGATGGCGGCCTACAAGCGCAACCGTCCCGCGGTCGAGGCCCTGCTGGCCAAGGGAGCGAAGGTCGACCGCCCCGGCTGGACCGCGCTGCACTACGCCGCGGCGGCCGGCGACGACGCCATCGCGCGCCTCCTGCTCGAGCGCGGCGCGAAGGTCGACGCCGTCTCGCCCCTGAAGAGCGGCGCCTACACGCCGATGATGGTGGCGGCGCGCGAGGGGCACGATGGGACGGCGCTGCTGCTCATTGCGCATGGGGCGGACCGCAAGCGGACCAATAGCGAGGGGCTCACCGCCGTGCAGATCGCGGAGCGGGCGGGGAAGCCAATGGTGGCGGCGACGATTGCACGCGGAGTGCGTTGAAAGCAGGCTTGTTCGGCTGAGCGCAACATTTCGCTTGTTCAATGGTTTCAGGACGCGTGGAGTCGGGACTCCACCCTACATTGTAATTCGTAGGGTGGGGTCCTTGTTTAGCACAGAGACATAGGTAACACCTGTCTAGAGACATAGGTAACACTTTTATGATCATTGCACAGCCAACAAATGGAGTGTGCGATGCCCTGGAAAGAGAGTTCCCAAATGTCCTCC
This sequence comes from Massilia sp. SYSU DXS3249, assembly GCF_053668055.1. NCBI lineage: Bacteria > Pseudomonadati > Pseudomonadota > Betaproteobacteria > Burkholderiales > Oxalobacteraceae > Massilia > Massilia sp. SYSU DXS3249. The sequence goes on along the minus strand of NZ_JBSIPX010000013.1, from coordinate 6 downwards.
AGACTC
>NZ_JBSIPX010000012.1:0-162668 GCF_053668055.1 Massilia sp. SYSU DXS3249 | reverse complement strand
GCATCTTCCAGGTCATTTTCTGCGACCGCGAGGTGACGCAAATCGACCTCAAAAGCCGCTAAAATTTAACCCGGCAGTGTTACCTATGTGTCTAGACACCTGTTACCTATGTGTCTGTGCTATACAGAGAGCCCACCCTACGTGTCTCTATCACGCCGGGTACAACGCCCCCAAAATCCGCGGCCCCTTGGCCCCGGTCACCGCCGGCATGTTGCCCGGCAGCCGCTCGTTGAACCGATACCCCAGCCAGGCAAACGCCAGCGCCTCGACCCGGTTCGGCGCAATCCCGAGCGCGGCCGTCGACTCGACCGGCACCTTTCCGCCCAGCGCCGCCGCCAGGCTGCGCAGCAGGGCACCGTTGTAGGCGCCGCCGCCGCACACATACACCGCATCGGCCGTCACGCCCTCGCCGAGGATGGCGCGCGCGATCGACTGCGCCGTCAGTTCGACCAGGGTCGCCTGCACGTCGGCCGGCGCGAGACCTGCGAACCGCGCCAGCCGCGCATCCAGCCATTCCAGGTGGAACAGGTCGCGCCCCGTGCTCTTCGGCGCCGGCTGGTGGAAGTAGGGCTCGTCCAGCAGCACGGCCAGCAATTCGCCATGGGCCGTTCCGCTTGCACCCCAGGCGCCGTCCTCGTCGTATTCCTTGCCCTGGTGGCGCTTGACCCAGCCGTCCAGCAGCACATTGCCCGGGCCGGTGTCGTAGCCGGTCACGCGGCCGTCCGCGTGCAGCACGCTGATGTTGCCGATGCCGCCGATATTGACCACCACGCGCGTCGTGCCGGGCTTGCCGAACACGGCCGCGTGGAAGGCCGGCACCAGCGGCGCGCCCTGGCCGCCGGCGGCGATGTCGCGGCTGCGGAAGTCCGCGATGACGTCGATGCCGCTCAGTTCCGCCAGCAGCGAAGGGTTGTTGGTCTGGCGCGTAAAGCCGAGCTCGGGGCGGTGGCGGATGGTCTGGCCGTGTACTGCGACCGCGGCGACCGGCCCTGGCGCCAGCTCCACGAGTTCGCCGACGCAGGCCGCATAGACCTGCGCCAGCCCGTTCGCGGCGATGGCTTCGCGCTCGATTTCGTTCTCGCCGTTTGCCTGCAGCGCCATCAGTTCGGCGCGCAGGGCGGCGGGGAAGGGCACGAAGGCGGCTTCCAGGGTGCGGATGGCGCCGCCGGCGAAGTCGGCCAGCACGCCGTCCACGCCATCGAGGCTGGTGCCCGACATCAGGCCGATAATCAGGGAGGTAGGGGAGGAGGTCGTCATGCCCGCATCTTAAAGCATCCGCAGGGGCGCCGGAAGCCGGGCGATCCCGGCTGCCGCCGAAACCGGCTCCACAATGAAAAACGCCTTCCGTGCATCGCTGCGCGGAAGGCGTTGATCTGGTGTTGCGTCCGGGTTAGCGGGCGGCCATGGCGTTGCCGCCAGGAGTCAGCAGCGAGAAGCGGTGCTTCATGTCCGCGGCAGCCATGCGGAAGCGGGCCATTTCGCCGGCGTCCAGAGGAGCGGCCATCAGGTTCTTCAGGGAGTTCGGGTCGCGTGCGACGCCGCCGATACGGAATTCGTAGTGCAGGTGGGCGCCGGTCGACCAGCCGGTCGAGCCGACGTAGCCGATGACCTGGCCCTGGCTGACCTTGGCGCCCTTGCGCAGGCCGGCGATGCGGCTCATGTGGGCATAGGCGGTGGTGTAATTCGACCAGTGCTTGAGGACGACCATGTTGCCGTAGCCGCCGGAGTTGCCGGCGAAATCGACGACGCCGTCGCCCGAGGCGCGGATCGGGGTGCCGGTCGAGGCGGCGTAGTCGATGCCCTTATGCGCTTTCCACTTGCCCGAGATCGGGTGGATGCGGTTCGAGAAGCCCGACGAGACGCGCGAGAATTCCAGCGGCGACTTCAGGAAGGCCTTTTTTAGCGATTTGCCGTCGAGGCTGTAGTAGCCGCCGTCCTTGGTGACCGGGTCTTCGAACCACACGGCCTGGTGGCTGACCCCGCGGTTGATGAATTCGCCTGCCAGGATGCGGCCGGTTTTCACCAGCTCGCCGTCGAGCCAGAAGGTTTCGTACACGACGTTGAAACGGTCGCCGCGCTTCAGGTCGCCGCGGAAGTCGATGTTGGTCGAGAACATCTTGACGATTTCGCCGACGATCGAATCAGGGATCGAGCCGCCGTCGACGTTGGCGTCGGTGGCCGAGTAGAGGGAGGAGCTGGTGATTTCGCGCGAACGCATTTCGACGCGACGCTCGAGCTTGGCAGGAGCCTCGCTGGCGGTGAAGCCGTCGCCGTCGCGGGCGATGGTCAGCGTGGTCGGCGCCTTGTTCTTGTCGGCGAGGGTGGCGCGCAGCGACAGCAGCAGGCCGTTCTCGTCGGTCTCGGCCTGCAGGCGCTTGCCGTTCTTGAGCGAGAGGAGGCGGCGGGCAACCTTGTTCGTGCGGATGAACTTTTGCGCTTCGGCGTCTTCTACACCCAGGCGGCCCAGCATCGTGCCGATCGAGTCGCCGGAACGGACGCGCTCTTCGTGGATGAATTGCTGCTCGTCCTGCTGCAGGGCGGCGATCTGGTCGGAGAGGTTGGGCAGGGCCAGGTCCTCGGCGACCGACTTGACCGGCACGTTGGCGTCGTCTTGCGCGATCGGCGCGGTAGCAACAGCGCCGAAAGCGCACAGTGCCAGGCCGAGGGCGCCCGCGCCAACGATACGGGCTTTGCGGCTCGTATTTGCCAGGCTGGTCGAGAGCTTACCGGTGATTTTATAAATAGGATGCATGCAATCTCAGTTAAAATTTACCGCTTGAACTTGAGTGCTATTTTTCTTGTTGTTTTGAAAAGTTTTCTTACGGCAAGATTGATGGGATCGGCCATTGTACCAAAATATGCACTCCTACACACGCTTTAGCCAATTTCCTACAAAAAATTTATGACAGACTCCGCGTCTTGTAGTAGTAACAACTCTGTTTCTGCTTCCCCTAAACTGGTTCTCTCTGACAAGGTTCAAGAAGCCCTTGCCATCACGAAACGTGGTGTCGATGAACTCCTGATCGAAAGCGAATTTGCACAAAAGCTGGCCCGCTCGGAAGCGACCGGCGTACCGCTGCGTATTAAATTAGGCGCCGACCCGACCGCCCCGGACCTGCACCTGGGCCACACCGTGGTGCTGAACAAGCTGCGCCAGCTGCAAGACCTCGGCCACCAGGTGATCTTCCTGATCGGCGATTTCACGTCGATGATTGGCGACCCGTCGGGCCGCAACGCCACGCGTCCGCCGCTCACCCGCGAGCAGGTGGAAGAAAACGCGAACACCTATTTCCGCCAGGTTGCGCTGATCCTCGACGAGTCGCGCACCGAAATGCGCTACAACTCGGAGTGGTGCGACCCGCTGGGTGCGCGCGGCATGATCCAGCTGGCCTCGCGCTACACCGTGGCACGCATGATGGAGCGCGACGACTTCACCAAGCGCTACAAGAGTGGGACACCGATCGCCGTCCACGAGTTCCTGTATCCGCTGATGCAGGGCTACGATTCGGTCGCTTTGAAAGCAGACCTTGAGCTAGGTGGAACGGACCAGAAATTCAACCTGCTGGTTGGCCGCGAACTGCAAAAAGACTACGGGCAAGAGCCGCAGTGCATTCTCACCATGCCGCTGCTGGAAGGCCTCGACGGCGTCGAGAAGATGTCGAAGTCGAAGAACAACTACATCGGCATCACCGAAGCGCCGAACACCATGTTCGCCAAGCTGATGAGCATTTCCGACGTCATGATGTGGCGTTACTTCGAGCTGCTGTCCTTCCGTCCGATGAGCGAACTGGCGGCCCTGAAGGCGGCCGTCGAGGGCGGCGCCAACCCGCGCGACGCCAAGGTCGCGCTGGCGCAGGAAATCGTCACCCGCTTCCACTCGAGCCAGGCCGCCACCGATGCGCTGGCCGACTTCGTCAACCGCTCCAAGGGCGGCATCCCGGACGACGTGCCGGAAGTGGCGGTGTCGGGTGCACCGCTGGGCGTGGCCCAGCTGCTCAAGGCGGCCGGCCTGTGCGCCTCGACTTCGGAAGCGATGCGCATGGTCGACCAGGGCGGCGTGCGCATCGATGGCGCCGTCGTCAGCGACAAGGGCCTGCAGGTCGAGGCCGGCAGTTTCGTGCTCCAGGTCGGAAAGCGCAAGTTCGCACGCGTCAATTTTACTAACGCATGATCGGGCTGCTGCAACGCGTCAGCCACGCCAGCGTCGTGGTGGACGGGGCCACGGTCGGGGCCATCGAGGCCGGTCTGATGGTGCTGGTCTGCGCCGAGAAGGGCGACACCGAGCGCGAGGCCGACGCCTTGCTGGCCAAGCTGCTCGGCTACCGCGTCTTTTCCGACGAGGCCGGCAAGATGAACCGCAGCGTGAAGGACACCGGCGGCGCGCTGCTGCTGGTGCCGCAGTTCACGCTGGCGGCCGACACCCGCTCCGGTACCCGTCCCTCGTTCTCGCCGGCCGCCAGCCCTGACGACGGCCGGCGCCTGTTCGACCATTTCGTGCGCCAGGCATGCGCCCTGCATGGCAAAGTTGAGACCGGTCAATTTGGCGCCGACATGAAAGTCTCGCTGACCAACGACGGCCCGGTCACGATCTGGCTACGTGTTGATCCGGTCGATATTTCACGTTGAAACCCGTACCGCGCCCTGCGGTCAATAACATGGAGGCCCACCGGGAGTCTGCGATGAATATCTGGAGTGATTCGTTTACCGAAGGCGGGCTGATCCCGCCTGAGTGCGCGTTCGCGGTCATCGACCCGAACACGCACGTGCGCTTGTCGAACAACCGCAATCCCCACCTCGCGTGGGACGAGGTGCCGGCCGGTACCCAGTCGCTGGTGATCCTGTGCGTCGACGGCGACGTGCCCGCCGATGGCACCGACGTCAACAAGGAAGGCCGCACCGTCCCGGATGGGCTCAAGCGCACCGATTTCTACCACTGGAGCCTGGTCGATATCCCGCCCAGCCTGAAGGCGATCGGTGAAGGCCAGTTTTCCGACATGGTCACGCCGCACGGCAAGTCCGGCCCGAACGTCTCCTTCCTCGTCAAGAACGGCACCGAGCACCAGCTGCGCCAGGGCGTCAACGACTACACCGGCTGGTTCGCGGGCGATCCCTCCATGGCCGGCGAATACTTCGGCTACGATGGCCCCTGCCCGCCATGGAACGACGAACGCGTGCATACTTATGTGTTTACGATCTACGCACTCGATATCCCCGAGTTCCCGCTGGAGGGGCGCTTCAGCGGACAGGAAGCACGGCTGGCGCTGATGGGCCATATCCTCGACGAAGCGCAGATCTTCGGCGTGTATTCTTTGAATCCGGAAATCGCGCCGACGTTGTCTACCTGAAGCGTTTGCCAGTGCTTTGGCAGACGCTTTTTCATACCGCCCCGAGGTTTGGGGCGTTTTTGGACCTCATGCATAACAACACTACCCGTATCGCCCTGATCCGTCACGGCGAAACCGCCTGGAACGCCGAGCGCCGCCTGCAGGGTCACCTCGACATCGACTTGAACGACGAAGGCCGGCGCCAGGCGCAAGCCCTGGCTGCCGCGCTGGCCCCCGGCAGCATCGATGTGCTCGTGTCGAGCGACCTGGCACGCGCCGCGAACACCGCCAAGGCCATCGGCGAGGTCCTGGAACTGCCCTTGTTCATCGATGCGCGGCTGCGCGAGCGCTGCTACGGCGGCTTCGAAGGCTTGCTGTACGCGGAGATCGCCGATCGCTACCCGCGCGAATTCGCCGCCTGGCAAGGGCGCGACATCGACGGCACCCTGCCGCCAGGCCAGAATCAGGGCGAAACCTTCCGCCAGTTCTACGACCGCGTGATCCCCGCCATCCTCGGCTGGGCCGCCGACAACCCCGGCAAGTCGCTGGCCCTGGTCGCCCACGGCGGCGTGCTCGAATGCGCCTACCGCGCCGCCCTCGGCCTGGCGCTGGACACGCCGCGCAATTTCAAGGTGCTCAACGCCAGCGTCAACCGTTTTACGGTGCAGGACGGCAAGCTAGTACTGGAAAGCTGGGGCGAAGTGGCGCACCTGCAGCCGGCGGTGCTCGACGACGTGTGATGGATCGGTGATCAGGTCGGGGCTGTGGCACCAATCCACGTTACCGAATGGGCTACTTTGTAAACGCGTGGAGTCAGGACTCCGGTGAAGCCGTGGAGGAGGCCATTGGCCTCCTCCACCCCTACGCATCGCGCCAGATGTAGGGTGTGAGGGGGGCGCCAAGCCTCCCGACTCCACGCGTTTTGGAACCGTTGCACACCGTGCTGCCTGGCTTCACCGATTCCGGCTCTCTCCACGATTTCTTTCCGCTTGTCCAGACCTGATTATCCCGTTCGCTACAGTCCGGAAAAAATTTTGCCGCTTAATTGAGCAGCAGTTCGGGTAAAATAGCGGGTTCCCATCCATTCTGATCGTGTTCCCGCTGTGCAAATCGGCCCTTATACACTGCGCAATAATGTCTTTGTTGCACCCATGGCGGGTGTGACGGACCGTCCGTTCCGCCAGCTGTGCAAGCAGCTGGGGGCGGGCTATGCCGTGTCGGAAATGGCAGCCTCGAACCCGCGCCTGTGGGCCAGCGAAAAGACCAGCCGCCGCACCGACCACGCGGGAGAGATGGAGCCGAAGGCGGTGCAGATCGCCGGCGCCGACCCGCAGGACCTGGCCGATTGCGCCCGCCACAACGTCGAGCGAGGCGCCCAGATCATCGACATCAACATGGGCTGCCCGGTCAAGAAGGTGTGCAACAGCTGGTGCGGCTCCGCGCTGCTGCAGCACGAAGACCTGGTCGAACGCATCCTGCACGCCGTCGTGGAAGCGGTGGACGTGCCGGTGACCCTGAAATTCCGTACCGGCTGGGATCGCCAGAACAAGAATGCGCTGCGCATCGCGCGCATGGCGGAACAGGCCGGCATCCAGATGCTGACCCTGCACGGCCGCACCCGCGCCGACGGCTACAAGGGCGAGGCCGAATACGACACCATCCGCGCCGTCAAGGCCGCGGTCGGCATTCCCGTGGTGGCCAATGGCGACATCACCACGCCCGAGAAGGCGAAATTTGTGCTCGACTACACGGGCGCGGACGCGGTCATGATCGGCCGCGCGGCCCAGGGCCGGCCCTGGATCTGCCGCGAGATCGACCATTACCTGCGCACCGGCGAGCACCTGCCGCCGCCCCTGGTGGAAGAGGTGAGGGCGCTGATGAACGAACACCTGCCGGCGCACTACGCCTTCTATGGCGAGCACATCGGCGTACGCAGCGCGCGCAAGCACATCGGCTGGTATGTCGAGGACTTGCCGGGGGGCGAGGAATTCCGCCAGCGGATGAATCTGCTGGAATCGACGGCTGAACAATTGGCCGCTGTCGATAATTTTTTCCAATCGCAACTTCGCCATGGCGAGCGGTTACAATACCGACCCGCACAGCATGTCATTGAAGCAATTGCGGCATAAAAAGTAGTAAAAAAACAGCAGTAACAATTATAAAAACGATATGGGGACGCCGCCGACACAATCGGCGGAGCAATCACTAACCAGGATGAAGCAGCAGACATGAGCAAAGAGAGTATCCAGGAAGTTGTCCAGAAAAGCCTCGAGGACTATTTCAATGACCTGGGCGAGCAAAAGCCGTCGAACATCTACGACATGATGGTCATGACGGTCGAAAAGCCGATCCTCGAAGTGGTGATGACGCGCGCCGACGGCAACCAGTCGCACGCGGCCCAGATGCTGGGCATCAACCGCAATACTTTGCGCAAGAAACTGCAAGAGCACGGACTGCTCTAATCTCAGCCGGCGAGTGGCCGTGCGCGGGCGCGGCTCTTTCAAGCGCGCCGGATTCCGCACAGATTTCTATCAACAGTGGCCACTCCCATGATCAAACAAGCTCTCATTTCCGTCTCCGACAAGACCGGCGTGCTCGATTTCGCGCGCGCCCTGTCTTCGCTCGGGGTGAACATCCTGTCCACCGGCGGCACCGCCAAGCTGTTGCAGGAGAACGGCGTGCCGGTGACCGAAGTCGCCGACTACACCGGCTTCCCGGAAATGCTCGACGGCCGCGTCAAGACCCTGCACCCGAAAGTCCACGGCGGCATCCTCGCCCGCCGCGATTTCCCTGAGCACGTGTCCAAGCTGGAAGAGCACGGCATTCCGCAGATCGACATGGTCGTCGTCAACCTCTACCCCTTCCAGGCGACGGTCGCGAAAGACGACTGCTCGCTGGAAGACGCGATCGAGAACATCGACATCGGCGGCCCGACCATGCTGCGCTCGGCGGCCAAGAACCACCGCGACGTGGTCGTCATTTGCGACCCGAGCGACTACGGCGTGGTGCTGGCGGAAATGAAGGGCACTGGCGAAGTAGCCGGCGTGGTCGGTTACGACACCAAGTTCCGCCTGGCCAAGAAAGTGTTCGCGCACACCGCGCAATACGACGGCGCCATCACCAACTATCTGACCAGCCTGGGCGAAGACAAGCAGCACGCGACGCGCTCGAGCTACCCGCAGACCATCAACATGGCCTTCGAGAAGGTGCAGGACATGCGCTACGGCGAGAACCCGCATCAGGGCGCCGCCTTCTACCGCGATATCGCGTCGGTCGACGGCGCGCTGGCCAACTACCGCCAGCTGCAGGGTAAGGAACTGTCGTACAACAACATCGCCGACGCCGATGCGGCCTGGGAATGCGTGAAGTCGCTGGGCGGCTTCCAGCACCCGGCCGGCTGCGTCATCGTCAAGCACGCCAACCCGTGCGGCGTGGCAATCGGCGCGGACGCGCTCGACGCCTACACCCGCGCCCTGCAGACCGACCCGACCTCGGCCTTCGGCGGCATCATCGCTTTCAACGTGGAAGTCGACGGCCGTGCGGCCGAAGCGCTGGCGAAGCTGTTCGTCGAAGTGCTGATCGCGCCTTCGTTCACCGCCGAGGCACGCCAGATCATGGCGGCCAAGCAGAACGTGCGCCTTCTGGAAATTCCGCTGGGCGCCGGCCAGAACGGGTACGACGTCAAGCGCGTCGGCGGCGGCCTGCTGGTGCAGGCGCCGGACGCGAAGAACGTCGGCATGCCTGACCTGCGCGTGGTGTCGAAGAAGCAGCCGACCCCGCAGCAGCTGCAAGACCTGATGTTCGCCTGGCGCGTGGCCAAGTTCGTCAAGTCGAACGCGATCGTCTTCTGCGGCAACGGCATGACGCTGGGCGTCGGCGCCGGCCAGATGAGCCGCATCGACTCGGCCCGCATCGCCTCGATCAAGGCGCAGAACGCCGGGCTGTCGCTCGCCGGTTCGGCCGTGGCCTCGGATGCCTTCTTCCCGTTCCGTGACGGCCTCGATGTCGTGGTTGACGCGGGCGCGACCTGCGTGATCCACCCGGGCGGCTCGATGCGCGACCAGGAAGTGATCGACGCGGCCGACGAGCGCGGCGTAGTGATGCTGTACACGGGGACGCGTCACTTCCGGCATTGATTCGCCGCGGTTCGGCACCGGCGCATTTCCGTCGTGCCATCGAACCGCAAAACGAAGGGACGTAGGGTGGACGGGTTTCCCGTCCACGCGTTCAACAGCGCCTGCATATTCGCGTTTCGAATTAGCACCGTGCGTTGAACGCGTGGACGGCATAGCCGTCCACCCTACGTCGCTTCGGCATACCATACGGTTGTATAAACGCCAGCCAACCTGTGTTTTTGCACAGTATTTTTCCCACGATCCTTGCTGGCCGGTATAACATTCGATAATGATTATTCTCGGCATCGACCCAGGCCTGCGCACGACCGGCTTTGGGGTTATTGAAAAACACGGCAGCAAGCTGCGCTACATTGCGTCGGGCACCATCAAGACCGGCCTGGAGGGTGCCTTGCCTCCCCGCCTGAAGATCATCCTGCAAGGGGTGCGCGAGATCGTCGCTACCTACCAGCCGAGCTGTGCGGCCATCGAAAAAGTGTTCGTGAACGTCAACCCGCAGTCGACCCTGCTGCTGGGCCAGGCGCGCGGCGCGGCCATCAGCGCCCTGGTCGGCGCCGACCTCGACGTGGCCGAGTACTCTCCCACGCAGATCAAGCAGTCGGTGGTCGGCACCGGCAAGGCGGCCAAACCGCAGGTGCAGGACATGGTGTCGCGCCTGCTGATGTTACCCGGCTTGCCGGGCAGCGATGCCGCCGATGCCCTGGGCGTGGCGATCTGCCATGCCCATACCTACGATACGCTGGCGCTGGTCGGTGCGCTGGCTCCGCAGACGGCCACGCTGCGCATGAAAAACGGCCGCCTTGTATAAAAAGAAAGGTCAACCATGATTGGTCGCATTTCCGGAATTTTGCTGGAAAAGACTCCACCGCAACTGCTGGTGGATTGCAACGGCGTCGGCTACGAAGTCGACGTGCCGATGAGCACCTTCTACAACCTGCCGCACACGGGCGAGAAGGTGGTGCTGTTCACCCACCAGGCGATCCGCGAGGATGCCCACCTGCTGTTCGGCTTCGGCACGGCCAGCGAGCGGGCCCTGTTCCGCCAGCTGATCAAGATCACCGGCGTCGGCGCGCGTACGGCCTTGTCGATTTTGTCGGGCATGACGGTGGCGGACCTGTCGCAGGCGGTCACGCTGCAGGAAGCAGGGCGGCTGGTGAAAATCCCCGGCATCGGCAAGAAGACGGCCGAGCGGCTGTTGCTCGAACTGAAGGGAAAGATCGGCGCCGACATCGGCGTGGTCGGCGGCGCCCCGCGCGACGACACCCAATCGGACGTGCTCAACGCGCTGCTGGCTTTGGGGTATTCTGACAAGGAAGCCCTGCTGGCGACCAAGAACCTGCCGGCCGGCTCGAGCGTTTCCGACGGCATCAAGTTTGCGCTCAAGGCGCTGTCGAAAGCGTAACACTCCGTTTTAATAAGATAAGCAATGAGCATCCAGACCGACAATTTCACCGAGCAGCGGGTCATCGACGCCGCGCCGGCCTCGCCCAACGAGGAGGCGATCGAGCGCGCCTTGCGCCCGAAGCAGCTCGACGAATACGTCGGCCAGGAAAAGATCCGCGACCAGCTCGAAATTTTCATTTCCGCTGCCCGCAAACGGCGCGAGGCGCTCGATCACACGTTGCTGTTCGGCCCGCCGGGCCTGGGTAAAACCACGCTGGCCCACATCATCGCGCGCGAGATGGGCGTGAACCTGCGCCAGACTTCCGGCCCGGTGCTGGAGCGTCCGGGCGACCTGGCGGCCATCCTGACCAACCTCGAGCCGAACGACGTGCTGTTCATCGACGAGATCCACCGCCTGTCGCCGGTGGTCGAGGAGATCCTGTACCCGGCGCTCGAGGACTACCAGATCGACATCGTGATCGGCGAAGGCCCGGCCGCGCGTTCGGTAAAACTCGACCTGCAGCCGTTCACGCTGGTCGGCGCCACCACCCGCGCCGGCATGCTGACCAATCCGCTGCGCGACCGCTTCGGCATCGTCGCCCGCCTCGAGTTTTATAACGTCGAGGAACTAACCAAGATCGTCACCCGCAGCGCGGCCTTGCTGGAAGCCCCGATCAAGGAAGAGGGCGCACGCGAGGTGGCCATGCGCGCGCGCGGCACTCCGCGTATCGCCAACCGCCTGCTGCGCCGCGTGCGCGACTATGCGGAAGTGAAGGGCAATGGCGAGATCACCAAGGACATGGCCGACCGCGCGTTGAAGATGCTCGACGTCGACTCGGTCGGCTTCGACGTCATGGACCGCAAGCTGCTCGAAGCGGTGCTGTTCAAATTTGGCGGCGGCCCGGTCGGCATCGGCAACCTGGCGGCGGCCATTGGCGAAGCGGCCGACACCATCGAGGACGTGCTCGAACCCTACCTGATCCAGCAGGGCTACCTGCAGCGCACGCCGCGCGGACGCATCGCGACTCCGGCGGCCTACCAGCACTTCGGCGTAGCCGCGCCGCGCATCAGCCCGACCGGCGACCTCTGGGATAACTTGCGTTGACCACCCCGATGCAGATCTGGGTCGACGCCGACGCCTGCCCCGCCGTCATCAAGGACATCCTGTACCGGGTTGCCGAGCGCACCCAAATTCCCGTCACGCTGGTGGCGAACCAGCTGATGCGCGTGCCCGGCTCGAAGTTCATCCGCGCGCTGCAGGTGCCCAGCGGGCCCGACGTGGCCGACGCCGAGATCGTCGAGCGCATGCAGCCCGGCGACCTGGTCGTCACCGGCGACATTCCGCTGGCGGCCCACGTGCTGGAGAAGGGCGGCTACGCCCTCAACCCGCGCGGCGACTTTTATACGAAGGACACCATCGCCCAGCAACTGACGATGCGCGCCTTCATGGAAGAACTCAGGAGCGGCGGCGTCGACACCGGCGGCCCGGCCGCCTTCAGCCAGGCCGACCGCCAACATTTCGCCAACGCCCTCGACCGCCACCTGGCCCGGCAGCGCCCGCGCGCCTGACAACGCATCTCAATACGTTCATGACACTTGTCATGTCAATCTGATGGCAGCTGCTTCTGTCGCCACGCGCGCCTGAAGCAGATACTCGGCTCATACCAACCCACTGGGAGAGCCTGATGAAACCGACCGTCCTTCACACCCTGCTGCTCGCCGCCGGCGTCGCCGCCGCGTCCAACGCCCTGGCTGCCGCCACCCTGGTGCGCGACGTGCGCGTCTTCGACGGCAACGCCGTGCACGAGCGCCGCTCCGTGCTGTTCGAGAACGGCGTCATCGTCGACGCAGATTTCCGTGGCGCGGCGCCAGGCGGCAGCCGGGTGGTCGAAGGCAAGGGCCGCACGCTGCTGCCCGGCCTGATCGACGCCCACACCCACGCCTTCCGCCACCAGGAGCTGCCGGTGCTGTTCGGCGTGACGACCCAGGTCGACATGTTCACCGACCTGACACTGATGAAGCAGGCGAAGCAGGACATGGCGCAGGGCCGCAACCACCAGCACGCGGACCTGTTCTCGGCCGGCACCCTGGTCACCGCGCCGAACGGCCACGGCACCCAGTTCGGCATCGCCATCCCCACCATCACCCAACCCGAACAGGCGCAGGCCTTTGTCGACGCGCGCATTGCCGAAGGTTCCGATTTCATCAAGATCGTCATGGAAAGCGGCTACGGCTTCCCCACGCTCGACCTGGCCACGGTCAAGGCCCTCATCGCGGCGGCCCACCTGCGAGGCAAGCTGGCCGTGGTCCACATCGGCAACGAGAAGGATGCGCGCGCCGTGCTCGACGCCGGCGCCGACGGCCTGGTGCACCTGTTCCCCGGTGCCTCCGCCGATGCTGCAGGACTGGCGCAACTGGCGCGCAGCAGGAAGGCCTTCGTGATCCCGACCTTCACCGTGCTCGAGAGCATGGCCGGCGTGCGCGGCGACGACCTGCTGGCAGATCCTGCGCTGGCCGCCATGCTCGACAAAGATGCGCAGGCCCCGCTGAAAGCGCGCTACGGCAACCAGGCGCGCCCGGCGATGCTGGTGGCGCCGAAGGCGGTCGCTGCGGCGATGATCAAGGCCGGCGTGCCGGTCCTGGCCGGGACCGACGCCGGCAACCCGGGCACGCAGTACGGGGTGAGCATGCACCGCGAACTGGCGGCATTGGTCGAAGCCGGACTGACTCCGGTGCAGGCGCTGGCGGCGGCCACCAGCGCACCGGCGCAGGTCTTCAAGCTGGGCCGGCGCGGCCGCATCGAGAAGGGCTACAAGGCCGACCTGCTGCTGGTCGAGGGCAACCCGGCGGCGGACATCCTGGCCACGCGCCGCATCGTCGAGGTCTGGAAGGATGGCGAGAGCGCAAGCGGCCTGCGCGACGGCCAGCGCCAGCGGGTGGCCAAGGCAGGGCAGGAGGGCGGCAAGGCCCTGGCGCTGCCGGCGGACGGCCGCATCAGCCAGTTCAGCGCACAGCGCCTGGCCAGCCCCTTCGGCATGGGATGGGGACCGTCGACCGACGGCTTCGTGGGCGGCAAGTCGACCGTCGTGCTGGCGGCGCAAGCGCCGCTGGCAGACGGCCAGGTGCCGCTCGCGATCGCGGCGAACGTGGCGCCGGGGCTGCCCTACGCCTGGGCCGGCGTGGCCTTCATGCCGGGCGCCCAGCCGATGCAGTCGGTGAATCTCTCCGCGGTGAAAACGGTGCGCTTCCGGGTACGCGGCGACGGCAAGCAGTACCAGGTGATCGCGATGTCGCAGGGCGTGCAGATCCCAGGCATGAAAGGGTTTACCGCAGGGCCGGAATGGACCGAGGTCAGCGTTCCTTTCAGCGAGCTCAAAGGCATCGATCCGGCAGCCGTCACCATGTTAGGATTCAACGCCGGTCCACAGCCGGGCGACTACCGCTTCGAGATCGCCGATGTGCGCCTGCTGACCCAATAACCAGAATAACGACAAGCGCGATGAACAGGATCAGGCAGGCGGTGGGGCAGGCAACTGAGCGAGTGCGGACGGGGCCGTGGATCCCACCGGAGCTGGGCAGGATGCCGTACTTCTGGCTGCTCAGCCTGGGCTACATGTTCTGGAAGTACGCCTACGTGGCGCCCAGCGCCCTCGAGGTGGCGCTGCTGGCGCTGACCATCGCCATCTTCATCCCGCTGTACTGCGCCAGCTTCTGGACGCACGGCCGGCAGGTCCTCGCCTGCATGCTGGCGGGCTGCCTGATCGGCGCCGCCTGGGCGCGCTGGAACATCGGCGCCGCCACCTTCTTCATCTTCGCCTGCGCGATGGCGGCCCGCATCGAGCACGTGCGGCGCGCGGTGCTGGCGATCGTCGGCGTGATCATGCTGGGACTGCTGACCTCCCTGCTGGTCCCTTACGGGCAGATGCGCTTCCTGTTCCTGATGCCGATCTTGACCATCAGCCTGCCCGTAGGCCTCGGGGCCCTGATGGATGCGCGCCTGCGCCGCTCGCACCAGGCGCTGGTGCGCAAGCAGGAAGAGGTCGAGCACATGGCCACTATCGCCGAGCGCGAACGCATCTCGCGCGACCTGCACGACCTGCTGGGCCATTCGCTGTCGCTGATCGCCCTGAAGGCCGACCTGGCGCGCAAGCTGGTGCACCGCGATGCTCATGCCTGCGAGCGCGAGATCGGCGACATCGAGGCCAGCGCGCGCCAGGCACTGGCCGAAGTGCGGGCCGCCGTCAGCGGCTACCGCGAGAGCGGCCTGGCCCACGCGCTGGCCAGCGCCCGCGCCAGCCTGGCCGCGGCCGATGTCGCGCTCGACGAGCAGGTCGAACGCCTCGATCTGGCGCCGGCCACCGAGCACGTGCTGGCGCTGGCGCTGCGCGAAGCGGTCACCAATGTCGTACGCCATGCCGGCGCGCGCCGCTGCCGCCTCTCGCTGGTGCTGGAGGGCGGCAACGTGGTGCTGCGCGTGGCGGACGACGGCGAGCGCCTGCGCAGCGAAACGGCGCTGCGCCACGGTAACGGACTGTCCGGCATGCAGGAGCGGGTGGCGGCGCTCGGCGGCAAGCTGGCCCTGCGCGTCGGCGCCGGGCTGGCGCTCGAACTGCGGGTGCCGGCATGATCCGCATCCTGATCGCCGAAGACCAGGCCCTGGTGCGCGGCGCGCTGGCGGCGCTGCTCGGGCTCGAAAGCGACTTCGCCGTGGTGGGCCTGGCCGCCGACGGCAGGGAAGCGCTGGCGCTGTGCACCGAGCACGCGCCCGACATCGTGCTGACCGATATCGAGATGCCGCACATGACGGGCCTGGAGCTGGCCACCTGCCTGGCCGAACGGGGCGCGGCCAGCCGGGTCATGATCGTGACCACCTTCGGGCGCAGCGGCTACCTGCGGCGCGCGCTGGCGGCGGGCGTGCGCGGCTACCTGCTCAAGGACGCGCCGGCCGACACCCTGGCCGCCGCGATCCGCACCGTCCACGCGGGCGGGCGCGCGGTCGCACCGGAACTGGCGCTGGAAAGCTGGGGCGGCGCCCAGGACCCGCTGTCCGAACGCGAACGCCAGGTGCTGCGTCTGGCGGGGGAAGGGCGCAGCAGCGCCGACATCGCGCGCCAGGTGCACCTGTCGGAAGGCACGGTGCGCAATTACCTGTCGGAGGCAATCAGCAAGCTGGGGGCGGCGAACCGGATCGAGGCGTATCGCATGGCGCGCGACGCAGGATGGTTGTAGGTTCCAAACGCGTGGAGTCGGGAGGCTCGGCGCCCCCCTCACACCCTACATCTGGCGCGATGCGTAGGGTGGAGTCCTGACTCCACGCGTTTACCGGCTCCAAGCCTCGCGCCGCTCAGTTTGCTTATCTGCCATCATGCTCCTGAATTCGCGAGAGGAGCATCGACGTGTGGCTGGAGCAAAGTTGGATCACGATACAGCAGGAATTTTCGGACCTGGGCAATGTGGAGGACATCACGCGCATCGTCGTGCGCCTGATGGTGGCGCTGGTGCTCGGCGGGATGCTCGGTTATGAACGCGAATCGGTCGGCGCCTCGGCCGGCCTGCGCACCCACATGCTGGTGTCGCTCGGCTCGGCCCTGTTCGTGCTGATCCCGCTGCAGGCGGGCATGGAAGTGAGCGACCTGTCGCGCGTGCTGCAGGGCGTCACGGCCGGCATTGGCTTCCTCGGCGCGGGCGCTATCCTCAAGCAGACCGACAAGAACGACATCAAGGGCCTGACCACGGCGGCCAGCGTGTGGCTGACCGCCGCCGTCGGCATCGCCGCCGGCATGGGGCGCGAGGCGACCGCGGTATTGAGCGCGCTGTTCGCGCTCGCGGTGCTGTCGATCCTGCGCATCACGCCGAGCGGCAAAGAGCTGCAGCACGGCGAGCCGAAAGGCCGGTCGGACGAGCAGCGCGTCAACTCCGACACCGAGTCAGGGCGGGAGGCAGCCGGGCGCTAGCAGCGCCTTCGCCTTGCGCCCGGCGCCGCGACTCAGCCCGGCGGCAGTGCCGCCAGGATCGCGCGGAACCGAACCATGTCCAGCGGCTTCACGAAATGGTGGTCGAAGCCCGCCGCTTTCGACAGCACCAGGTCGTGCGCCTGTCCGTAGCCGGTCAGCGCCACGAACACCGCGTTTGAATCCGGCGCCTGCGCATGCAGGCGGCGCGACAGTTCATAGCCATCCATGTTCGGCAGGCCGATATCGAGCACATACAGGTCGGGCGGCTCCGCGAGCGCCATCCCGAGTGCCTGGAACGGGTCGCTTGCCACGCGCACGGCGTGCCCCTCGGCCTGCAGCAGCACGGCAAGCGATTCGGCCGCGTCGACGTTGTCGTCGACCACCAGCAGCCGCGCCGGACGCACCGCCGGCGCGGCCTGTCCCGGGTGCTCGCGCACCGGGGCATCCTCGGCCAGCACCGGCAGGCAGATCGTGAAGCGGCTGCCCTTGCCCAGGCCCGCGCTCTCGGCCTGCACCGTGCCGCCGTGCAGCGTGACGATGCTCTTGACCAGCGCCAGCCCGAGCCCGAGTCCTCCCTGTGCGCGGTCCGGCGTGCGCGCGCCCTGGGTGAACAGATCGAACACGTGGGGCAGCAGCTTGTCCTCGATGCCGATGCCGTTGTCGGTCACCGCAATGCGCGCCCGGTCCGCGTGCAGATCGACGGCGAGGGTGATTTCGCCGCCTTGCGCCGTGTACTTGGCGGCGTTGTTGAGCAGGTTGGCCACCACCTGCACCAGCCGGGTGCGGTCGCCCTGCACGACCGGGTCGGACGCCTGCATGCGCAGGTTCAGGGCGTGCCCGCGCGACTTGATCAGGGGGCGCGCCTGCTCGATGGCGCTCGCGACGATCGCCTTCAGGTCGACCGGGTACTTGTCGAGTTCGATCAGGCCGCGCGTGACGCGCGAGACGTCCAGCAGGTCGTCGACCAGGGCCGTCATGTGGCGCACCTGGCGCGTGATGATGTCGCTGGCGTGCTCGATGCGCGCCGGGCTGGTTGCTGCCAGCTTGAGCAGGTGGGCGGCCGAGGCGATCGGCGCCAGCGGATTGCGCAGCTCGTGCGCCAGCATGGCGAGGAACTCGTCCTTGCGCGCGTTCATGCCGCGCAGCTCCTCTTCGGCCTGCTTCTGCGCGTGGATGTCGGTGCAGGTGCCCATCCAGCGCACGATGGCGCCGCCCTCGTCGTGCACGGGCAGCGCCCGCCCAAGCACCCAGCGGTATTGGCCGGAACGGTGGCGCAGCCGGTACTGGATTTCATAGGTCTCGCCGGTCGCCAGCGAATGGCGCCAGCGCTCCCAGGCTTCCTCCTGGTCGTCCGGATGGAACAGGCCGTTCCATCCCGCGCCGTCGGTCGAGCCCTGCGGCACGCCGGTGAAGTCGTACCACTGCTGGTTGAAGTAATCGTGGAAGCCGTCGGCCAGGGTCGACCACACCATCTGCGGCATGGCGTTGGCGATGGTGCGGAACTTGGCCTCGCTCTCGATCGACGCCAGGGTGACCCGGTTGCGCTCGATCGATTCCCAGCAGCGGTTGGCGACCAGCTCGACCAGCTTGATTTCCTGCGGCTGCCAGGCGCGCGGCCGGGCCTGGTGCAAGGCCATCCCGGCGACGAAGCGCCCGGCCTTGAGCACGGGCACGCTGATCACGGCGCGGATCTGCGCCTGCCGGTAGGCGCCGAGCACCTCGGCGGCGCGCGGATCGGTCTCGGCGTCCTCCACGACATAAGTGATGCCGAGCCGGCTCAGGCGCACGAATTCGGCGCCGAAGTCCTCGGTGCGGTAGCGGCCGACGATGCTGTGCACGCCCGCCGTGTAATCGCCGGTGACGGCAAATATCCCCATCTGGTCGTCGACGTGGGCGTAGGCGCAGCGGTTGACCCCGAGGAAGTCGCCCAGCATGGCGGCGGCGGTCTGGGTGATGTCCTGAGGGGCGAACAGGGGACGCATCGCGTCGTCCAGCGCCAGCAGGAATCGGTACATGTCGAGTTCGCCGAGCGGGCTGGGAGGTGATTCAGGCATTCTGGGGTGGGGCGTCTGGTTGCTTTCGGGGAATGTAACACGTAGCACGATTGCCCGTGTTTTCGCCAGCAAGCGGATGGCCGACGCGGCAACCCGCGCAGGGCAGGCATGCTAGACTTTCAGTGCCATCCTTCCCGGACTTCCCCGTGCCCAGCTTCGAGACCCTGTTCGTCGACCTCGACATCCGCACCTATCCGCAACAGCCGGAAGGGGACCGGCATGCCTGGGCCCAGCTCGTGCTGCCCCTGTCCGGCGAACTGCAGCTCGAGATCGAAGGCGAAACGGGCCGCCTCGATCCGCTGCACGGCGCCCTGGTCGTGCCCGGCGCCTGGCACTCCCAGTACAGCGAGCGCATGAACCGCTCCTTCATCCTCGACCTCGACGAGGCCGCCATGGCGCACGATGCCCTGGCCCGGCTGGCGGAACGCCCCTTCACCGCCATCGGCCCGGCCGCGCGCAAGCTGATCGACTACATGGAACTCATGCGCACCCAGCCGGCGCTCCCGCCGGCGCTGGTCCAGGGCTGGGTGCCGCTGCTGCTCGATACGCTGGTGCTGGACGCGCCCCAGGAGCGCTCGCGCCTGGCCGCCCTGCTGGCGCAGGTCCGGGCACAGCCCGGCCATCCCTGGAACAGCGAATCGATGGCCCGCTACGCCTGCCTCAGCGCGAGCCGGCTGCACGCCCTGTTTCGCGCGGAGCTGGACACCAGCCCGCATGCCTGGCTGCAGCGGCAGCGAATCGAGTACGCCTGCCGCCGCCTCGCCGGGACGAACCAGGCGATCGCCGAGGTGGCGCTGCAGGCCGGCTTCTCCGACCAGAGCGCCCTGACGCGCGCGATGCGCCAGCAGCTCGACACGACGCCGGCCGCCTACCGGCGCCGCAGCAGGCAGCACCTGCAAGAGACTCCGCCAAAAACGCAGTAATCCGCGCCAAGAATTTACGCGCCGGCTCCTCCAGAATCGATGTTTTCTGGAGGCTGAACATGGTGGTCCAACATTCCTGGCTCGGGCTCGGCGCCGGCGTCCTCGCGGGCGCCTGCTGGGGCCTCGTCTTCCTCGCGCCCGAACTCACGTCCGGCTTCACCTCGCTGCAGCTGTCGGCGGGCCGCTACCTGGCCTACGGCCTGGTGGCCGCCATCCTGATCGCGCCGGCCTGGAAGCGGGTATCGAGCACGCTGACCTGGAAGGAGTGGCGCGGCCTGATCTGGCTGAGCTTGTGCGGCAACATCGTCTACTACGTCTTCCTCGCCAGCGCCGTGCAGGCCGGCGGGATGGCCATGGCCTCGCTCGTGATCGGCCTCTTGCCGCTGGCCGTGACCCTGGTCGGCAGCCGCGAGCGGCACGCGGTGCCGCTGCGGCGGCTGGTTCCGTCGCTCGCCTTCGGCGTGGCGGGCCTGCTGTGCATCAGCTGGCAATCGCTGGCCGGGACAGGGCAGGGGCAGGGCTCGCTCTTCGGCCTGCTGTGCGCGATCGGCGCCCTCGTGTCATGGACGGTCTACGCGGTCGGCAACAGCCGCTGGCTGGCGAAACTGCACACCGTCTCGGCCCACGAATGGAGCCTGTTGACCGGCGTCGTCACCGGCGCCCAGGCCCTGGTGCTGGCGCTGCCCGCCTTCCTGTTCACGGCCTCGAACCACGCCGCATCGGACTGGGGCTATTTCGCCGCCATCGTGACCGGCATCGCCATCCTGTGTTCGATCGTCGGCAACGGCCTGTGGAACGTCGCCAGCCGCGCGCTGCCGCTGACGCTGATGGGGCAGATGATCGTGTTCGAGACGCTGTTCGCCGCGCTGTACGGCTTCCTGTGGGAGGCGCGCTGGCCGACGGGGCTCGAGACGGCGGCGCTGGTGCTGCTGGTGGCTGGGGTGGCGTCCTGCGCGGCGGTGCACAGGGTGCCAAAGGAGGCTGCTCGTAACGCTATCGCATAAGAAGCCGTGCCCGAATGCCAGACCTGACCCCAAGTCTGTCGGGACGGTTCAGGCGCCAGCAGATACGGCCAGCACATCGGGCCCGACATCCCGTAGCGACTTCACGCCGGTCAGCACCATGTTCGTGCGGATGTCCTTCTCCATGATCGCCAGCAGGCGTTCGACGCCGGCCTGCCCTTGCGCCGCCAGGGCGTACACGAAGGCACGGCCGATCAGGACACCGTCGGCGCCCAGCGCGAGCATGCGGAATACATCGGTGCCGGTACGGACGCCACCGTCGACGAAGACCGTCATCCGGCCTTTGACGGCGGCGGCGATCGATGGCAGCGCCCGGGCTGTCGACAGCGCTCCATCGAGCTGCCGTCCGCCATGGTTCGACACGACGATACCGTCGGCGCCGAACGCCAGCGCATCCCGCGCATCGTCCTCATCGAGAATGCCCTTGATGACCAGGTTTCCCTTCCACTCGTCGCGGATCCATTGGAGATCCTGCCAACTGATCCCGGGATCGAAATTCGCGCCGATCCAGCCCATGAAGTCCTGGAGCCCGGTTGCGCCGCCGAGGTAGGCCGAAATATTGCCGAGATCGTGGGGGCGGCCGAACAGACCCACGTCGATAGCCCATCGCGGACGCAGCATGGCCTGGAGCATCCGCCGCATGCCGGCGTTCGGGCCGCTCATGCCGCTGTGCGCATCGCGGTAACGCGCGCCCGGCAACGGCGTGTCGACCGTGAACACGAGGGTCGATGCCCCCAGGTCGCTGGCGCGCTGCATGACGTCGCGCATGAAGCCGCGGTCCTTCAGCACGTAGAGCTGGAACCACTGCCGCTTCGAGGCCTGGGCCGCGACTTCGGCCAGCGAACACACCGACATTGTCGACTGAATAAAGGGAATGTTGCAGCGGTCCGCGGCACGCACGGCCTGCACTTCGCCGCGCCGCGCATACATGCCGGTCAGCCCGACCGGGGCGAGTGCGATCGGCAAATCATAACGCTGGCCGAACCACTCGACGCCCAGGTCGAGCGCCTCCGAGCCGCGCAGTACGCGCTGGCGCAGCTTGACGGCTTGCAGGTCATCGACGTTCGCACGCATCGTGCCCTCCGCGCCGGCGCCGCCGTCGATGTAATGGAACAGGAAGGGTGGCAGGACGCGCTGCGCCGCAGCGCGGAAATCGGTGGCGGAGGAAATGAGCACGGCGACGGATCGGCAATGGTCGGGTGATCAGTATGCACCAGCGGAACATTTGATTGGCCGAATAGTGCAGGGTGCACTATTTGCGAACTGGCTGGCTAGCAGGACGGTGTCCCGCACCAAGAAAAAGCTGGGGTCAGGTCTGACATTCGGACACGAGCTCTACTTTAGTTCAAGCGAATTGTCGAGGCCGTGTCTGAATGCCAGACCTGATCCCAAGTTGCGTGTTCACGGCCTCGCATCAAGTCGCCTGGGACTGAGGCTATTTCGCCGCCATCGTGACCGGCATCGCCATCTTGTGTTCGATCGTCGGCAACGGCCTGTGGAACGTCCAGCCGCGCGCTGCCGCTGACGCTGATGGGGCAGATGTATCGTGTTCGAGACGCTGTTCGCCGCGCTGTACGGCTTCCTGTGGGAGGCGCGCTGACCGACGTGGGGTCGAGACGGGGCGCTGGTGCTGCTGGTGGCCGGGGTGGCGTCCTACGCGGCGGTGCACAAGACGCCTAAGCAGGCTTAACCGCTATCCTTTGAATGTAATGATTAGCTCTTTAACTGAACGCTTTAGCATGAGCTTGGTAATACACAGAACTGGCTGGCCAGTTAGGGACTGTTCTTCCAGCAATTCGATCAATGGATGCACTAAGCGCCAATGTGTTTTTTCTTTTTGAGTTTTTATTTATCACACCGTCCTGTACAAGAATAAAACCTTCTTCGAAGAGACTATCGCAGCCCAGCGCGCACATCAGGGTCGCGACATTATCAAAATCCAGTTTCTCCGCATGACTGCATGTCGAGCGAGGTTTAATGTGGGCAGCAATTAAAAGTTCTGCCGGGAGATCCCATCCACACAGCGTACACTGGCCATTTTGTTTTCCCTTTAGTAGGTAAGTCCGCAAGAATGTTTGTTCCTTTCTATATCTAGCCATTGTCGTTCGGTCGAGCTCGTTGCCTTCTACAAACGATGAGAGAAACTGCTTTAATGATATTCCTAGTTTTTCTTGTCCAGCAATCGTAATGTTTTTGTGAGAAATATAGGAAGGCGCCTGTCCGGTCGCGGGGTTAGACATCCTTGCGCCATATCCAGCGCTGACGAGTGCCGCCAGTTCCGACAGCGAGTCAACCCTGATGTAATCCGCTTTGAACTTCGAGTTCGTGGCTACATAAGTTCCATCTGCATGTAGATGCGGGTACAAAGGCTCATCTTTAAATTCCCCTCTATTTTTCTTCGCGAAAAGATTTTTCATTTTAAAAAATTATTTCAGTGTGTCTCAAACGAGTTCCATTGCTGTGTATCTAACTCCAGCGCGCAGTAGGCCTCGAAAACATAAAGTTCAAGTGGGTTCTCAATCGCGATAAATGCAACCTGCAATGAACATAAGTAGGCTTGGGCCTCCGCAAACGACGTACCGAAGAGGGGGTCTTGCATCGCCTTTTCCCTAGTTACACGGGCGATGGCCCTGTCCGGGTGCCTAGCCATCGCTATGCGAAATGCCAAACTTGCATCGAAATGTGTTTTTCCAAAGACGTGTTGCCGAAGCCGGCCAATAACTTTTCGTGAAATGCCGACATAAATTGGCGTGCCCGCGTCGATCAAGACGTAGCAACCGGAGAAGTCTTGGCGAAAGTGAAGTTCCTTCAGCAGCCGGCCTGTTCCGACCCTAGGTCTGGCAAAGAGGCTCATATCGAGCGGATTCGCCTTGGCAGCGTACATGCTGGTCATTTTCGCCGGAAGCACGGCTGCAGCAAGCTCTTGGAACGTATGGGGGCAGTCGTGAAGTGGCATTAGGTAAGGAAATTGATCTGATGACGCATTATTGGAACATAAAGTTTCTCGTTTAATACTAGCAGAGCTGCTAGAAGGGTGTACTGTCACCAAACCAGCGTCTAATGCCCCACGCTCTTCGAAAACAGATTAATCACCAGCACCCCGCCAATGATCATTCCCAGCCCGATCAGCGCCGGCAAATCCAGGCTCTGCTTGTACACCACCCAGCTCACCGCCGAAATCAGCACGATCCCGACGCCCGACCAGATCGCATACGCGATCCCCGTCGGCAGCACGCGCAGGCTGAAGGTGAGCAGGTAGAAGGAGGCGGCGTAGCACACGACAGTGAGCACGCTCGGCCACAGGCGGGTGAAGTTGTCGGTGGCCTTCAGGGCCGTGGTGCCGATCACTTCGACGATGATGGCGAGGCCGAGGAAGAGGTAGCTCTGGGTAAGGGTCATGGTGGATCAGGGAATAAAAAAGCGGCCCTGCGGGCCGCTTCGGGTGAAACAGGACAGTATCAGCCTTCGCGCTGCCACACCTGCGAACGGCCGAACATCGGTGCGCCGATGTAGCCGCGCACTTCCAGTTTGCGGCCTCCGTCGCGCAGGGTGGCCTTGCTCTTGTAGACCTTGCCCTTGGCCGGGTCGAGGATTTCGCCGCCGGTGTACTCGTCGCCTTCCTTCTTCAGGCCCGAGACGATCGTCATGCCGATGATCGGCTGGTTCTTGCGCGAGTCGGTGCACTCGGTGCATTTCGGGTTCTGGTCTTCGTTCGGGCCGCGGAACAGCTTTTCGATCTTGCCCTGCAGGGCGCCGTTTTCCTCGGTGACGCGCACCAGCGCCTTCGGTTTGCCGGTCTCGTCGTCGATGGTCTTCCACAGGCCGACGGCCGAGTTGTTCTGCGCCCAGGCGGCGGAGGTGAGCAGCATGGTGGCCAGCAGGCCGGTTTTGATCAGGGTACGCATGGGGTCTCCGTTGTTGTAGTTACGCTGGGGGCAGTGTAGCAAACCCGGTACGAAAGTTGGCGATAAAAAAGTTGCTGGATGTTTCAAGTACGCGGCAACTCGTGTCCGACCATCAGCCGGTGGCCGTCCACCGTGCGCAGGCCGAACTCGCGCATGTCCCAGGGTTCGTCCCTGAGCGGCTTGGTGATCTCGGCGCCGGCGGCCAGCGCCTGCGCATGCCAGGCGTCGGCGTCGTCCACCGACAAATAAGCGAAATACGAATGGTCGCCGGTGTCGGCGGGCGGCATGGCGTCGGGACAGGCGCCGGCCATGATGCGGCAGCCGTCGCGCTCGAACAGGCGCCAGCCCGGGTCGCCCATGTCGTGGACGGCGAAGCCGAGGGCGTCGCGGTAGAAGGCGGCCGAGCGTTCGAGGTCGTGCACGGCCAGTACGTACATGTGATCGCGAATCATGGTTTTCTCCTGCGCCCGTGCGCACTTTGAAACACATCAATATACACGCGGTGCTCGTCCATATGCTGGACCTGGGACGCAAAATCTTTGCGTTTTCTCAACCCAAACATTGAGGAAAACCATGAACATTTCCAAATTGATGAGGCAGCTTATCGCTGGATCCGCTTTCATGCTGGCCGCCGCCACCGCCTCGAGCGCCATCGTGGTCATCGACTTCGACGACATCGAAGGCATCTACATCGACTCCTACAGCGAGTCCGGCTACGTCTTCACCTCGCTTGCGACCCCGGCCGAAGGCGGCCCGCACCTGCACCCCGGCGGCGGCAACCTCTGGTTGCACAGCCAGGTCGGCTCCTCGCCTTACCAGATCCGGCGCGAGGACGGCATGAATTTCGACCTGCTCGGCTTCGAGTACCTCGGCGGCGATTCGACCTTCATTGCCGATACGGGCGCGACCTTCAACATCCTGGGTGAAGTGCCGCTGACGTTTGTCGAGCTGCCGGCCAGCTTCCAGAACATCAACTACGTCAACTGGTACATGACCACGCCCGATCCGGACGATATCTATGGCGAGGAATGGGGGCGCATCGACAATATCGTGACGCGGGTGCCGCCGGTGCCGGAACCGGCGCATGCGGGGATGCTGGGACTGGGATTGGCCGCCCTGGTGGCGGCCCGGCGCGCACGCACGAAGTAAGTGCCGGCAAATGAGAGGGAGGGGCGGTATGGCGCAGCGTGCGCCATACCGTTTTTACTGCATCAGGATGCAGCCAGTTTGCCCAGCTGCTCCTGCATCTTCGCCAGCGTCGCCGAGAAGTTCGCCAGGCGTTCCTTCTCCTGGGCGACGACCGCCGCCGGCGCGCGGGCAACAAAGCTTTCGCTCGACAGCTTGCCGTTGGCTTTCGCAATTTCACCTTCCAGGCGCGCGATCTCCTTCGACAGGCGCTCGCGTTCGGCGGCGACGTCGATCTCGACCTTCAGCATCAGCTTGGTGGTGCCGACGATCGACACGGCCGCAGGGGACTCCGGCAGCGCGTCGACGATCTGCACCTCGGCCAGCTTGCCGAGCGACTGGATGAAGGGGGCGAAGCCGGCCATGCTGGCGCGGTCGGCGTCGGCACCCGGCTCGACGATCAGCGGCACGCGCACCGACGGCGACAGCTTCATCTCGCCGCGCAGGTTGCGGGTGGCGTTGGTCAGGTCCTTCAGCTGGGCCATCCAGGCTTCGGCGCCTTCGTTGATCAGGGCTTCGTTGGCGACCGGGTAGGGCTGCAGCATGATCGAGTCGCCCTGTTTGCCGGCCATCGGCGCGATCGCCTGCCACAGCGCTTCGGTCACGAACGGAATGATCGGATGCGCCAGGCGCAGGATCACCTCGAGTACGCGCAGCAGGGTGTGGCGCGTCGCGCGCTGCTGCGCCTCGCTGCCTTGCTGGACCGTGACCTTGGCCACTTCCAGGTACCAGTCGCAGTACTCGTCCCAGACGAACTTGTAGATCGCGGAGGCGATGTTGTCGAAGCGGTAGTCCTCGAAGCCTTTCGCCACTTCCAGTTCGACACGGTTCATCAGCGAGATGATCCAGCGGTCGGCCGGCGACAGGTCGGCCTCGTTCGGCTCGCCGCAGTCTTTCCCTTCCGTGTTCATCATCACGAAGCGGGTCGCGTTCCACAGCTTGTTGCAGAAGTTGCGGTAGCCCTCGGCGCGGCCGAGATCGAAATTGATGTTGCGGCCCAGGGAGGCGTAGCTCGCCATCGTGAAGCGCACGGCGTCGGTGCCGAAGGCCGGGATCCCGGCCGGGAATTCCTTGCGCGTGGCTTTCGCGATCTTCTCGGCGGCGCGCGGGTCCATCAGGCCGGCGGTGCGCTTCGCCACCAGCGACTCGACGTCGATGCCGTCGATCAGGTCGATCGGGTCGAGCGTATTGCCCTTCGACTTCGACATCTTCTGGCCCTGCGAGTCGCGCACCAGGCCGTGCACGTAGACGGTCTCGAAGGGCACCTTGCCCGTGAAGTGCGCGGTCATCATGACCATGCGCGCGACCCAGAAGAAGATGATGTCGAAGCCGGTCACCAGCACCGACGACGGCAGGAACATGTCCATTTCCTTCGTCTGCTCGGGCCAGCCCATGGTCGAGAAGGGCACCAGGGCCGAGGAGAACCAGGTGTCGAGCACGTCCTCGTCGCGGCGCAGTGCGCCGGTGATGCCTTGCGCGGCCGCCTTGGCCTTGGCTTCTTCCTCGTCGCGGGCGACGATGATGTTGCCGCTTTCGTCGAACCAGGCCGGGATGCGGTGGCCCCACCACAGCTGGCGCGAGATGCACCAGTCCTGGATGTTGCCCAGCCACTGGTTGTAGGTGGTCGTCCAGTTCTCCGGCACGAACTTGATCTCGCCGCTGGCGACTTTTTCGAGTGCGACTTCGGTGATCGATTTGCCCGGATTGAAGGTGCCTTCCGGCGCAGGTTTCGTCATGGCGACGAACCACTGGTCGGTCAGCATCGGCTCGATGACGACGCCGGTGCGGTCGCCGCGCGGCACCATCAGCTTGTGCGGCTTGACTTCCTGCAGGAAGCCTTGCGCTTCCAGGTCGGCGACGATCTGCTTGCGCGCCGCGAAGCGGTCCAGGCCCTGGTACTGGCTTGGGGCGTTCTCGTTGATCTTCGCGTCGAGCGTGAAGATGTTGAGCGGGGCGAGGCCGGCGCGCTGGCCGACCGCGTAGTCGTTGAAATCGTGGGCCGGGGTGATCTTCACGCAGCCGGTGCCGAATTCCTTGTCGACGTAGCTGTCGGCGATGACCGGCACTTCGCGGCCCGTCAACGGCAGCTTGAGCATCTTGCCGTGCAGGTGGGTATAGCGTTCGTCGGTCGGGTCGACCGCGACGGCGACGTCGCCCAGCATCGTTTCAGGACGGGTGGTGGCAACCGTCAGACTGCCGCTGCCGTCGGCCAGCGGATAGCGGATGTACCACATCGAACCGTCTTCCTCGACCGAGTCGACTTCCAGGTCGGAGACGGCGGTGCCCAGCTTCGGGTCCCAGTTCACGAGGCGCTTGCCGCGGTAGATCAGGCCCTGCTCGTACAGGCGCACGAAGACTTCGGAGACGGTCTTCGAGCGGGTCTCGTCCATCGTGAAGTATTCGCGCTGCCAGTCGGCGGAGGCGCCCATGCGGCGCATCTGGCCGGTGATGGTGTTGCCCGACTGTTCCTTCCACTCCCAGACCTTCTTGATGAATTCGTCGCGGCCGAGGTCGTGGCGCGAAATCTTCTGGGCGTCGAGCTGGCGCTCGACCACGATCTGGGTCGCGATACCGGCGTGGTCGGTGCCCGGGATCCAGGCCGTGTTATGGCCGCGCATGCGGTAGTAGCGGGTCAGGCCGTCCATCACGGTCTGGTTGAACGCGTGGCCCATGTGCAGGGTGCCAGTCACGTTCGGCGGCGGCAGCTGGATGCTGAACGACGGTTTGTCGGCGTCGAGGGTGGCGGCGAAGTACCCGCGCTGTTCCCACTCGGCACGCCAGTATTGTTCGATGTCGGCTGGCTCGAAAGACTTGGCTAATTCCATGATGTGATGGCGTTTGAATTTGCGAAAGAACCATTATAGGTCACCTTGAATCGCGAGCATATCCCGCGAGCATCGCCGGAACGCCGGCCCGCGCCGCTGTGCCCGCGCGCCCCGGCTTCTGCTCCTTACTTGATCTGTCTCTAAACGCGTTCGCCTTGGTCCCGAATAGCGGCGGCCTCGACGAATCGAACATTTCGCCCCGAAGGTCTAACCAGGATGCCTGTTTCCATTGATCCGGGCAGCTGCGCAAGCAGGGAGCGCCGCCGTACAGGCTGCGCGCAACGATGGCCGTTTCGGGGAGAAGAACATGTCACAACTGGATCCAACCGGGGTCGAGAATGCAAGCGACGAACCCCTTGTGGAGAACAATGGACAGCAGATTGGACAAATGAGTTACGAAGAAGTGTCCAGCCTGTCCAACGGCGAGCTCGGTATTGCCGAGCCGCATGATGCCGGGCCGACCGGCGCCGCGCCCGACCTGGCGCCGGTGCCGAAGGTGCCGCCACTGCCGATTCCGAAGATTCCGATCCCGCCGCTCCCCGTCATCAAGAAGGCGGTCAGCGGCTGCTACGGGGGCGCGCTGGGCGCCTTCCAGATCGAACTGCGGGTCGACGTCGACCGCGTCCGCGCGATGAAGCGGATCAGCGGGGATTTCTACCAGACCCTGGGCAAGACCGTGTCCTACGTGGGCTCCTTCATCGTGGACAGCCCGGTCATCACGGCGAGCCCGACGCAGATTGTCGCAAAAGGCAAGGGCCGTTTCACCTTCGCGGCCGGCGCCCCGGTGGTGCAGGTGACGATACCGCGGGTGAGCCTGTTCCAGCCCCAGGCTCCGGCGACCCTGCAATTCTTTACCGTCTCGAACACGCCGGGGGCCTCCTACCACTGCCCCTTCACTTCGCTGCACTTCCGCACGGTGCGCATCGAAACGGACTGCGTGTCGGACCTCGCGACACCGCCGTTCGCCAGCTATAACACCGGTTCGCTGCCCTCGGGCGGAGCGCCGCGCACGCTGAGCGTGGTCAGTTCCTTCGCCGAAGCGGGGATCGGCATGGTGCCGACCGCGGGCAACAACATCATCGACGCCAGCGAGGCCGGAACAGGCGCCAGCTGGAGCAATGCCGAGATGCATGCGGCGATGCAAAACCACTTCTCCTTGTGGCGCGACCTGCCGCAATGGTGCGTCTGGCTGCTGGTCGCCCAGAAACACGACCTCGGGCCCAGCCTGTACGGCATCATGTTCGACCAGGAGGGCAGGCAGCGCCAGGGCTGTGCGGTATTCCACGGCGGCATCGGCGGGACCACGGCCGAAAAGCTGCGCCTCCAGCTCTACACCTATGTGCACGAGCTCGGGCACTGCTTCAACCTGATGCACTCGTGGCAGAAACAGTATGCCTCGCCGCCGAAGCCGAACCGCCCGGACTCGCTGTCCTGGATGAACTACCCCTGGGCCTATCCGAGCGGCGGGCCGGCGGGTTTCTGGAGCAGTTTCGATTTCCGTTTCGACGACGAGGAATTGATCCACCTGCGCCATGGCTTCCGCAACGATGTCGTCATGGGCGGGAGCAATTTCGCCGTGGGCGCATCGCTGGGCCGCGAGGTGATGGCCGACCCGATCTCCGACGAGTCGGGCCTGGTGCTGGCGATCTCGACCCACCAGCGCAGCTTCGCGCTCGGCGAGCCGGTCGTGCTGGAGCTCACATTGAAGGCGACCGACACGCGCGGACGCCGCGCCCATACCTGGCTGCATCCGAACTACGGCCTGGTCAAGGTCGTGATCAGCAAGCCGAGCGGGGAAGTGTGCGCGTACGAACCGCTGATCGACCACCTGGTCGGGGATCGCCAGACCGTCCTCGGCATCAAGGACGAGATCATGGACAGCGCCTATATCGGCTACGGCAAGGGCGGCTTCTATTTCGACCAGCCGGGCCAATACCGGGTGCGCGCCGCCTATGCCGCGCTGGACGGCTCGCAGGTGCTGTCGGATATCCTGACGATCCGGGTGCGCTACCCGGTCAGCGAGGACGACGACAGGCTGGCCGACCTCTTCATGGGCGCGGACCAGGGCGCGCTGCTGTACCTGAAGGGCTCCGACAACGCCTCCCTGCGCTCGGGTAACGATGCCTTCGACGAGGTGCTGGACCGCTACCAGGAGCATCCGATGGCCACCTATGTCAGGATGATCAAGGGGGTCAACGCCGCCCGCGCGTTCAAGAGCATCGACGGCGCGGACGAAAAAATCGTCAGCGTGCGGGCGCCGAAAGCCGAGGACAGCATCGCGCTGCTCTCGAGCGTGAAGTCGGCCCAGGTGCTCGACCCGGTCTCGACCGGGGAGGCGATGTCCTGCCTCGCTTTTGCCCAGCGCGAGATCGGGGACGAAGAGGGGGCGAAGACCACGCTGATGGAGTCGCCGGCACGGGACATCCGGAAGGCCTGAGGCACCCATGGTGCTGCGGGTACTGACGGCGCTCGCGCTGGTGCTGGTACTGGCCGGGCAGGCTTGCGAACACCGCGGCCTGTCCGGTATTCCTGTGGCAAAAACCGATAACCCGGGGAGGGTCATGATGTTACGTGTCAGGCTGGGAGAGGGCTTCCAGAACAATACCGTGAGCGTGCGGATCAACGGCGAGCAGGTCTTTCAAAAATCGGGCGTCAGCACCGACTGGACCATCTCGCGGGCCGACTCGCTCGAAGTGAAAACCGAGGCGGCCGCTCCCGTGCAGCTGGAAGTGGCGGTCGAGGGCGGGCCGACGGCGGTCAAGGAGATCGTGCCGGGGCAGACGCCCTTCGTCGAGGTGCGCCTGGTGAGCGGCGTGCTGGAACTGCACCCGATGAACGAGGAGTCGCCGATGATGTGACGCCGCTGCGGCAGGCGCTCCCGCCGAGGCCCAAGGGCAGGGACGCATGGCGCAGGACAGATGGGCTATAATCCGTCCGTTGCCGATTTGGCAGCACACGCTAGGGGTCCTGCGCATCGATACGGTGCGCGGGTGAGAAATACCCTCTGAACCTGATCTGGATAATGCCAGCGAAGGGAAGCTTCCGAGAGTCCGGTCGTGCACACGCACGCGCCTGCACATCTTTCGCCTCCTTTGCTGGCTCCTCACGCAAAGGAGCCACATGAATGCCCCGCTAGACTTCAACGCCGCCACCGCCACGGTGGACACGGCGGCGATCGCCCCCTTCCCGAATTCGACCAAGGTCTTCATCGAAGGCAGCCGCCCCGACATCCGGGTGCCGATGCGTTCGGTCGCGCAAAGCCCCACGTCCGCCAGCTTCGGCGGCGAGGCCAACCCGCCGGTCTTCGTCTACGACACCTCCGGCCCCTATACCGATCCGGCCGCGCGCATCGACATCCGGCGCGGCTTGCATCCCCTGCGCGCCGGCTGGATCGCCGGGCGCGGCGACACCGAGCAGCTGCCCGGTCCCAGCTCGACCTATGGCGCCGCACGCCTGCTCGATCCCGGCCTGGACGCGCTGCGCTTCGAGCTGCAGAGAAAGCCGCGCCGCGCGAAAGCCGGGGCCAACGTCACCCAGATGCATTACGCGCGCCAGGGCATCGTCACGCCCGAAATGGAATTCGTGGCCCTGCGCGAGAACCTGCAGCGCAGGGAATACCTGGCGCAGCTGGAGGCGTCCGGTCCGATGGGGCAGCGCACGGCCGCGCTGCTGGGCCGCCAGCATCCGGGCCAGTCCTTCGGTGCTTCGATCCCGGGAGAGATCACGCCCGAATTCGTGCGTTCCGAAGTCGCGCGCGGGCGCGCCATCATCCCCGCCAACATCAACCATCCGGAGAGCGAGCCGATGATCATCGGCCGCAACTTCCTGGTCAAGATCAACGCCAACATCGGCAACTCGGCCGTGACGTCCTCGATCGGCGAAGAGGTGGAAAAGATGACCTGGGCGATCCGCTGGGGCGCCGACAACGTGATGGATCTCTCGACCGGAAAGCACATCCACGAGACGCGCGAATGGATCATCCGTAACAGCCCGGTACCGATCGGGACCGTGCCCCTGTACCAGGCACTCGAAAAGGTCCACGGCAAGGCCGAGGAACTGACCTGGGACATCTACCGCGACACCCTGATCGAACAGGCCGAGCAGGGCGTCGACTACTTCACCGTCCACGCCGGCGTGCGCCTCGCGCATGTGCCGATGACGGCCAGGCGCCTGACGGGCATCGTCTCGCGCGGCGGCTCGATCATGGCCAAGTGGTGCCTGGCGCACCATCGCGAGTCCTTCCTGTACACGCATTTCGACGAGATCTGCGCCATCATGCAAGCCTACGATGTCGCCTTCAGCCTGGGCGACGGCCTGCGCCCCGGCTCGATCTACGACGCCAACGACGAAGCGCAGCTGGCCGAGCTGAAGACCCTCGGCGAACTGACGCAAGTCGCATGGCAGCACGACGTGCAGACCATGGTCGAAGGTCCCGGCCACGTGCCGCTGCACCTGATCAAGGAAAACATGGACCTCCAGCTGGCGCAATGCCGGGAGGCGCCGTTCTACACCCTGGGCCCGCTGACGACCGACATCGCGCCCGGCTACGACCACATCACGTCCGGCATCGGCGCGGCCACCATTGGCTGGTACGGCACCGCGATGCTGTGCTACGTCACGCCGAAGGAACACCTCGGCCTGCCCGACAAGGCCGACGTCAAGGACGGGATCATCACCTACAAGATCGCTGCGCATGCCGCCGACCTGGCCAAGGGCCATCCCGGCGCCCAGATCCGCGACAACGCCCTGTCCAAGGCGCGCTTCGAGTTCCGCTGGGAAGACCAGTTCAACCTCGGGCTCGACCCGGACAAGGCGCGCGCCTTCCACGACGCCACGCTGCCCAAGGAATCGGCCAAGGTCGCGCACTTCTGCTCGATGTGCGGCCCGCATTTCTGTTCGATGAAGATCACGCAGGAGGTACGCGCGTATGCGGCCGAGCGCGGCGTCGGGGAAGGGCAGGCGCTGGCGCAGGGCATGCAGGAAAAGGCCGTCGAATTCGTGCGCGGCGGCGCCCGGCTCTATCGGGAGGTATGAGCATGCTCGACATCGAACTCAACGGCGAACCCTACCGCTTGCCGGCCGGGCAGACGCTCGACGACCTGGTGCGCGCGCTCGGCATCGGGCAGCAGGCCGTGGCGCTGGCGGTCAACCGCGAGGTGGTGCCGCGCCAGCAATGGAACGGGCGCGCGCTGCTGCCGCGCGACCGGGTGGACATCGTGCGCGCCATCGGCGGCGGCTAACCAGGAGACAGACATGAACGACGACCTTTTAACCATCGCGGGCAAGGCCTACCGCTCGCGCCTGCTGGTGGGCAGCGGCAAGTACCGCGACCTCATCGAAACCCGGGAAGCCACGCTGGCGGCCGAGGCCGAGATCGTGACGGTGGCGATCCGCCGCGTGAACATCGGCCAGGACCCGCATGCCCCGAGCCTGCTCGACGTGCTGCCCCCGGACCGGTTCACGATCCTGCCGAATACGGCCGGCTGCTACAACGCGCGCGACGCCGTCTACACGCTGCAGATGGCGCGCGAACTGCTCGGCGGGCACAAGCTCGTCAAGCTCGAGGTGCTGGGAGACGAAAAGACCCTGTTTCCGCACATGCCGGAGACGATCGCGGCGCTCGAGACCCTGGTGCGCGACGGCTTCGAGGTGATGGTCTACTGCAGCGACGATCCGGTGCAGGCCAAAATCCTGCAGGAGATCGGGTGTGTCGCGGTGATGCCGCTGGCCTCGCTGATCGGCTCCGGCATGGGCATCCTCAACCCCTGGAACCTCGGCCTGATCGTCGAACAGGCCACGGTGCCGGTACTGGTCGACGCGGGCGTCGGCACGGCGTCGGATGCGGCCATTGCCATGGAGCTGGGCTGCGACGGCGTGCTGATGAACTCCGCGATCGCCTGCGCCCGCGATCCGGTGCGCATGGCTGGGGCGATGAAGCTGGCGGTGCGCGCCGGGCGCGAAGCCTGGCTGGCCGGGCGCATGCCCAAGCGTTTCATGGCCTCGCCCTCGTCGCCCGCCGAGGGGCGCGTGGCATGACGGTGCCCTCGGTACTGGTCTTCGCCGGGCTCGATCCCAGCGGCGGCGCGGGCCTGGCCGCCGACGTGCTGGCGATCGCCGCCCAGGGCGCGCACGCGCTGCCGGTGGCGACCGTGCTCACGGCGCAGGACAACGACCGGGTGCATGCGGCGGCACCGGTCGATGCCGCCTTCGTGCTGCGCCAGGCCGAGGCCGTCGTCGCCCGCTGCGCCGTCAAGGCGGTCAAGATCGGCGCTCCCGGCAGCCGGGCCAACGCGCTGGCCATCGCCGGCGTGCTGGAGCAACTGCTTGCGCGCGATCCGCGGCTGCCGGTGGTGCTCGACCCGGTGCTGGCGAGCGGCCATGGCGATGCCTTGGGAGAGGGCGATCCGCTGGAGGCGCTCGCGCCGCTGCTGGCCCTCTCCACCATCGCGCTGCCGAACGGGCTGGAGGCACAGCGCCTCCCGAACCTGGGCTGCGCCCAGATGCTGGTCACCGGCGGCCACGGCGGCGGCGCCCAAGTCACCAATCGCTGGCACGCGGGCGGCCAGCTGCTGCGCGAATGGCACTGGCCGCGCCTGGCCGGCGCCTTCCACGGCAGCGGCTGCACGCTGGCGGCCGCGCTGGCGGGACGGCTGGCGCTGGGCGAGGGCATGTTCCAGGCGCTCGACGCAGCCCAGGCGTATTGCCATGCGGCGCTGGCGCAGTCGTTCGCGATCGCTCCGGGGCAACGCATCCCGAATCGGTTCCACCCCTTCACTTGAAAGGCCAAAATGCGAGGCTTGTACCTGATTACCCCCGACTGGGACGACACCGAACGGCTGCTGGCCGCCACCGAAGCGGGTTTGCGCGGCGGCGCGGCCATGGTGCAGTATCGCCACAAGACGGCCGGCGAGGCGCTGCGCCTCGAGCAGGCCGGCGCGCTGCTGGCGCTGTGCCGGCGCCACCGCCGCCCGCTCATCGTCAACGACCATGTGGAACTGTGCCGCCGGCTCGATGCCGACGGCGTACATGTGGGCGGCACCGACCTGGCGCCGGCCGAGGCACGGGCGCTGCTCGGGGCCGGCAAGATCGTTGGCGCGTCCTGCTACGGCGACATGCAGCTGGCGCAAGCTGCCGAGGCAGCAGGCGCCAGCTATGTGGCCTTCGGCGGCTTCTACCCGTCCACGGTCAAGCGCTATGCATTCGTCACGCCGCCCTCGCTGCTGGAAGAGGCGCGGGCGGCGCTGTCGCTGCCTGTCGTCGTGATCGGCGGGATGACCGCAAGCCGCGCCGCGCCGCTGCTCGCACGCGGGGCGGACATGGTCGCGGCGATCACCGCGGTCTACGGCGACCCGGCGCCGGAAGAGGCCGCCTGGCGCTTCCGGGCCCTGTTCGGCATGGCGGGCTAGTTGTGCCGGCGAGACAGTCCGGGCGGCTGAATTGCCGCCATAGTTTATTGCCGTGCGGCAAAATCATATAATGGGCCATTCTTTTTTTTCTGACCCAACGGAACGCATATGGACAATACCTCGATGAACGACGGCGTGTACGAAGCGCTGGCTTTCAAGCTCGGCAACGAGGAATACGGCATCAAGATCCTGAAAGTACAGGAAATCCGCGGCTACGAATCGGTCACCCGCATCGCCAGCGCCCCCGAGCACGTCAAGGGCGTGGTCAACCTGCGCGGCACGATCGTCCCGATCGTCGACATGCGCATCAAGTTCAAGCTCGGCGAGCCGACCTACAACCAGTTCACCGTCGTGATCATCCTGAACATCCAGGACCGCGTGGTCGGCATGGTGGTCGATTCGGTGTCGGACGTGATCTCGCTGACGGCCGACCAGATCAAGCCGGCGCCGGACATGGGCGGCGCGCTCAACACCGACTACCTGGTCGGCCTGGGCACGGTCGACGAACGCATGATCATCCTGGTCGACATTGACCGCCTGATGTCGTCCGAGGAAATGGGCGTCATCGACGGCGTCGCCGCCTGAGCGCCGCCGCCGTCCCGGCCCGACCCGCCCGCGAGGCGGGTTTTTTATTGCCTGCACGGCGTGCACGCTGCGGCTGCGTTCGTGGCGATTTTGCCTACAATAGCGGCATCGACATCCACCCCAGAGAAAACGATGCGCCTGCTCCGCCTGATCGTCCACACCCGGCGTCACCCGTCCGCCATCCTGCTGCTGGCCCAGCTGCTCGGCATGATCCTGTACCCCTTCCTGGAGCAGACGAAGTACGGCCACATCGCCTTCAACGCCTTCGGCATCGTGATCCTGACCTTCACCATCCGGATGGTGCGGCGCACGCCGGGCCACACCTGGATCAGCGTCGCCATGGCGGTGCCGATCATCGCGCTGCTGTCGGCGCAGATGCTGTTCCAGCTGCCCCACCTGCAGCCCTGGTCCTCGGGGCTCGAGGCGCTGTTCTATTTTTATGCGGCCGGCAGCCTGATCCTCTACATGCTGTCCGACCGGCGCGTGACCACCGACGAGCTGTTCGCCGCCGGCGCTACCTTCACCCTGCTGGCCTGGGGCTTCACCCACCTGTACCTGGTGGTGCAGGCGCTGGCGCCGGGGTCGTTTGCCGCCGCCGTCAACCCCGAGCTGCCGCGCAGCTGGACCGAACTGAATTACCTCAGCTTCGCGCTGCTGTCCTCGACCGGCATCGGCGACGTGATCCCGCTCACCGTGCACGCACGCTCGCTGGCCAGCATCGAAATGTTCGCCGGCCTGATGTACCTGGCGGCGGTGGTGGCGAGGCTGATCGGGTTGACCATGCAACCGAAGTAGGAGCGTTGCTCTTCAGAGTGCGTAGGGTGGGCACTTGTGCCCACGCGGTCTCACGGGTTGAGACCATAGCGCTCTGTTCATACCGAAGGCAGGACTGACCTCGGTTCCATGGTTGCGAACGATGCCGCTGGTTTGTTCAAGGTGAGCCCGCGTGGGCACAAGTGCCCACCCTACAAAAACCCCGGACGAAAAAAAGGACGCCGAAGCGTCCTTTTTTCATGCAGCGGCAGGATTAGTTACCGCAGCCCAGCGACTTGATGCGGTCGTAGGCAGCTTTCGCCTGGACCAGACCGAAGCCGTACTTGGTGTCGCGGCCGGCGGTGCCCAGGTCGAGTGCGCTCTTGCCGAGCGACGAACGGATCTGGACAGCGGTACAGGTTGGGAAGTAGCTCCACACCAGGGCGGCGACGGCCGACACGTGCGGGGTAGCCATCGAGGTGCCGTCGTAGTAGGCGTAGTTCGAAGCCTTGATGCCGACGGTGGCGCTCTGGCCCAGCTGCGCCTTCATCGCGGTGCCATCGGTGTCGGTCGCGGTGACCGACGGGATGTTGGTCACGGTGGTGCCCAGCGTGCCGCCGAAGGCGCCTGCCACGTTGTTGTACACCACGGCACCGACGCCGCCGCTCTTCTCGCAGTTCGAGACCTTGACGGCGAAGTCCACGCTGCCGCGCTGGATCAGGCAGACCTTGCCCGACACGGCGGTGTTGACAGCGTCGCCGATGCCGAAGTCGGCCAGCGGTGCGGTTGCGGTCTTGACCGGCGAGCCTTCCATCGCGCCCGGAGCGTAGGTGCTCGAGCCGACGGTCAGGACGGCTTCCTGGCCGGCGCCCATCGGGACGGTCGACAGCACGCCGACGCCAGGACCGGACAGCTCGACCTTGCTGTTGTACTGCGAGAAGGTGGCCCACTGCTTGTTCTCGTCCAGTGCGCCGACCGAGACCACGCTGGCGTAGCCGGCAGGGTAGGAAGCACGGGTGTTGCCGTCGTTACCGGAGGCGGCGATGCTCAGGATGCCGGCCGCTTCCAGCGAGGCGAAGGTGTTCTTCTCGGTGTTGTTCGAGATCGAGCCGCCCAGCGACATCGAGATCACGTTGGCGCCGGCTGCCTTGCACTTGTTGGCGGCCGAGGACAGGGTCGACGAGTAGGCCCAGGCATCGGCGCCGAAGACCTTCACGATGTGCAGCTTGAGCTGCTTGTTCGAGTTGACGCCGACCACGCCGGTGCCGCTGTTGTTGACGGCGGCGATGGTGCCGGCCACGTGGGTGCCGTGGTGGTTTTCGTCGGTGTACCACCAGCCGGTGCCGCTGTCGTATTCGCCGGTGACGACGTTGGTCGACAGGTCTTCGTGGTTGCGGTCATAGCCCGAGTCGATGATGCAGACCTTGCGGTTGGCGGCGGCCGAGTCGCTCAGCAGGTCGGCCTGGACCAGCTTGATGCCGTAAGGGACCAGCTGGCCGGTTGCATACGGCGTGCCGGTCGACGGCGAGGTCAGCGCCAGCGGCTTGCGGATCGCGTCTTCCTCGACGTATTCGACGTTCGGGTTGTTTTCCAGGCCTTTGAGGGCGGTGACCGGCACCTCGACTGCCATGGCGTTCATGCCGAAGATTTCGTGCTTCACCGAGCCCTTGGCTGCGGCGACGGCGGACTTCATGGCCGCTTTCGCGCCCGGTTTGAATGCGACGATGACACGGGTGGTGTCAGGAGCTGCCGCCTGGGCGGCATTGCAGAGCATCCCGACCGCAGCAGCGGCCAGGCACAGGCTGAACGTCTTTTTTGAAGCACGAGTCATTTTTTACTTCTCCGTATAAAAGCCTATCGATATGCCGCGATGTCTCTGATCGCGTGCACGTTTTTTTAAAAACGATTTCATCGCCGTGTTGACGGCTGAACTCAGTGTATGCACGAACACTGTCCGTAAGCAATTGACAAATCAATCGTGCTCAGCTGTGTTGCAATGTTGCACATACGCACAGTTGAAAACAGTATGGTTCGTTCATTTCGGTGTTATATTTTTGGCCCTCAGCCTTGTGCATATGCAGCATTTTTGCGCCTTGCATAAGCTGTGCATCCTGCATGACGCGGCGCGGTTTACGGTGGCTTGGTATGATGGCAACCGCTCCAACTCATTGACAGGAATCCTCATGAAAACCAAGGCAGCGATTGCGTGGAAAGCGGGCCAGCCGCTGACGATCGAAGAAGTCGACCTCGAAGGCCCGAAGGCGGGCGAAGTGCTGGTCGAAGTCAAGGCCACCGGCATTTGCCATACCGATTACTACACGCTCTCGGGCGCCGACCCGGAAGGCCTGTTCCCGGCCATCCTCGGCCATGAAGGCGCGGGCGTGGTGGTCGACGTCGGCCCCGGCGTCACTTCGCTCCAGCGCGACGACCACGTCATCCCGCTCTACACGCCGGAATGCCGCCAGTGCAAATTCTGCCTGTCGCAGAAGACCAACCTGTGCCAGGCGATCCGCTCGACCCAGGGCCGCGGCCTGATGCCTGACGCGACGTCGCGCTTCTCGCTCGACGGCCAGCCGATCTACCACTACATGGGCACGTCGACCTTCTCGAACTACATCGTGGTGCCGGAAATCGCGCTGGCGAAGGTGCGTTCCGACGCTCCCTTCGACAAGATCTGCTACATCGGCTGCGGCGTCACCACCGGCATCGGCGCCGTGATCTTCACGGCCAAGGTCGAGGCGGGCGCCAACGTCGTCGTGTTCGGCCTGGGCGGCATCGGCCTGAACGTGATCCAGGCGGCGAAGATGGTCGGCGCCGATAAAATCATCGGCGTCGACATCAACCCGGCGAGGGAAAGCATGGCGCGCAAGTTCGGCATGACCCACTTCGTCAACCCGACCCAGGTCGAGAACGTGGTGGACAGCATCGTCCAGATCACCGACGGCGGCGCCGACTACAGTTTCGAATGCATCGGCAACGTCAAGACCATGCGCCAGGCGCTCGAGTGCTGCCACAAGGGCTGGGGCCAGTCGATCATCATCGGCGTGGCCGAAGCGGGCGCAGAAATCTCGACCCGGCCGTTCCAGCTGGTGACGGGCCGCGAGTGGAAGGGCTCGGCCTTTGGCGGCGCGCGCGGCCGTACCGACGTGCCGAAGATCGTCGACTGGTACATGGAAAACAAGATCAACATCGACGACCTGATCACCCACCACCTGCCGCTCGACCGCATCAACGAAGGGTTCGATCTGATGAAGTCGGGCGAGTCGATCCGCTCGGTCGTCGTTTACTGATCCACTGCCGTATTTCGCCGCCTGTTCCGCAAAACGGCCCGTCTGTCGCACGGCGCGGGCGGGCGGCGTTCCCTTCTTCTACAGTGCCTCCATTGCCATTCACGCCATGGAGGACATCATGCAGCAGACCCGCTTTCCTTTCGCATCCCGCACGATCAAACACGCACTGCTGCTGAGCGCCGCCGCTGCCGCCTGCGCCGCGCCGCTGCTGGCCGTCC
Source organism: Massilia sp. SYSU DXS3249 (assembly GCF_053668055.1). Classification (NCBI taxonomy): domain Bacteria; kingdom Pseudomonadati; phylum Pseudomonadota; class Betaproteobacteria; order Burkholderiales; family Oxalobacteraceae; genus Massilia; species Massilia sp. SYSU DXS3249. The sequence continues at coordinate 121,708 of NZ_JBSIPX010000012.1, read as the reverse complement.
ACGCGTCGCCGCCGGGCGACGGCCTGGAACAGGTGCGCAACATGCATCGCTTCGAGAACGGCGAGCCCTACGCCCTGGTGCGTGGCGGCGCGCGCGGCGACCTGCGCGTCGGGAACCGGGTCAGCAGCGCTGACATGGACGAGATCAAGGACAGCGTGCGCGGCGAATTCTTCTGGTTCCGCAAGGACGGCAAGGAATACATCGTGCAGGACGCGGCCACCCTGGAACGCGTGCGCAACGCCTGGGCCCCGGTCGACAAACTGGGCGCCGAGATGGGCAAGCACGGCGAGGAAATGGGCCGCCACGGCAAGACGATGGGCTCCTTCGGTACCGACATGGCGCTGGCCGCCGTGACCCTGAACCGCACCAAGATGGAAGCCATCGGCAAGAAGATGGAGGAAGCCGGCAAGCCGATGGAGGCGGTCGGCAAGAAGATGGAAGTGCTGGGCAAGCAGATGGAGGCGGAGCACGCGATTGCCGACCGGGCGACGCGCGGCATCATCGCCGAGTCGCTCGCGAACGGGACGGCGCGGCCGGCGCCACGGCGCGGGTGATCGTTCTTGTGGGGTGGACGGGTTCCCCGTCCACCCTACGGTTTACTTCTGTCCCTTCACGAACTCTTCCATCACCGCCTTGCGCAGCAGGCTTGGGGGCACCAGCCCCTGCGCCAGCACGAAGTCGTTGAACTTCCGGCGGTCGAAGCGGCTGCCGAGGGCGACTTCGGCGGCCTGGCGCGTCTCCATCAATCGCTGGTAGCCGTAGAAGTAGGAAGTGGCCTGGCCCGGCGCGCGGAAGGTGTAGCGCTGCACCTCTTGCGTCGCCATGCCTTCGGACAGGCCGACGTCCTGCATCAGGAAGGCCTTCACGCCCTCTGGCGTTATTTCCCCCAGGTTGACCATCGGGTCGAGGAAGGCGCGCGCCGCGCGCATGCCGCGCGCCTGCAGGGCGAACAGCTGGCCGTCGAGCGGCTCGTAGGGCTGCATTTCCGCTTCCGCATACAGCGCCCAGCCTTCGACGTTGACGCTGTTGAAGGCGAACACCGCGCGCGCGGTGGAGACGCCGGTCTCGATCATCTTCGCGAACTGCATCTCATGGCCCGGGCGCGCCTCGTGCGCCGTGATCGACCAGGTGCCGGCCTGGTGGGTGAAGTCGTCGAACACCAGGCGCTTGCCGCTGGCGTCGGGCGGCATGCCGGTGGTGAGCACGAACTCGCCGTACTCGCCGGTATTGCCGATCAGGCGCGGTGGGCTCATGTGCGGAGCCGGCTGGGCCGCATTCTCGGCCATCGTCGCCAGGCGGATCACGGCTTTACGCTCCGGAAGGGTCACCACGTTGTGCGTGCGCGCCGCCGCTTCCAGCGCCGCCAGGCGCTCGGCGTACAGCGGCATCACCTGTTCGGTCGGGATCTGCTGCTTCTTGATCTCGGCCATGACGACGCGGTAGTCGCTGTCCTTGAAACCGCGCTCGCGGGCGATCAGGTTGGCGGTGATCTGCATCTGGTTGCGGATTTCCGCGAACGAGGTCAGCGACTTGGCGATCAGCTCCTGCGGGCTGATGTCGACCCCGAAGTTCTTCAGGTTGTCCGCATAGACTTCCGGCGGCAGGCGGTGGTCTGCGCGTGCGCGCGGCAGCATCTCGGTCTTCATGCGCGCGTTATACGCGGTGAGCTGCTTCTCCAGCACGTCGAAGCGGCTCTCCCAGCCTTTCAGCTCGCTCTTGGCCAGCAGCTCGCGCATGCCTTTCAATAGCGTCGGGCCGTCGTTGAGCGCCTGCTCGACCTCGCCCTTGTAGGGGCCGAGCAGGTTCTTGTTCGCTTTCAGGCGTTCCTGCAGGCGCTCCTGCGCCAGTTCCGTCACCGGCCGGTAGCCCTTGGCCAGCCCCGCGTACTTGTCGAGCCGCGCCAGCAGCGCCTGCTGGCGCGCTTTCGGGATGCGCGGGTCGAGCGTCGAGCGCACCACGCCGAACATCATGCGCGTCAGGTCGAGGTAGGGCATGAAGTACTTGCGCTCGAGGGCGCTCGAGGTGAGCTGGTCCTGGGCCTTGTCGATCAGGATCTGCAGGTCCTGCTTGACCTTGCTGTCGGTTTCCACGCGCAGGCGCTTTTGCAGTTCGGCGATGGCGGCGCGCATGTCGCGGTTGGTCGCCTCGAACTGGTCGCGCGACAGGTCGACGATCTGCTCGTCATAGCCTTCCACACCGAGGTTGCTGGCGCTTTCGGGCGAGTACTTGGCGAGGACGTTGAGCAGGACCTTGGCATTCGTATTGCTCTTCGTGACCCAGGCCGGCTCGGCGGCAGCGGCGGGCAGGGACAGGGCGGCAACGATCAGGCCGCTCAATAAGGTGCGGGCGAAAGGACGGGCGGGCAGCATTCGATTCCTTTTTAGTTAAAGAGGCTTTATTTAGCTAGTTCCGTATTTACTTCCGAAAAACCGAAGTAACTCATCGGGAATTGCATGTTTTTACGTAGCAATACCTAAGTAGAATCATGACCAATAATTCTTTGTTAATCAATGAAAGAGAGCGAAATGAACGAGATATTGGCGTCGGCAATGCTGCAGTTTTCCCTGCTGTTCGACGGCAGCATGGGCTGGGCGATTCTGGTCCTGGCTTTGTCGGTGCGGCTGGTGTTATTGCCGCTGACCCTGCGCCTGTCGCGCGGCATGCTGGCGAACCAGCAGAAAATCCAGCAATTGCAACCGCAGGTCGACGCCATCAAGGCGCGGCTCGCCGATAATCCGAAAGAGATGTTCGCGGCCATCTCGGCTTTATACAAGGCGAACGGCGCGCGCATCATGGATCGGTCCAGCCTGACCGGGCTGCTGGTGCAGTTGCCGGTCTTCGGCCTGCTCTACAAGGCAATCGGCAGCGCCGGTTCGGGAAGCGGTCCCTTCCTGTGGATGAAAAGCCTGGCCACGCCGGACGCCGCGCTGACCGCCATCGTCCTCCTGCTCACCGCCGTCTCGGCATATTACTTCCCTTCGGCGGCCGGCGGCCCGGCGCTGTTCATGATCGTGGTGCAGGTGCTGGTAACCGCCTTCATCCTGTGGAAACTGTCGGCGGCCATGGGCCTGTACTGGCTGGCCTCGTCAGCGGTTGGCGCCGTCCAGACCTTTGTTGTGCGCCACGAACGCCGCCGCATGGCCGCTGTGACGGCTGCCTGATCAGCGCACCGTCTTGCGGCGCAGGCTGGCCGCGCCCAGCAGGCCGATGCCCAGCAGGGCCAGCGAACCCGGCTCGGGAATGTCGGCGCGGCGGATCTGGCCCACTGCGCCGGTGCAGTCGATGCCGACCGTCCAGCCGCACTCGGCGCCCGGCATGCCCTCGTCGCTGTTGGCGTCGAGGACCGTGAAGCGATTACCGGTCGAGCTCATCATGAAATGGTGCTGGGTGTTATTCGCGTAGATATACCCGCTCAAAAAACCGCCCTTGTCGAAGCTCAGTTCCATTTCGAGGAATCCGAGCTGGTTATCGAATCCTTTTTGCCAGGAATAGCGCATTTCTTCGGACACGCCGGGAAAGGCATAGTGCAGACCGAGGAGGCCGGAACCAGGAAGCGGGGTTTCGAAATCGAAATCCTGCTGGAAGACGTAGCTGAATGCGCCGCTGTCTATCGTGCTCTGCTCGAATTCAAGTTGCAGGGTAATGCCGCGCGGCGTTTCGTTATTCAACGCGCGCCATTCGTAGATGACACCGGCCTGGCTGACAAGCGGGAGCAGGCAAAGGCTCAGGGCGGCGAGGCACGATTTGACATTCATTGTTGGTCTCCTGGATTTGACACTTGAATCTATGCAAGTTTCAAGCCAACAATGTAAGTACTTGAACAGGAAGAGTTTGTTTCCTTTTTGAATGTTAAATGGAGTGCTCGATGTAAAGTGTACCGACAGTCATGCCGATGGCGGACGCCGCCGAAAACCGCGCTGTGTCACACTGGATTTCCGATTTCGCAGCAGGAGCAGAACATGGCAAACGACCAGCAGCAGACACAGCAAACGCAGGATCAGCAGCAAAGCCAGCAGAACGCGCAGCCCGCGGCCGGGCAGCAGCAGCCTGACCGCTCCAGTGATGACACGACGGACGGCCTGAAGGACAAGAAACCGGAAGACCTGACCCCGGAAGAATTGCGCCTGATGGCAGATACGATGCCAGGCGAAGGGCCGGGCGACTAAGACTGCACGGAACTGCTAAACGCCGCGCGGCTGCAGGGCAATCACCGCCATGCCCGCCAGCGCCAGCGCGGCGCCGGCCAGGTCCCAGCGGCTCAGTTCGATGCCGTCGACGAAGCGCAGCCACAGCAGGGCCACGGCGATGTACATGCCGCCGTAGGCCGCGTAGGTGCGGCCGGCCGCGGCCGGGTGCAGGGTCAGCAACCAGGCGAACAGGGCCAGCGACAGGGCGGCCGGCAGCAGCAGCCAGAGCGGCTTGCCTGCCTTCAGTACCAGCCAGGGCAGGTAGCAGCCGACGATTTCGGCCAGCGCCGTGAGGCCGAACAGGGCGGCGAGTTTGATCAGTTCAGGCATCGTGTTTCCGGATTGAAGGACAGGCGCAGCTTATCAAACCTTTGCCGCCGGCAAGGGGGAGGGCAGCCGCGCCAGGCGAACGATATTGCCTCGACAATATTTGTATGTCAGCATGAGGAATCACTTTCAGACGCCATCCCATGCTTCCATTCGCCCGCCTTGCCCTGTCGGCCGCCATGTTCGGCGCCGCAAGCCTTGCTTCCGCACAGACCCCAGTCCCCGCCGCCACCGAACGCCCGGCCACCTCTTTCCCCTACACGCCCGGCCTGGACGTGAACGCGATGGACAGGAGCGCCGACCCCTGCGTCGATTTCTACCAGTACGCCTGCGGCGGCTGGATGAAGAACAATCCGGTGCCGGCCGACCAGGCGCGCTGGTCGGTCTACAGCAAGCTGGCGCAGGACAACCAGCGCTACCTGTGGGGCATCCTCGATGGCCTGGCGCGGCAGCGGGAAGGCCGCAACGCCGCCCAGCAAAAGATCGGCGATTACTTCGGCGCCTGCATGGACGAGGGCGCGATCGCGCAGCGCGGCGGCGCCCCGTTAAAGCCCTGGCTGGACCAGATCGATGCGATGCAGTCGAAGCGCGAATTGCCGCGCCTGCTGGCCGCGCTGCAACTGACCTTGTCGAGCGAGGACTTCTTCTTCGGCTTCACGTCGAACCAGGACTTCGGCGACTCGACCCGCGTGATCGCCTTTGCCGGCGGCGGCGGCCTGGGCCTGCCGGACCGTGACTATTACCTCAAGACGGATGCGCGCTCGAAAGTCATCCGGGCCAAGTACCTGGCCCACATGGCGACCATGTTCCGCCTGGCCGGCGAGTCGCCGCGGGTGGCGAAGCGTTCGGCGACGACCGTGATGCGCATCGAGACGGCATTGGCGCGCGCCACCCTGACCCGGGTCGAGAAGCGCGATCCCTATAAACTGTTCAACAAGGTCGACATGAAGCGCCTGCAGCGGATGACGCCGGGCTTCGACTGGAACGCCTACCTGGCCGAGATCGGCCAGCCGGGCCTGGACACCGTCAACGTTACCGAGCCCAGGTTCTTCACGGCTTTTGCGCGCCAGCTGCGCACGAACGACCTGGCCGCCATCAAGACCTACCTGCGCTGGCATGTGCTGGAGGCCATGGCGCCGGCCCTGTCGCCGCAGTTCGACGAGCCGCATTTCGCCTTCTTCAGCAAGACCCTGCGCGGCATCGAGCGCCAGCAGCCGCGCTGGAAGCGCTGCGTGCAGATGGTCGACCACCAATTGGGCGAAGCGCTGGGCCAGGAATTCGTCAGCCGCACATTCTCGCCGGAACTCAAAGCCAAGGCCTTGCACATGACGCGCCAGGTGGAAGAGGCGATGGCGAAGGACATCGACTCGCTGGACTGGATGAGCCAGTCGACCAAGGAGCGTGCGCGCGAAAAGCTCGACGCCATCGTCAACAAGATTGGCTATCCGGACACCTGGCGCGACTACAGCGCGTATGAAGTGCGTGCCAACGACTTCGCCGGCAACGTCGTGCGCGGCACGCTGTTCGAGAACCGGCGCCAGCTGGCCAAGATCGGCAAGCCGCTCGACCGCAGCGAATGGCTGATGAGCCCGCCGACGGTGAACGCCTATTTCAACCCGCAGATGAACGACATCAATTTCCCGGCAGGCGTGCTGCAAGCGCCGCTGTTCGACCCGAAGATGGACGACGCGCCGAACTACGGCAACACCGGCGGCACCATCGGCCACGAACTGACCCACGCCTTCGACGACGAGGGCCGCCAGTTCGATGCGAAAGGGAATTTGAAGGATTGGTGGACCAAGAAGGACGGCCAGGCCTTCAACGAGCGCGCCCAGTGCATCGCCGACCAGTATGCCGGCTACACGGTGGTGGACGACATCAAGATCAACAGCAAGCTGACCCTGGGCGAGGACGTGGCGGACCTGGGCGGCCTGATCCTCGGCTGGATGGCCTGGAAGACGCAGATGGCGAGCATGCCCCAGCAGGCCCAGCCGAAGCGCGACAGCCTGACCCCGGAGCAGCGTTTCTTCGTCGGCTACGCACAATGGGCCTGCGAAAACGACCGCCCGGAAAACCTGCGCGTGACGGCTGTGACCGATCCCCACTCGCCGGGCAAGTACCGGGTCAATGGCGTCGTCATCAACATGCCGGAGTTCGAGCAGGCCTTCCAGTGCAAGAAGGGCCAGCCCATGGTGGCGGCCAAGCGCTGCCGCGTCTGGTAACGAGCTCCTGACGTGAAAATGCCGCCCGGAAGGCCGGGCGGCATGGAGTAAAAGCAGACGGGCAGGCCGCCGGCGGCACTGCTTAGTGCTGGTTGATCTTGCCGCGCCATGCACCCGTTTCCGAGCCGCGCTTTTCCAGCATTTCCTTGTAGTTCGACAGGTTCGAACGGGTTTCCATGCGCACGGCGCCGAGGGCGTCGCCGATGGCTTCCAGCACGCCTTCAGGCTGGTAGTCCATCTGCAGCGTGACGCGGGTGACCGTGTCGGAAATCTTGTGGAAGGTCACCACGCCGGCGTTGTGCACGCCGCCGATGCTGCGCCAGGCGATGCGCTTGTCCGGAATCTGCTCGGTGATTTCCGCGTCCCACTCTTTGTCTTCACCGGCCACATTGGCTTTCCAGTGCAGGCGCTTGTCGTCGAGCTGGCGAATTTCTTTCACGCTCTTCATGAACTGCGGGAAGTCTTCGAACTGGGTGAACTGGTTGTAGGCAGTGCGAACCGGCACGTTGACCTCGATCGATTCGATGACCGACGACTCGCCATTCGAGTTACCTTTTTGCTTCATTTTTTTCGACAGCATCATTCCGCCGACTGCGAGTGCGGCGACAGTAACCACGCGATTTAGCATCATGTGTCTCTCCTTTGGCAATGTTGACCTGTACGCTTTAAAACAAAAGGCCCGACCCGGAGCGCGTACAGGCCCGAGGGCTTGAAAATGGTTGGGTCGAAGCGGGCCACGCAATGGTTCGCGTATTTGTCGTTAAGTTAAGCGAATTTCTGGACAGGTGGCGCGCGGGAGAGTTGCGCGCTGATACTGATGAGTTAAACGAAGTTGCTGAAAGATGTCGTCCAGACCGCAACTTTTAGTGGCGGAAATGTTTTATTCGACTTGGGTTTGGCGTGTCATCCAGACAGCGGATGCGGTGGCGTCGGGCCGTCGAATTGAGCAATCTGCGTATCGCAAGGCGTGAAATAATATTTCAGGAGCAGCATCGTCATGAAATATTCTGTCGCATCTCTCCAGTTCGATGACGAGACTGGATGGGCATACAGTAAATCACGGCGGTATAATGGCCGCATGAATCTCCTTCACAACCTCAATCCCGAACAATTGGCCGCGGTCACGCTGCCGTCGCAAAGCGCCCTCATCCTGGCCGGTGCCGGCTCGGGCAAGACCCGTGTGCTGACGACCCGTATCGCCTGGCTGATCCAGACCGGGCAAGTATCGCCGGCCGGCATCATGGCGGTCACGTTCACGAACAAGGCGGCGAAGGAGATGCTGACGCGCCTGTCGACGATGCTTCCGGTGAACACGCGCGGCATGTGGATCGGCACCTTCCACGGGCTGTGCAACCGCCTGCTGCGTACGCACTACCGCGACGCCGCGCTGCCGCAGTCGTTCCAGATCCTCGACTCGCAAGACCAGCTGTCGATGATCAAGCGCATGCTCAAGGCGGCCAATGTCGACGACGAAAAGTACCCGGCCAAGAACCTGATGTACTTCATCAACAATGCCAAGGACCAGGGGCTACGGGCCAACAAGGTCGAGGCATACGACCCGATCGAGCGCAAGATGGTCGAGCTCTACGAGCTCTACGACCAGCAATGCCAGCGCGAAGGCGTGGTCGATTTCGCCGAACTGCTGCTGCGCGCCTACGAACTGCTGTCGCGCAACGCGCCGCTGCGCCAGCATTACCAGATGCGCTTCAAGCACGTGCTGGTCGACGAGTTCCAGGATACCAACGACCTGCAATACAACCTGCTCAAACTGCTGGCCGGCCATGGCGAGCAGGTCGGCGGCGCGATCTTCGCCGTCGGCGACGACGACCAGAGCATTTATGCCTTCCGCGGCGCGAACGTCGGCAACATGCAGGCCTTCGAGCGCGATTTCCGCGTGAAAAACCTGATCAAGCTGGAGCAGAATTACCGCTCGCACGGCCACATCCTCGACAGCGCGAACTACCTGATTGCAAACAACACCAAGCGCCTGGGTAAAAACCTGCGCACGGATGCGGGGCAGGGCGAGCTGGTGCGCGTCTACGAAGCCTCGTCCGACCTCGAGGAAGCGCAGTGGATCATCGAGGAAGCCAAGAGCCTGATGGCCGAGGGCCTGCCGCGCAGCGAAATCGCCATCCTCTACCGCTCGAACGCGCAAAGCCGCGTCATCGAGCATGCGCTGTTCTCGGCCGGCATTCCCTACACGGTCTATGGCGGCCTGCGCTACTTCCAGCGCGCCGAGGTCAAGCACGCGATCGCCTACCTGCAGTTGATGGACAACCCGCACAACGATTCGGCCTTCCTGCGCGTGGTGAATTTCCCGACGCGCGGCATCGGCGTGCGCTCGATCGAGCAGCTGCAAATGGCCGCCGACACCTACGGCGTCTCGCTGTATGCAGCGGTGCCCTACATGACCGGCAAGGCCGGCAGCTCGCTGGGTGGCTTCGTCAAGCTCATCGAAGGCGCGCGTTTCGAAACCCAGCAGCTGGCGCTGCCGGAAATGGTGCGTGTCGTGCTCGAGCGCAGCAACCTGCTGACGCATTACGCCAACGAAAAAGAAGGCGCCGACCGCATCGAAAACCTGGAGCAGATGGTCAACGCCGCGACCCAGTTCGTGCAGGAAGAAGGTTTTGGCCAGTTCGCCCCGGCCCATCTGGGCCCGCCGTCCCAGGCGCAGGCGGGCGACGCGGTCGTCTACCAGGACGGCATCGAGATCATGGACGCCGACGCGCCGCTGGCCTCGGTCATGTCGCCGCTGTCGGCCTTCCTGTCGCATGCCTCGCTGGAAGCGGGCGACGCGCAAGCCCAGGCCGGTCAGGACGCGATGCAATTGATGACGGTGCACTCGGCCAAGGGCCTGGAATTCGACGCCGTCTTCATCACCGGCCTGGAAGAAGGCCTGTTCCCGCACGAAAGCAGTGCGCGCGAACTCGACGGCGTCGACGAAGAGCGGCGCCTGATGTACGTGGCGATCACCCGTGCCCGCAAACGCCTGTACATGAGCTTTACCCAGCAGCGCATGCTGCACGGCCAGACGCGCTACAACATGAAGTCGCGCTTCTTCGACGAACTGCCCGAGGAAGCCCTGAAATGGCTGTCGCCGCGCGTGCAGAGCCACTGGTTCGCCAAGAACAAGGCGCCCAACGCCTGGGACGACGCCGCCTTCCGCAACGCCGGCAGCGACAACAAGATCGCCCAGCAGATCACCAATAAATCTGCCAGTAGCAGCTCCGGCTGGCGCATCGGCGAAACCGTGGCGCACGCCAAGTTCGGCGAGGGCGTGATCGTGAATATCGAAGGCGGGGCAGGGGCCGCGCGGGCGCAGATCAATTTCGGCCCGGCGGGGATCAAGGTGCTGGATTTGTCCGTCGCCAAACTCGAGCGAGTCAGCCGATGATGTAGGGTGGGGTCCTGACCCCACGCGGAATGGTGAGCATTGTTAGCGTCAACGCTACGCACACGGCGCAAACGCGTGGGGTTGCCATGGATGCCCCCAGCATCCATGGCCCCACCCTACGTCACTTCTCGAGATTCACGCGCCCGTTTCCATTCTCGACCGGCTTCCCGAAAATCTGCCTGTACCCCGCATACATCGCGCACTGCAGCAGCAGGATGAACAGGAAGATCAGCCACATCACCAGCACCCGCCCGAGCACCGAGCCGCCCATCAGCATGGCGACCACGATGGCCAGCACCAGCAGGATGCCGAACCAGCTCAGCAGGAGCACCAGGAACACACGCGCGCTGCGCAGGACGGCGAAGAAGCTGTAGAAGATCGCCTTGCCGGGCACCATTTTCTGCCAGTAGATCAGCGGCGCGGCGAAGGAGAGGGCGATCAGCACGCTCACGTTCAGGGCGGACAGGGCGAACATCTTGACGAATTCCCATCCGGCTACCTGCGGCACGTTCTTCGGGTCGGTCGGCTGGGCCACCTGGCGCATCAGTTCGAGGTCGATCGAGGCGCGCGCGAGTAGGGTCAGCAGTACCGACACGCCCAGATAGATCAGGCCGATCTTGCACAATTGCGCCAGTACCGGCTTGCGGAAGCCGGTCATCAGCACGACCGGCGTCACGCGTTCGCCGTTCTCGATCATCAGGCAGGCTTTCATGAAGGCCATCGAGAACGAGGGGATCAGGATGAAGGCGAGCATCGGGCCGAGCAGGGGCACGGCGCTGACCAGCAGGCTGATCAGGATATTGGCGAACAGCAGGGTGGTCAGCGCGGCAGGCTGTTTGCGGAACAGGCCGGTGCCTTCCTTTAGCCAGTTCCAGCCGGTAATTGCGGGCATGTTATTCATTCGTGGTGGGCCAAGCCCGGCGCCGGGTTGGCAATGCGGTCGCGCAGGATGCGCTCGAAATGGGTCGGATCGTGGGGCGTGAGCATTTCTGCGGCACGCGGCACGTGCAGGTCGTACAGGCGCGACAGCCAGAAGCGCAACGCGGCGGCGCGCAGCATCGGCTGCCAGGACGCGATCTCGTCCTTGGTGAACGGTCGCACTGCCGCATAGGCGGCCAGCAGGGCCTGCACGCGCGGCAGGTCGAGCTCGCCCGTGTCCAGGTCGATGCACCAGTCGTTGACGGTCACGGCCAGGTCGTACAGCCAGGTGTCGACGCCGGCGAAATAAAAGTCGAAGCAGCCGGTCAGGCGCTCGCCGACGAACATGACGTTATTGCGGAACAGGTCGGCATGCACGGGGCCGCGCGCCAGCCGCGCATAGGTGTCGGTCGCGGCAAAGGCGGCCTGGCAGGCGACCTCGTCCTGCAGCAGGCGGGCATTTTCCGGCGTCAGGTAAGGCAGCACGCGCGGCGCCGTCGCCTGCCACCAGTCCAGGCCGCGCAGGTTCGGCTGCACCAGCGGGAAGTCGTTCGCCGCCAGGTGCATGCGCGCCAGCATGGCGCCGACCTCGGCACAATGCGCCGGCTGCGGGTCCATCTGCGAGCTGCCGTCGAGCTTGCTGACGATGGCTGCCGGCTTGCCCTGCAGGCTGGCCACCAGTGCGCCATCTGCATTGGCGACTGGAGCCGGCACCGGGATGCCGCGCTCGGCCAGGTGGCGCATCAGTTGCAGGTAGAAGGGCAACTGCTCGAAATCGAGGTTTTCGAAGATCGTCAGCACAAACTCGCCGCGCTCGGTGGTCAGGAAGAAATTACTGTTCTCGATACCCGAGGCAATGCCTTTGAGTGCCAGTGGGTGGCCGAGGGGAAACTGATCCATCCACTGGGTGAGGTCATCGAGCGTGACCGCGGTGAAAACTGCCATTATGCGAGCAACGAATTGGTGGGTCGGCGAAAAACTGGGAAGCTGCCGGTCCGGACTGCCGGAACCAGCAGGTCATGTCGGTTGTCTGTCTGTTCAGCGGGTGGCCGGCAGAGGCGGCGGTGGCGGCACCTCGGCCGGGCGCAGCATCTCGGTCGTTGCCGGCGGTACGGTGCCGGCCGGCGCGCCGGTGGCCGGCGCAGCCGGCTTGGCCGCGCCCGCGCCTGCCGGGGCTGCAGCGGCTGCCGCCGCGGCGGCCTGCGCTTCCGCAGCCGCTTTCCTCTTGGCATTCAGGTCGAATTCCATCACCTGCCATTGCGGCGCGCGGAAGGCGCTGCTCTGGGCGTCGCCCGCCTGCGCGTTGCCGGCCGGCTGGTTCGGGCGCATCATGTAGCGGCTCTTGCCGCTTTGCACTTCGATCTCGGTGACCTGGCCGTTGTTGCGCTTTTCGCGGATTTGCGTGCCGCGGCGCGGTTCGATCCGGGTAGCGGGCTCGTCGCTGCCTGCCTCGATCGGTTCCGTGGCCGGCGGCTGGCCGGTCGGCTGCGCGGGTGGCTGCGCCGGGGCGGCCGTCTGCGCGCCCGCAGTTCCCGCAGCGGCAAGCGACGCAAACAAGAGGAGGGAAGAGGTCAGGCGGGGAAATGTGCGCAGCATGATGGTCACCTTGATCGTTTGGACCATTGTAACAAACAGACACCGTTCCCTGTGAAAAGTGTACCGATGACCCCATATACCAGGCTGTACCGCAACGCCGGCGTTGCGCTTTCGCCATGCCGGATTCTGCGATAATGACAGCTACCTTGGCGCAAGCCGGCTCTATACACATTCCCATGCAAAATACCCTGCTGCTCGTTGACGGTTCCAGCTACCTGTACCGCGCCTTCCACGCCTTGCCCGACCTGCGCGGCCCCGACGGCCACCCGACCGGGGCGATGCACGGCATGGTCAACATGCTACGCCGCCTGCGCGCCGACTATCCCGCGGCCTACATCGCCTGCGTGTTCGATGCCAAGGGCAAGACTTTCCGCGACGACATGTATGCCGACTACAAGGCCACGCGCGCCTCGATGCCGGAAGACCTGAAAAAGCAGATCGAGCCGATCCACGAGGTCGTGCGCCACATGGGCTGGCCGATCCTGATGGTCGAAGGCGTGGAAGCGGACGACGTGATCGGCACGCTGGCCGTCCAGGCCGCCGCCAAGGGCATGAACACCATCGTCTCGACCGGCGACAAGGACCTGGCGCAACTGGTCAACGACAAGGTCATGCTCATCAATACGATGAGCAACGAAAAGCTCGACGAAGCCGGCGTGCTGGCCAAGTTCGGCGTGCCGCCGAACCGCATCATCGACTACCTGACCCTGATCGGGGACACGGTCGACAACGTGCCGGGCGTGAGCAAGTGCGGCCCGAAGACGGCCCTGAAATGGCTCAGCCTGCACGGCTCGCTGGACGGCGTGATCGAGAACGCCCATTCCATCGGCGGCGCGGTCGGCGAAAACCTGCGCTCGGCCCTCGAATGGCTGCCGCAAGGGCGTCAACTGATCACCGTGAAGACCGACTGCGACCTGGTAAATCACGTGGTGTCGATCGAGGAAACCCTGATCGGCCGCCCGGAAGACAAGGACGCGCTGCGCGACTTCTTCCAGCGCTATGGCTTCAAGACCATGCTGCGCGAACTGTCGGCCGGCCCCGGCGTCGGCGCACCTGCGCTCAATTCCCCGGAAGGCGCCCAGGAAACCCTGCCGGGCATGCCGATCATCAAGGGCGAATACGAACTGGTCACCACCTGGGAGCAGCTCGACAGATGGCTGGCCCTGGCGGACGCCGCCGAGCTGACTTCGGTCGACACCGAAACCACCTCGCTCGACCCGATGACGGCGCAGATGGTCGGCATCTCGTTGTCGACCGAAGCGGGCAAGGGCGCCTACATCCCGGTGGCGCACCGCTACGCCGGCGTGCCCGAGCAGCTCCCGCGCGAAGAGGTACTCGAGCGCATGCGCCCCTGGCTGGAAAACCCGAACAAGCCCAAGCTCGGCCAGAACCTGAAGTACGACATGCACATCTTTAACAACCATGGCGTGACCCTGCGCGGGATCGTCCATGACACGCTGCTGCAGTCCTACGTGTTCGAGTCGCACAAGCCGCACGACATGGACACGATGGCGATGCGCCACCTCGGCTACACGACGATTCCGTTTGTCGACGTGTGCGGCAAGGGCGCCAACATGATCTGCTTCGACCAGGTGGAACTGAACCGCGCGACCGAATACGCGGCCGAGGATTCCGACATCACCCTGCGCCTGCACCAGACCATGCTGCCGCACGTCACGGCGGATAAAGGCCTGACCTACATCTACGAAAAGATCGAGCTGCCGACCCAGATCGTGCTGCAAAAGATCGAACGCAACGGCGTCCTGATCGACGCCGAAAAACTGGGCGCACAATCGCGCGAAATCGGCGCGCGCCTGATGGAACTGGAAACCCAGGCCTATGAACTGGCCGGCGGCCCGTTCAACCTCGGTTCTCCTAAACAGATCGGCGAGATCTTCTTCGGCAAGCTGCAACTGCCGATCATCAAGAAGACCGCCACCGGCGCGCCCTCGACCGACGAGGAGGTGCTGCAAAAGCTGGCCGAGGACTACCCGCTGCCGAAGGTGCTGCTCGAGCACCGCGGCCTGGCCAAGCTGAAGTCGACCTACACCGACAAGCTGCCGACCATGGTCAACCCGAACACGGGCCGCGTGCATACCAACTACGCGCAGGCCGTGGCGATCACCGGCCGCCTCGCCTCGAACGATCCGAACCTGCAGAACATCCCGGTCAGGACAAGCGAAGGCCGCCGCATCCGCGAAGCCTTCATTGCGGCGCCGGGCAACCGGATCGTCTCGGCCGACTACTCGCAGATCGAGCTGCGCATCATGGCGCACATCTCGGGCGACGAAGCGATGCTGCGCGCCTTCGCGGAGGGCGAGGACATCCACCGCGCCACCGCCGCCGAAGTCTTCGGCGTCGCCCTCGACGAGGTGGAAAACCAGCAGCGCAGCTATGCCAAGGCGATCAACTTCGGCCTGATCTACGGCATGAGCGCGTTTGGTCTGGCGGCCCGCCTCGGCATCGAGCGCGCGGCGGCGGCGAGCTACATCGAACGCTATTTCGCGCGCTTCTCGGGCGTGAAGCAGTACATGGACGAAACCCGCGCCGCCGCCAAGGCGCGCGGCTATGTCGAAACCGTGTTCGGGCGCCGCCTGTGGCTCCCCGAGATCAACTCGCCGAACGGCCCGCGCCGCGCCGGCGCCGAACGGGCCGCCATCAACGCGCCGATGCAGGGCACGGCGGCCGACCTGATCAAGCTGGCGATGATCGCCGTGCAGGACTGGCTGGAAGCGGAAAAACTGGGCACGCGCATGGTGATGCAGGTGCACGACGAACTGGTGCTGGAAGTGCCGGAAGCCGAGCTGGAACTGGTGAAGGGCAAGCTGCCGGAACTGATGGCGGGCGTGGCCGAACTGAAGGTGCCGCTGGTGGCCGAGACCGGCGTCGGCAGCAACTGGGAGGAAGCGCACTAAGCGCGTCGGGCCAGCCGCACCATGTCAGGGGAGGACGCTTGATCACACGACTTGCCGCCTGCAGCTGCGGCCAACTGCGGGCCCGCGTCACCGGCGACCCGGTGCGCGTCTCCATCTGCCACTGCCTGAACTGCCAGCGCCGTACCGGGAGTCCCTTCGCCCAGCAGGCGAGGTTCCCGCGCGAACAGGTGACGCTCGCAGGGCAGTCGACGCGCTACGTCCTGGCGGGCGACGAAGGCTCGCACGCCAGCTTCCACTTCTGCCCGCACTGCGGCGCCACGGTCTGGTATGAGGCCGAGGGGCTCGAGGCGTATATCAGCATTCCCGTCGGCGCCTTTGCCGAACCGGATTTCCCTGCGCCGACAGTGTCCGTCTACGAGCAGCGCATGCACCGCTGGGTCGTGCCGCCGGCCGGCGCCGAGCATATCCCCTGAGTCCATCCGGACATCACAAGAAGAAGAATGAAGACGCGTACCTATCTTGCTGCCATCGTCCTGTCGGTCCTGGTCCCGCTGTTCGCGCTGTCCGCGTGGGGACTGTATCTGCTGCTGGAAAAGGAAAAGGAAGCGCGCCTGGATGCGGTAGAGGAGAAGGCGCGCTCCATCGCCCTGTCGATCGACAAGGAGCTCGTCAAAGCGGAAGGAGCGCTGCGCGTGATCGGCCAGACCGAGCACATGGCGCAGGAGGATTTTGCGTCCCTGTACGCGCTCATGCGCAAGACAATCACCTCCGCCGATTCCTGGGCCGTCGTGTATGGCGCCGATGGAACCATGCTGATGCACACCCACCATCTGCTGGGCGCCATCTTCACCGAAGGGCCGAATGCCTGGGTGCCTGCCGCGATCGCGCTGCAAAAGCCCAGCGTGACGAATCTGCGCGAGGGCCGTGCCGGCAAGTGGAAGGTGGTCTCGGTGAACCTGCCCGTGAAAAGCGCCAGCGGACGCCAGTTCCTGCTGTCCCACACCTTCCACGTCAGCCACATCACGCAGCTGCTGCACCGCCGCGACTTGCCGCCAACCTGGGTGGTAGGCGTGTTCGGCGACGACGGCATCACGATCGCGCGCAACCTGCGCGAGAAGGAGTTTGTCGGCATGCCAGTGCGGCCCGGGCTCTACAAGGCTGCGTTGGCCAAGGCCCATGGCCGGATCAAGAACCTGACGCGCGACGGGTTCTGGGCCTACAGCACGTTTACCCGTGCAACCCGGGCCAGCTGGACGGTATCGATCGCGGCGCCCGAGGAAGAGATCAACAGCCCGGCACGCACGGCGACCCTCATCGCGGCACTGGCGCTGGCGATCGGCCTGGTCGGGGCGGTCCTGGGCGTGCTCCTGTTCGCGCGCCGGCTCACCGGCTCGTTCGACCTGACGCTGGCCGCGGCGAAATCGCTGGAAGTCGGGAAGATCCCGGTCGTCGTGCCGTCCGGCGTGATCGAAGCCGACCTGCTGCAGCGGGCCATGCACGACGCCGGCGTCAAGCTCGAGGCGGAGAACCAGGCCAGGCAGCAGCTCGAGCGGGAACGCGAGCAGCTCCTGCTCAGCGAGCGCGAGGCGCGGCGGGCGGCGGAGAACCAGAACCAGGCGAAAGACGAATTCCTCGCCATGCTGGCCCATGAGCTGCGCAATCCGCTAGCCCCGATCATGGCCGCGGCCCACATGCTCAAGCTCTCGGGAGGGACCGAAGCGATCGTCAAGCGCACGAGCGAGATCATCGTGCGCCAGGTGGACCACATGAAGTCCCTGATCCACGACCTGCTGGACGTCTCGCGCGTCACCCGCGGGCTGGTGGCGATCGAACGGCAGCGGGTCGATATCGGCTCGGTCGTCCAGAGCGCCGTCGAGCAGGCCGAACCCCTGGTCGCGTCGAACCGGCACCAGCTGCTGGTCGACGTGCGTACGCCGGACGCGGTCGTGCTGGGCGACAGGAAGCGCCTGGTCCAGGTCCTGTCCAACCTGCTGCACAATGCCGCCAAATACACGCCTTCGGGCGGCAGGATCGCGCTCACCGTCGATACCAGGGAGCGCCAGCTGGTGCTGAGCGTGACCGACAACGGCATCGGCATCGACCCGGCCCTGATGCCCCACGTGTTCGACCTGTTCAAACAGGCGCGGCGCACCGCCGACCGTTCGCAGGGCGGCCTCGGGCTGGGGCTGGCGCTGGTGCGCAGCATCGTCGCGCTGCATGGGGGAGAAGTCGAGGGGCACAGCGAGGGCGCGGGGAAGGGAACCCGCTTCACCATCACGCTGCCGCTGCTGGCCGGGCAGGCGGTGCAGGAAGAGGGGCAGGGGGCAGCCCAGGAGGTGGCGCAGGAGCCGGCACGGGACGGCGCCGGCATCCGCGCCGAGCCCCTGGAGCTGATGATCGTCGACGACAACCTCGACGCGGCGCGCACCCTGGCCGCCCTGCTGGAAGCGAAAGGGCACGGGGTCACGGTGATGGCCGATGCGCATGGCGCCATCGAGCACAGCCGCCGGGCGCCGCTGCCACTCTACATCCTCGACATCGGCCTGCCCGACCTGGACGGCTACGAGCTGGCGCGCCGCCTCCGCGCGTCGCCCGGCACGGCCCATGCGGTCCTGGTCGCGCTGACCGGCTACGGGCAGATGCACGACCAGGACCGCGCCTTCGCCGCCGGTTTCGACCACCACTTCGTGAAACCGATCGACATCGCGGCGCTCGACCGCATCCTGGCGGCCACGGCCGGGCAGATGCGCGAGCGGCGGCGCGGGGCCGCCTAGGAGGACTGGCCGGGCGCAGGCCATTTTTCTTGCCCGGCAGTGAAGGCTCTCGTACACTCGGCATCCCGACCAACCAGGAGACAGCCCATGTTCAGTCACGTCGTACTCGGTTCGAACGACATCGAACGCTCGAAGCGCTTTTATGATGCCGTCCTCGGCGTACTCGGGGCCGGCGAGCCTTTTGTGACCAAGGCGCCCACCGGCCAGAACCGGATGTTTTACCGGCACGACGGCGGCACCCTCGGCATCACCGAGCCGATCAACGGCGAAGCCGCCACCTGCGCCAACGGCGGCACGATCGGTTTCCGCTGCAATTCGCCCGAGCAGGTAAAACAGTTCCATGACACGGCGCTGGCGCACGGCGGCACCTCGATCGAGGACCCGCCGGGACTGCGCGAGGGCGGCATGGGCGCGATGCACCTGGCCTATGTGCGCGACCCGGACGGCAACAAGCTCTGCGCGCTGTACCGGGTCAAGTAAGAGAGCGTCGTTCCTAGCTGTTTGCGAGCAGCTTTTCCTTCTGGCGCGCGAATTCCTCGTCGGTGAGGACGCCGGCCGTACGCAGCTGGGCCAGCTTGCCCAGTTCGTCGGCCACGGAGCCTGTGTGCGGCGCAGGGGCAGGTGCAGGCTGGCGCGAGCGGGCTTCGGCGTCCGCGCGCTTGACGAGGATGTCGAGGATGCCGTGCCAGTGGCGCGCCTGGCCCATCGCCTGCCTGTGCGCGCTGCCGTCCTTCTCGTCCTCTTTCTCCATGAAGGCGACATCATGCACGGGCGACGCGGTGTCGTTCACGACCAGGCGCAGGTCGACCCGCGTGATCGTGCCCGAGGTCTCCGTCTTGCCGGACAGGCCGCCGATGATGGCCCCGACGTCGCCGTACAGCGCGTGACCGGCCACCGCCCCGCCGATCTGCGACATGCGCATCGTCCGGGTCACCGAATTCCCGTCCTCGAACAGTTCGGCCGACAGCAGGTCGCTCGCCGGCAGGACGCGCGGCGCGTAGCCGGCGGCGGTGCGCGTGATCAGGCAGACCTTGTGCCGGCCTTCGTCCACCGCCAGGCCCGATTGCGCGTCGCAGCCCATGATCATTTGCGTCGGCGAGAAGTCCGGCATTGCGCGCAGGCGCGCTCCCAGGTCGTCCTCGCGGGCGTTTTGCCGGTAGCCCTTGTAGACCGTCAGGACGATGAAGCCAATGACAAGGAGGAGGACCCAGACGGACGTATCCATTGTGCGCGAGCGGAATTGAAAGAGGCCATGTTGCCATGCAATTTTCGCAGCAGCAATGAAATTGGCGGCGCGTTCACTCTTTTCATGCGTCGCGAGGCCTGCGTGCGCGTGCGCTCCTGCACTCATACAGCAATTATTTTTCAAGCAGGCCGTGCCGCTGATGTGGACAAGATGCTACGATTTTGCGCGGGCAGGGTCCGCTTGCCTGCGTGTAGACGACGCTGACCTTCAAAGGAGCTGGGCATGAAAACGGTAGCAGCAGCACTGGCAGTCGGGATGACCCTGGTATTGGCGGGCTGCGCCATGCCGGAACGGAAGACGGAGGCCGAACTGGCCGGCGCGGCGCCGGCAGGCATGGCGGCGAGCAACGCCGTCGGACAAGACGAGCATCAGATGACCGGCAGCCGCCTGCCAAAACGCGTGTCGACCGACCGCATGCTCAAGTCCGTCGGTTCGCGCGACGCGCGCGACGCGCTCGAGACTTCCCCGCGTCCGCTCGATTCGAGCGGCGGTTGACGCAGCCGGCACCTGCGCTGGCCGGATGCCTACTGCGATGCCTGGGGCAGGCCGAACTGCTTGCGGCAGCTGCGGCCGCCAGGCGCAGCTGCGCCAGTCAGCTTCTGCGGCTTGCCCGCCACACCGTTACGATTGAAGACAATTTCTAAGCGCCACCGCCTGTAGACTTGATGCTTTGTCAATACAACCCAGGTCTCTGCATGGCGAAAGTGGAACGGCGCAACGGCATACTCGAGAACATCATCGACCGCGGGATCACGCTGGATGGCGAGAACGGTTCCCTGGTCGCGTGGATCTATCTCCAGCGACACGGCGTGGCGCCCGAGACCATCCTGCGCGTCCTGTCGACACCGGGCCGGCGGCGCAATGGCGCAAACTCTGGTACAACGGCAGGCACTGCTGTCGAGGAGCACTGACAACGCCGTCCGTCCGCATGCGGCCCGTGCAGCGCATGCCTGCACGAGGCAGCCCACCCTTTATGATGCTTAACGTTCGGTGCTTTCCGCTTGGCCCATCTGCTCTCCGCCCTGTTTCATTTCCTGCGACGTAATCTCTTCCTGTTCACCGCCATCGTGCTCGTCCTCGCTTCAGGAAACTGGATCCAGGGCGAATGGCGGCGCATCCAGGCCATCGTCGACGAGCTCCCGGCACTCCGGGCTGCGCACGGGGAGGTCGCCGCGCGCCAGGCGGCACTGGCCGACGAGACGGCCCGGAAAATCAGGCAGCTGTCGGGCGCGCCCGTGCGCCGGCTCGATGCGGAAATCCTTGCCCTCGACCGGGAGATCGGCCGCCTGCAACGGGAACAGGCGCAGGGACCGCGGCTGCCGGACGTATTCGCGGGCGCCGATGCGATGGCAGCGCGCTTGCGGGAAGCAGCCGTGCGCAGCGTCGAACTCGAACTGCGGCGCCAGGAGCGCGCTTACCTGCTCGCCCTGCGCGCCCATCTTGTCGTCCTGGGCGACCGCCAGGCGGCACTGGCGAAGCTCGAGCAGCTGCGGCTGACCTCCTTGAACGCGTATGCGGCCTTGCGGCGCGTGGAGACGCAACGGATAGAACTTGGAAAGACTGCAGAAACCCGCGTGAAGCTTTTCTTCACTGACGAACACCGGCAAGCGCAGAAGCTCGATCGAGACATCACCCTACTCAGGGCCGCAGCCGCCAGGACGCTGCGGGACTTCCTGGCGCAGCAGGCGCTCATCAGGCGGCTCGCAACGCCCGTGGCGCCGGCCGCATTCCAGGTCGACGCGCAGCGCCTTGCCGCCGCCGCCACGCCGCTGCGCGAAGGGCTGCTGCGTGCCGAAAACCTGGCGGCGCAGAACGCGGTCTGGCAGGCCTACCTGGCCGTGCGTCCGGTGCTGCCCGCGGCGCTGGCCGTGCTGCTCGCTTGGTGGCTGGTTCCGGCGGCCCTCCGCAGCGTTTTCTATTTCGTGCTGGCGCCGCAGGCCGCGCGCCGGCCGCCGATCGTGATCAGGGAGGCACACCGTCCGCCGCTGTCGAAGCTGCCGCCGGGCCGCGACGGCGCGCGCATCTCCGCCGTGTCGCAGCGCGTGCTGCTGGCGCCCGGTCATGAGATGCTGATCCGCCCTGAATACTGCCAGAGCCAGCCCGCGGGCCTCACCGTCACCACGAAACTGCTGTTCGACTGGCGCCACGGGTTCACCAGCATCGCCGCCCGCCTGTGGATGCTCAAGCGCCTGCGCACTGCGCGCGAAGCGGAGATCGTGGTGTCCCCGGTCGCCGACGCGCTCGATGAAGTGGCCTTGCTGGAGATCGGCGCCGGGGAGGCCGTCGTGCTCCAGCCGCGCGGACTGGTCGGCGTGATCCACCGGACGGGGCAGCCGCCGGCGATCCGCAGCCACTGGCGCCTCGGGACGCTGCACGCCTGGCTGACGCTGCAACTGCGTTACCTGGCCTTCGAAGGGCCGGCGACCCTGGTCGTGAAGGGATGCCGTGGGGTGCGGCTCGAGAGCGCCACGAGCGGCCGGACGATCAGCCAGGACGCCACCCTGGGCTTCAGCGCCCACGCCCTGTATGGCACGGTGCGCGCCGAACCCTTCCTGCCGTACCTGATGGGCGCCCAGCCGCTGTTCCACGACAGCTTCGACGGCGCCGGCGCGTATTACCTGTACGAGGAAGTGCCGCGCAACGCGCGACCCGGACGGCGGCGGCAGAATCCGCTGGAAGTACTGGTCGATGCGGGCCTGAAGGCATTCGGTATCTAAGAAGGCTTGATAAAACCTTTTACTTGCCGTCGTGGAAACAATACCTCACACTTGGCCAATGACCGCTATCGGCCAAAAGCGGGCGTGCTGCTAACGAGCTAGCGTTCGTCATCAACACATGTGCAAATGATGGGTTACGAATACAAGATCACTGTTTCTCTTCCACCCGATGTGTCCGACACGATATTGCAAAAGGCTGGTCGGAACTCTGCCTCGCCTGTCGCTGGAGGCTACGAATATAGGGATGCAGGAGGTTCTGGTTTGCCCAGTGCATTCGCGAAGGCCGAGGCATACGGTTTCTATTTCTGCACAAACGGAAGACATGGCCTAGGCGCAGAAGTCCTCGGATATATCGTATCTGCTGCGGCTGAGTTTAGTAAGGTGGCATTCGAGGAGCTTGAATGATTTCAAAATGTCGGCTCCGGGTCGATAGCGGCCGCTACCATACGTCCGCAATAGGTCGAAAACAGACGTCACATTAGGTTCGCGATCGGCTAGAAACAGCCCCTCGCTAGAGCGCTTGCAGAGCTGCACCTAGAGCATCGTTCACAAAGGCCCGAATCGGCCGAAACTTCTTTGCAAGAGCGGCGCTTGGCTATACTGTTGGCAACCTTGTACAACAAAGCCGGCCCATCCAACAAAGGAGACAAGCTTGACAATGCCCCGCCCATCCCGCCTCGCCGCAATGTTCGCGCTCACCGCCATCGCCGCCGCCGCCAACGCGCTGGCCGCGCCGAATGCGAAACCGACCGTCGCCGAGGCCGAGAAGTTCATTTCGGCCACCGAAACCCGCTTCGCCAGCGAATACGACGACATCGTTCGCGCCCAATGGATTGGCGCCAATTTCATCACCGACGACACCGAGGCGATTGCGGCCCACTTCGGGGAAAAGGCCTTGAACTCGCAGGGCGAAGCGGCCCTGGCCGCACGCCGCTACAACGGCCTCAAGCTCAAGGAAGACGCGGCGCGCAAGCTCAAGCTGTTGCAGCTGACCTTGATGCTGTCCGACCCGAAGGAGCGCGCCGACTACGCGGGCAAGCAGGCCGCCTTGTCCGGCGCCTACGGCAAGGCCAAGTACTGCCCGAACGGGGAGCAGGGCGCCTGCCTGGCGCTGGGCGAGCTGGAAAGGATCCTGGCCACCAGCCGCGATCCGGCCAAGCTCAAGGACGCCTGGAGCGGCTGGCACCAGCAGGCCCCAAGCTACAAGCAGACCTATGTCGACTATGTCGTCTTGTCCAACAAGGGCGCGCGCGAAATGGGATTCGCCGACACCGGCGCTCTGTGGCGCTCGCAGTACGACATGAAGCCGGAGCAGTTCGCCGCCGAGATGGAGCGCATGTGGCAGCAGGTCAGACCGCTATACGAATCGCTGCACACCTACACTCGCCTGAAGCTGCGCCAACAGTACGGCGCGGCCGTGGTGCCGGCCACCGGTCCGGTGCCGGCCCATCTGTTCGGTAATATGTGGAGCCAGGACTGGCAGCACATCTATCCGCTGCTCAAGCCGGCAACCGGCGCCAGCAGCTTCGACCTCACCAAGGTACTGGTCGAGCGCAAGACTTCAGCCAAGGAAATGACCCAGTACGCGGAACGTTTCTACACCTCGCTCGGCATGCCGAAGCTGCCGGCAACCTTCTGGACGCGCTCGCTGCTGACCAAGCCGGCCGACCGCGAGGTGGTCTGCCACGCATCGGCCTGGAGCCTGGATCGCATGGACGACGTGCGCATCAAGATGTGCATCCGGCCGACGGCCGAAGACTTCAAGGTCATCCACCACGAGCTGGGCCACACCTATTACCAGCTGGCTTACAAGAAGCAGCCGATCCTGTTCCAGAACGGCGCCAACGACGGCTTCCACGAAGCCATCGGCGACACGGTCGCGCTGTCGATGACGCCAAGCTACTATCAGCAGCTCGGCTTCATGGACAAGGCGCCCGAGCCGAATGCCGACATCGGCGAATTGCTGCAGGTGGCCCTGTCCAAGGTGGCCTTCCTGCCGTTTGCCTACTCGGTCGATAAATGGCGCTGGGATGTGTATGCAGGCAAGGTCAAGCCGGAGGACTACGACAAGACCTGGTGGCAGTTGCGCGAGCAGTACATGGGCGTGAGCCGTCCGGCGCCGATGGCCCCGGGTGGTTTCGATGCCGGCGCCAAGTACCACGTGGCGGCTGACGTGCCGTATGCACGCTACTTCCTGGCCCACCTGCTGCAGTTCCAGCTGCACCGTTCGCTGTGCGCGGAGGCCGGCTACAAGGGACCACTGCACCAATGCTCGATCTATGGCAGCCAGAAGGCGGGCGCCAAGTTGCAGACCCTGCTGGAAATGGGGGCCAGCAAGCCATGGCAGGAGGCGCTGAAGGCGGCCACGGGCGAGGACAAGATCGACGGTTCGGCCTTGCTGGATTATTTTGCGCCGTTGAAAATCTGGCTGGATGAGCAGAATAGGCAGTTGGCGGCTGTTGAGGTCAAGAAGTAAATCAGCAGAAGGATTGGTCGTTGCGGTGGCTGGGCAGATACACTTGTCCGGCCACTTCTGTCTTGAGCACCGTGAACCGGTACGTTCGCACTATTTTTTTGGGCATGGCGGGCGTTTGGTAACGGCTGCTGCCGGCCAAGAGCGGAAGTTCTTAAAGGTCCGCAGTTTGTGAGTGCGACAACATGCTATGCTCGTTTTAGTAGCCATTTTTGCTCTGAGAAACACATCTGAGGAGAAAGCAATGGACGTACGCGCAATCGGTCTGACGATCACTGTAGTTTTCATTGCCTATGTCGTCATTAAGTTGTGGAAGGCTTTTGATTCCCCGGATGGCGAGCGTTATTTGAAGCGCCGTCTGCAAGGACCTTTTGTGCCGCTGAATCCAGATGAGCAAGCTCACGACAAGGCACGCAAACTCGACAGTTGAGTGTCTGCTCTGGGTCGTAAGCGGACGCTACACTAGGTCCGCTTCCGGCCAAAAGCGGGCATGCCCGCGCCACGCAGTTCCCGCTGGCCTACCTCTTCGGTGTCAGCATCAGCAGCCGGCCTCGCGGACCGTCCTCGAGCAGCCATAGCGCGCCATCCGGCCCGGTGCGAACGGCGCGGATGCGTTCGCCCATGTCCCAATGGTCCACCATGCTCGCGTTCTCGCCGTCGAGAGCGATGCGGTCTAGCGACTTGCCCGAGAGGCCGGTGATGAAGAGGGAATTTTTCCACTTCGGGAACAGGTCCGCATCGTAGTAGGCGAGGCCGCCTGGTGAAATGGCCGGATTCCAGGACACTTTCGGGGGTTCGAAGCCGTCGCCAGGTGCGTGGTTGGGGATGTCCCGGCCGTCATAGTGGCTGCCGTTCGATGCTCTCGGCCAGCCATAGTTGAGGCCTGGCTTGATCAGGTTGATCTCGTCGCCATGACGCGGTCCCATCTCCATTTCCCACAGGCGCCCCTGCCTGTCGAAGGCTATACCCAGCAGATTGCGGTGGCCATACGACCAGACGGCTGCATGGAAGCCCCTGGCCGCGAGCGGGTTGCCGGCGGCGGGCGTGCCGTCGAGGTTCAGGCGCAGCACCTTGCCGAGCGTCGACCTGGGCTCCTGCGCCGGATCGAAAAGCTGGCGGTCGCCACTGGTGAAGAAGAGATACTTGCCATCGGGCGAGAAGCCAATACGGCCCGAATAGTGCCCACCAGTCGAAGCGTCCTGGGCGCGGAAAATGACCTTTGTACCCTTGAGCGCGCCGCCTGCCTGATCCAGTGTCGCAGTGGCGAGCGCGACCCGGGTGTCAGCACCGGGACCTGCTTCGGAGTAGCTGAAGTAGAGCAGCTTGCTGGCCGCGAAATCGGGAGCGGGCACGATGTCCATGAGCGCGCCCTGACCCTTGCTGCTGACGGCGGGTGTGCCGGATACCGTCCGCTTGGTCCCGGTTGCGGGATCGAACAGGATCATCGTCCCCTCCTTTTGCGTCACCAGCACGTTGCCGTCGGGCAGGAATGCCATGGCCCATGGGCTCTTGAATGTGCCGACTGGCTTCACCTCGAACGGCAGACCGCCAGTCGTGGTTGCACTGGCTTGCGCGTTTGCGGCCGCCGGGGCGGCGGCGAACGCGAGCAGAGTGAGCGAGAAAGTAGTGGCAAGGCCGAGCATGCTCAAATTCATGTTTCCAGATCTCCATCGGGGATTGATGCCAGGTTGTTGAGTCGAAAGGTATGCCAACGTGCGCCAGGTCGGCATGCAGATGCCTTCAGCACGGCTGCTTCGACAGCACCGAACCTTCAAATTGGCCGCGCGCCGGGCATGTACGTCACGATCGTGTGCGCACCCGTCGCCCACGCGCCGCGAAGTATGCGCCGGCGCTGTTGTTCCAAAGGGGCGGTAGGAAGTGTAGAGCAAAACTCCCATTGCAGACGCTGCGCTCGTCGCGGCCGGCTAGTGCTGCCCCTTGGAGCCTCATAACCGCCTGTATCGCTGTTGGAGCGCGAGATCAAGGCGTCTGACGCCGCAGCGTGATGCGCGTCAGCTCGGCAGGCACGCCAAGCCGAAGCGCGAAGCCCGGCCAAAGTGCCGTGCCATTGTTCAGGTACAGCGTCATGCCGTCGACGTCGTAGCGGCCTGAAACGAAGCCATTGTTCGCCCGTGCCACCACGCGATCGAGGCCGATGATCATGCCGCCATGCGTATGGCCGGACAATTGCAGCGCGACGCCACGGCTGGCTGAAAAGCGGGCATTCCTGGGCTGGTGATCGAGCAGCACGACTGGCACGCCGGCCGGCGCACCGCGGAGCGCCGCATCAAGGTCGGGCGCAGGAGCGCCGGTGCGAGAAGCAGTCACGTCGTTCACGCCGGCGAGCACCAATTGCCCGCTACCTCGACGGATGATGGTATGGCTATTGTCCAGAGGCCTCATGTTAAGCCCCGCAAAATACGCCATCCATGCGCGGTGGCCAAAAAAGTACTCGTGATTACCGGGGATGACCCAGATTCCGTCCGGAGCGCGCAAGTCACGCAGCGCGGCTACGTCGGCCTCGCGCTGCGCGACATTGCCATCGATGAGGTCACCGGTGATGACCACCAGGTCCGGCCGGAGCGCATTCGCATCATCGACGACCTTGCGCGTCCATGCTGCGTCGAACAGGCGACTGATGTGGAGGTCGGTCAGATGCAACACCCGATAGCCGTCGAATTCGCGCGGCAAGTCCTTCACTGTAATCTGTATGTCCTTCAACGGCGGCGGCTTGATCGCCTGCATGACGCCGAGCGCGGCCAGCAGCATGGCTGTGACGCCGATCGCGCCGCGCAGGCGCGCAGCGATCAGCACGCGACGACGCTGGATCAGTGCGAACATCAGTGCGCCGACATCGAGCAACAGTTGGAACACAGCCAGCAGCAACATGGCGCCAAAGGCCCAGTTGAACAGGATGATGAGAGATTTTGAAAATTCCGGCGAAAACACGCTGCCGGAAGAAAAGCGCGACCACAGGTGATATTGCGAGGCCAGCGCCAACACGACGGCGCCAGCCAGCTTTGTGCGCCCAGATAACGGCAGCGGCAATAGCCAGCGCACCAGCACGACCACGCAGGGCAAACTGAACATCAGATGGAACATCAGGTGCGCTCCATTCGCTTCCAGTTGCGGTTGGGGTCGGCAGGATTGCCGTGCGGGGGTTTGGTGACGCCCGCAGATACCAAGAAGAAAATACGCATCATGCCTTGTGTCCGAACTGTCGAACAGGTAAGCATAGCGTAGATTGCGTGAAGGCACGGGCAGCGGTCTGATTCTGCGTTCCACATGCAGGCTGTTTCGGATAAACCACAGCTTGACAGGAAGCTCATCGGGCGCCCCTTTCGCTTGCTTGCTTGCTCGCTCGTCTGTTGGCGGTATGCCGACCGGTTTTGCCAGGCGTACTACATGTCGCCGTCGCGCGGCAGCGCCAGGTGCTGCTCCAAAAATTCCACGCACACGCGTAGCTTCGCCGAGCCGGCCAGGCGCTGCGGATAGACGGCCCACACGTTCGCCTCCTGCGTGTACTCGGGCAGCACCTGCACCAGGGTGCCGGCGTCGAGCAGGGGCTGGGCGTCCCAGCGCGAGCGCAGCACGATGCCGGCGGCGTCGCAGGCCCAGCGCAGCGCGATCTCCCCGTGGTTGGTCGAGAGCGGCCCCGACACCTTCACGGTTTCTTCGCCATTCCTGCCGCGCAGGCGCCAGACGCCGAAGGGGTGGTCGCGTTCCTTGATGGGCAGGCACTGGTGGCCGGCGAGGTCCTGCAGGGTTTTCGGGGCCCCGTGGCGCGCGAGGTAGGCGGGGGCGGCGCACAGGATGCGCGTGTTGGCCATCAGCTTGCGGGCGATCAGGTGCGGGGCGATCTCGTCGCCCACGCGCACGTCGAGATCGAAGCCTTCGGCAACCGGGTCGACCAGGCGGTCGAAAACCTCGAAGCGCACCTGCAGACCGGGGTAGGCGGCGACCAGCCTGGCGATCGCGGGCGCCACCAGGTTGCGTCCGAAGCCAAAGCTGCTGCAGATGCGCAGCTGGCCGGCCGGGTCCTGGCGCCGCCCGGAGACTTCGTCGACCAGGTCGGCCAGGCTGTCGAGGATGGTTTGGGCGCGCGCATACACCTGCTCGCCGTCCTCGGTGATGACGACGCGGCGCGTGGTGCGCTGGAACAGGCGCACGCCCAGGATGCCTTCCAATACACCGATGCGCTTGCTGACATAGGCCGGCGACATGCCGAGCTCTTCGGCTGCGGCCGCGAAGCTGCTCTTGCGCACCACGGTGACGAACACCCGCAGGTCGTCGTTTTCGATGGGATTGTTCACGTAGCGTGGCCTTTGGTATCACGAATTAGCTGATTATAAACGTCCTGTATTCGTTTATCCTGAGCGTATTCATACCCTGAGCACCCTGGAGGAGACACCCATGAAGACCCATAAGATCGCCGTGATCGCCGGCGACGGCATCGGCAAGGAAGTCATGCCCGAAGGCCTGCGCGCCCTCGACGCCGCCGCCACCCGCTTCGGCATCAAGCTCGAATTCACCACCTTCGAATGGGCCGACTGCGACTACTACGCGAAACACGGCAAGATGATACCGGACGACTGGAAAGCGCAGCTCGACGGCTTCGAGGCGATTTATTTCGGCGCGGTCGGCTGGCCCGATACGGTGCCCGACCACATCTCGCTGTGGGGTTCGCTGCTGAAGTTCCGCCGCGAATTCGACCAGTACGTGAACCTGCGCCCGGTGCGCCTGATGCCCGGCGTGCCGTGCCCGCTGGCGAACAAGCAGCCGGGCGACATCGATTTTTACGTGGTGCGCGAAAACACGGAAGGCGAATACTCCTCGGTCGGCGGGCGCATGTTCGAGGGCACCGAGCGCGAACTGGTGCTGCAGGAAGCCGTCTTCACCCGCCACGGCACCGACCGCATCCTGAAATACGCTTTCGAGCTGGCCCAGCGCCGCCCGAAAAAGCACCTGACCGCCGCCACCAAATCGAACGGCATCGCCATCTCGATGCCCTACTGGGACGAGCGCGTGGCCGCCATGGGCGAGCAGTACGGCGACGTCAAATGGGACAAGTACCACGTCGACATCCTCGCCGCCCGCTTCGTGCTCTCGCCCGAGCGCTTCGACGTGGTGGTCGCCTCGAACCTGTTCGGCGACATCCTGTCCGACCTCGGCCCGGCCTGCGCCGGCACCATCGGCATCGCGCCTTCGGCCAACCTCAACCCGGAGCGGACCTTCCCCTCGCTGTTCGAGCCGGTCCACGGTTCGGCGCCCGACATCTACGGCAAGAACATCGCCAACCCGATCGCCATGATCTGGTCGGGCGCGATGATGCTCGACTTCCTGGGGCAGGGCGACGCGCGCTACACCGCAGCCCACGACGCCATCGTGCACGCCATGGAAACCTGCCTCACCCAAGGGCCGCGCACGCCGGACATGGGCGGCGACGCCAACACGACCCAGGTCGGGGAGGCGATTGCCGAGTACCTGCGCACGCAAACGGCGTGACAACCTTGGCTGCCCGCGCAGCACGGGCAGCCAATTCTGCAGTCCGTCGCAAAAACCACACCCGGTGCGGCGCCCCAATTTACGATGGCCTCACTTTCATCCAGAGGACACCATCATGCGCCGTCTCGTACTCGCCCTTAGCCTGGCTTTCGCCGCCACCGCCACCCATGCCGCCGACCAGGTCCGCGCCGCCGCGCCCTTCACCGCGATCAACGTGCAGGGTCCGATCAGCGTGACGGTCGACGCCGGCGCGGCCCGGCAGTCGGTGCTGGTGCGCGGCAGCGACCGTTTCGTCGATAACGTCGTCAGCGAAGTCGTCGACGGCGAACTGCGCCTGCGCATGCGCGACAAGAGCTTCAATACCATCAGCGGCGAAGACCGCCTGGTCGTCGTCAAGGTGGGCCAGCTGCGCGCGTTCAGTGTCGAAGGCGCGGGCGAAATCAAGCTCAACAACGTACGCGGCGAGCGGCTCGACGTGAACTACCGCGGCGCCGGCCGCATGGAGGTCAACGGCAAAGTGAACACCTTCAGGATGCGGGCCGAAGGCGTGGGCGAGGTCGATACCAAAGCCCTGATCGCCAGGGACGCCGACGTGCGCTTCCAGGGCGTGGGCGACGTCAAGGTGTATGCCAGCGACAGGCTCGACGTGGCGGTGCAGGGCATGGGCAGCCTCAGCTATTTCGGCAAGCCGCGCTCGGTCAACAAGTCGGTGTCCGGGCTGGGTTCGGTCAGCGCGGCGGAGTAGGTTCCGGATGGCGCCTGGGCCGTTCAAGATGTAAAGTTGTGTTAAGCCAACAGTTAAATGTTTCAGTTGTAATGAAACGTTTCAAAGTGCGCGATTTCACACAAAAGTTGCCTTGAGGAATGCTAGAGTCCTTTCAACGCCTGTCTGGCGAGCAACCATTGAAAGGATTTCCATGCAATTTACTCCGCTTCGTTCCTGCCTCATCCTTGGCGGCCTGATCGCAGTCTCCACGCTGACCGCCTGTGGCGGCGGAGGCGGAGACTCGGCACCGGCCGCACCGGCGCCGGTCGCCACGATGGGCACCCTGAACGTCGCCATGACCGACGCCCCGGCCTGCGGCTTCGACGCCGTCAACGTCACCGTCACCAAGGTGCGCGTCAACAAGAGCGCCGCCGCGAGCGACACGGATGCCGGCTGGACCGACATCACGCTGGCCACCCCGAAGAAGATCAACCTGCTGAACCTGACCAATGGCGTGCTCGAAACCCTGGGCCAGACCTCGCTCGAGGCCGGCCAGTACAACCAGCTGCGCCTGGTGCTCGACGGGAACGCGAGCGGCACCGCCAACACCGTGCTGGCAACCGGCAGCAAGACCGAGCAGCCGCTGGAAACGCCGAGCGCGGTGCAAAGCGGCATCAAGCTGAACGGTTCGTTCACGGTGGAAGCCGGCGCCCGCGCCGACGTCGTCATCGACTTCGACGCCTGCAAGTCGGTCGTCACCCGCGGCAAGGGCGCCTACGCGCTCAAGCCGGTGGTCAAGATGCTACCGAGCGCCATCAACGGCATTTCCGGCGTCATCAGCCCGGCACTGCTGGTCAACAACGTGACCGTATCGGCCCAGCAGAACGGCACGATCGTCAGCGCCACCACGCCGAACGCCACCACCGGCGAGTTCCTGCTGTCGCGCCTGGCCCCGGGCAACTACGACGTCGTGATCACGGCCGACAACAGCGCCGCCGCCGTGATCGGCGCCGTGCCGGTCGCCTCGACCACCAGCACCACCTCGCTCTCGACCACGGCCGCGCCGCTGACGCTGGCCGCCAGCGCCATGGGCAGCATCGGCGGCACCGTCACCATGACCCCGCCGAGCAGCACCGAGGTGGCCTACGTCGCGGCCAAGCAGAGCTTTGCGGCCGGCCCGACGGTGACCATCAAGTACCAGGGCGCGGACCTGGCCACCGGCGCCTACACGATTGCCAACCTGCCGGTCGCCGCGCCGCAGTTCGTGGCCTACACCACGGCGCGTCCGCTGGTCTTCGCGGCGGCCGCCAATGTGACCGGCGGCACCTACCGGGTCGACGCCTCGGCCAACGGCTACGCGGCCAAGAGCGTCGACGCGGTCAGCATCGCCACCGGCAACCAGGCCGGCGTGAACTTCACGCTGACGCCGTAATCGGCCCAGCGTGAGACGGACAGCCGGGCGCCAGCGAGCGGCGCCCGACTGTGTTGTTGTATAGAAACTATCAGCGCTTTCCTGTTTCTTTCCTGATGTAAATATCTCGACTTTGATATGCGTATTCGGTAAAGTCTGAACGGTTGTGCACTTCTGTGCCATGCATTCCCGCATCCGTATCCGAACCCGATGACGCATCAGATTGATCGAGCCACGCCCCTGCATCGCAGGCAAGCCAGCCGGATCCTCCCCGGGGGAGAGCGGCCATGAGCGTACTGCGCCGCCTCGCCGTCTTCCTGATCAGCGAAGAGCCCGGCCTGCACCGGATGCTCCAGTATTGGGCAGCAACCTGCGTGCTCTACGTCGTCTGCATCGGCCTGCTGATGGCACAGGTCGGCCAGGGCCTGAGCAATGCTGCCGCTGCGCACGGCCTGGCCATGTTCGGCGCCTGCGGCGCCAGCGCCTTCTACCTGCTGATCCGGGCCAACGCCCGCCTGAAACTCGCGCCCGACCAGCTCGCGGTCGCCCAGGCCGTTTTTTCGCTGACCTGCGCCATTTGGGGCTACGCCATCTCCGGGCCGCTGCGCGCGGCCATGCTGTCGATGACGGTCGTCATCATCGTGTTCTGCATGTTCGCCCTGCGCCCGCGCCAGACCCTGATGCTGTCCGCCAGCGCCGTGCTCGGCATGGGCGCGACCATGTGGTGGATGCAGTCGGTGGACCCGGTGCGCTTCCCGCCGGCGACCGAAGCGATCACCTTCGGCTACCTCGCCGGCGCCCTGATGTCGACCGCGCTCCTGAGCGGCGAAATGAGCAAGCTGCGCACGCGCCTGAAATACCAGAAGGGAGAGTTGTCGGAAGCGCTCGAGACGATCCGGTTGCTGGCCACCGTCGACGAACTGACCTCGCTGGTCAACCGCCGCCACATGAACGGCGTGCTCGAGGCCGAGGAGCGCCGCCAGGCCTTTGCCGACGACACCTGCATCGCCCTGATCGACATCGACTTCTTCAAGCAGGTCAACGACCGCTACGGCCACGCCGGCGGCGACGCCGTGCTGCGCGCCTTCGCCGCCGCGGCACGCGCATCGCTGCGCACCCGCGACGTGCTGGCGCGCTGGGGCGGCGAGGAATTCCTGCTGCTGCTGCCTGATACGGCCGCCTTGGATGCGCGCGCCGTGCTCGAGCGCATGGCCGAGCGCGTGCACGCCATGGCCGTGCCGGGACTCGAGGGCGTGCGCATCAGCTTCTCGGCCGGCCTGGCCACGCGCCATCCAGGCGAGCCCTGTGACGAGGTCATCGGGCGGGCGGACAGGGCGCTGTATCACGCCAAGGAAACCGGGCGAGACAGGATCGTGCTGGCTTGAGGGACAGCCGGGGCCAGGCCTGGAAGATGCTTTCACCCAAGTGTGCTATCGTCCGAGCCTACCCATTCCGAGTTCCGCATGTCCGAATTTCAACCCGTCACCGCCTCGGAGAACGAGCACAAGCTGAGCGATAGCGAAGCGCACTATCGAACCTTGTTCGACACGATCGACGAAGGTTTTTGTGTCGTCGAGTTCATCGACGGCCCGCGCGGCCCGCTATCGGACTATGTGCACCTGGAAGCCAATCCGGCGTACATGCGTCATGCCGGCATCTCCCACATCGTCGGCAAGACGGCGCGCGAAGCGCTGACGGAAAGCGAGGCCGATGCCTGGGTGGCGATCTTCCGCAACGTGCTCCAGACGGGCGAGCCGGTCCGCTTCGAACGCAAACTCGAAGCCACCGACCGCCACCTCGAGGCGGCATGCTTCCGCATCGAGCCGGCCGCCAGGCGCCAGGTCGCGATCATTTTCAAGGACATCACCGCCCGCAAGACTGCGGAAACCAGGCTGTGGGAGCTCAACCAGACGCTGGAGAGCCAGGTCGCCGCGCGCACGGCCGAGCGCGACCACATGTGGAATATCTCGCCCGACCTGATGCTCGTCATCGACTTCGAGGGGGTAATCAGGCGCGTCAATCCTGCCTGGGAGGAACTGCTCGGCTACGTGCCGGAAGAACTCGTCGAACGACACGTGAACGCGTTCGTTATTTCCGAGGACCATGCTGCAGCGGTCAGCGCCTACCGAAAGGCGGCGGCCGGCGGCCGGCTTGCGATCGAAAACCGCTACCGGCACAAGGACGGTTCTATCCGCTGGATTTCCTGGGTGGCGGCGCCGGCCGGCGACATGATCTATGCGATCGGCCGCGACATCACGACAGAGAAAAAGCATGCAGCGGAACTGGTCACGCGCACCGCGGAGCGAGACCGCCTCTGGGATCTTTCGCAGGACATGCTGGCCCGGGCCAATTATGAAGGGACCATGTCCGCCGTCAGCCCGGCGTGGACCAGTGTCCTGGGCTGGAGCGAGGGCGAACTGCTGACGCGTCCTTATGCCAGCTTCATGCACCCCGACGACATGCCCGGCACGCTGGCCGCCATCACGCGGATGGCCGAGAGCCACCAGCCGACCCGGTTCCAGAACCGCATCGCCACCCGGGAGGGCGGCTGGAAGCATATCGAGTGGACCGTGGCGCCGGAGGCGGAGGGCGAGAATTTCGTCGCCGTCGGGCGCGACCTCAGCGCCAACAAGGCGCACGAAGCCGAACTCGCCCTGGCGCAGGAAGCGCTGCGCCAGGCGCAGAAGATGGAGGCCGTCGGCCAGCTGACGGGCGGCCTGGCGCATGACTTCAACAACCTGCTGGCGTCCATCAGCAGCAGCCTGCAAGTGCTGAAACTCAAGCTGCAGCGCGGCCAGTACGGCGCGCTGGACCGCTATATCGAGATCGGCGAATCGTCGGTCCGGCGCGCCGCCTCGCTGACCCAGCGGCTGCTGGCCTTCTCGCGCCGGCAGACGCTCGACCCCAAACCCACCGACGTCAACCGCCTCATCGCCGGCATGGAAGAGCTGATCCGCCGCTCGGCCGGTCCCACGGTCGTGGTCGACGTGCTGAGCGAAAAAGACCTCTGGCTGACGAAAGTCGATCCGTCGCAGCTGGAGAACACGCTCCTCAACCTGTGCATCAACGCCCGCGACGCGATGATGCCGGACGGCGGCACCTTGCAGCTCGCGACCACGAATACCTCGGTCGACGAGCGCACCGGCGAACGCGACATCCCGCCAGGCCAGTACGTCCTGCTCTCGGTCACCGATACGGGCAGCGGCATGCCTCCCGAGGTGATGAGCCGCATCTTCGATCCCTTCTACACCACCAAACCCCTGGGCGAGGGCACGGGCCTGGGCCTGTCGATGGTCTACGGCTTCGTGCGCCAGTCGGAGGGCCAGGTGCGCGTGCAGTCCGAGGTGGGACGCGGCACCACCATGTCCCTGTACCTGCCGAGGTATGCCGGCGCCATGCAGGAAGAACAGCCCGAGGATGCGCTCACCATCAAGTCGGGACAGGGCGAGACGGTGCTCCTCATCGAAGACGAGCACGCGCTGCGCGACATCGTCGAGGAAATCCTGGCCGATGCCGGCTATCGTGTGCTGACGGCGCATGACGGACCTGCCGGCCTGCAAATACTCGACTCGGATGTGCATATCGACCTGTTGGTTACCGATGTCGGCCTCCCCGGAGGATTGAATGGCCGGCAGGTCGCCGACGCCGCCCGCATGCGCCGTCCGACGCTCAAGGTGCTGTTCGTGACCGGGTATGCAAATACCGCGGCCGTCGGGAATGGCCAGCTCGATCCTGGAATGGAAGTGATGACGAAGCCGTTCGAGATCAGCGCGCTCGCGCATAAGGTGCAGATGATGATCGGCGCCCGTCTGTAGCAACGAGGCCAGGCAAATAATTCCATGAATTAACTGATGCGCACAGGCTGCCCCAATCTGGCGCCTTTCGCATTGTGTGCTCATGCGCAAGCCCCCATGTCGCGGTAAGATAGTCAGCCTGACAACCAACGACCGGAGGGGATGCACATGAAGGATCTCGTACAGGATGGCGACAGCCTGCTTGCCGCCCGCAGCATCGAAGAGGGCGTCGACCGCCGCGTGTTCCTGAAGGCGGCCGTCGGCTCGGGTTTCGCGGCAGCGGCCCTGCCGGTCGTGGCGCAAACGATGGTCAAGACCGATACCGCGGGTTTGTCCGCAGGCGACCACATCATCGTCATCAACGGCCAGGACGTGCCGGTGTACCGCGCCCAGCCCGAGGGCAAGACGAATCCCCCGGTGATCCTCGTGATCTCCGAAATCTTCGGCGTGCACGAGCACATCAAGGACGTGGCGCGCCGCTTCGCCAAGCAGGGCTACATGGCGCTGGCGCCCGACCTGTTCGTGCGCGCCGGCGACGCGACCAAGGTCGCCAACATCGCCGACCTGATGAAGAACATCGTCTCGCAGACCCCGGACGCGCAAGTCATGCTCGACCTCGACACGGTCGTCACTTGGGCCAGGCAGCGCGGCGGCGACACCGACAAGCTCGGCATCACCGGTTTCTGCTGGGGCGGTCGCATCACCTGGCTGTACGCGGCGCACAACCCGAAGGTCAAGGCAGGCGTGGCCTGGTACGGGCGCCTGGTGGGCGAGGCGAGCGCCAATTCGCCCAAGCACCCGGTCGACGTCGCGCAGAACCTGAAGGTGCCGGTGCTGGGCCTGTACGGCGCGAAGGACACCGGCATCCCGCTCGAATCGGTGGAGCGCATGCGGGCGGCGCTCGCGAAGGGCAACAGCAAGTCCGACTTCGTGGTGTACCCGAACTCGGGACACGCTTTCCACGCCGACTACCGCCCGAGCTTCAACGAGCTTGACGCGAAAGACGGCTGGAAGCGCGCCCTCGACTGGTTCCGGACCCACGGCGTAGTGTGATCTCTTGAAGTGAGACGCGCATGAGCCGGGCACTGTACAATGCCCGGCTTGCCGCGCAGCGCAGCGCATTGCAAACAAGCGCGATGCCGGGCGCGCCGCACAAGAACAGAACAAGAGGCTTCACATCGACCCGATTCTCATCTCCATCCTGCTGGCGACCCTGATCGCCGGCGTCGTCAGCATCTCGGCCGCGGCGGTATTTTCGTTCACGCTGCTCTCCAAAATGGTGGAGCGGCTGGTCAGCCTGTCGGTCGGCATCATGCTCTCGACCACGCTGCTGCACGCGCTGCCCGAAGCCTTCGAGTCCGGCGCCGACACCCATCAACTGTTCGCCACGCTGCTGGCCGGCCTGCTGACCTTCTTCCTGCTCGAAAAAGCGGCCCTGCTGCGCCACTCGCACCACCACGAGGGCGACGGCCACCACCACGGACATGGCCACGACGCGCGCGAGGCCGGCAAGTCGGGCTGGATGATCCTGGTCGGCGACGGCATGCACAACTTCGTCGACGGCATCCTGATCGCGGCCGCCTTCCTGGCCAACCCGGAGCTGGGCATCGTCACCGCGCTGGCCATCGTCGCCCACGAGATCCCGACCGAGATCGGCGACTTCATCGTGCTGCTCAACGCCGGCTTCTCGCGCCTGCGCGCCTACGTCTTCAACCTGCTGTGCAGCCTGCTGTCGGTGGCGGGCGGCCTGCTCGGCTACTACACCCTCGACCAGGCCAGCGGCCTGATTCCCTACGTGCTGGTGTTCGCCTCCTCGGGCTTCATCTACATCGCCGTGAGCGACCTCATGCCGCAGATGCAGAGGAGAGCAACGGTGAAGGAGTCGATCCCCCAGGTGCTGCTGATCGCGCTGGGTGTCGTGATCGTGCTGTTCCTGACGGCGCGCTAAGGCGGCCGGGCGTATCATCCCGCTTTCCTGGCCGGCAGCGCTTGCCCTCGCGGCAAGCCGTGCCCGGCCGCGCCGACGCGAGGAGCCGCCATGAAGACCTGCCGCTGGATGCCCGAGACCGGGATCGGGATCGAACACATGGTGCTGCGCGAGGAGGGGGACGCCATCGTTGCGCAGGGCGTCGTCGCCGGCACGGAGTCCGGCGCCGACTATGGCGCCTTCTATGCCATCCGCTGCGACAAGGCCTGGCGCACCAGGCAGGTCCTCGTCGAGGTGGCGGGCGGCGCCCGCCTGGAGCTGTACGCCGACGGCTTGGGCCGCTGGCAGGAGCGCGACGGCGTAGCCATCGCCGCGCTCGACGGCTGCATCGACGTCGACCTCACCGCCAGCTGCTTCACCAACACCTTGCCCATCCGCCGCCTTGGTGCGGCGCTCCACCAACGTCGGGAAATCGACGTTGCCTGGATCCAGGTACCCGAGCTGACGGTGGTGCCGGCCCGGCAGGCCTACACCCGGCTCGGCCCTCGGCTCGTCCGCTTCGAGAGCGTCGACAGCGCCTTCCAGGCCGAGCTGCATGTCGGCGAGGACGGCCTCGTCCTGCACTATCCGGGCTTGTTTCGCCGCGTTGCCTGATTGCATGACGCCGGCAGGGCGCACGCCCTCGGTTGAGCTTTTAATGAGAATGACTTATCATTATCGAGAAAGCGCGGGGGCGTGTGCCCGCCGCGTGCACGCTCACTCATCGAAAGGAAGTCGTTCATGCCCTCCCTGACCTGCCGCCGCACCCCGCTTGCACTGGCCATCCTGTTCGCTTTCGGCGTTTCGCCCGGCGCCCATGCCCAATCGGCCGGCGCCAGGCTGCAGGCCGATCCCGACAGTATCCCGACCGTGGTGGTGTCGGCCAGTGCGCTGGGCCTGCTGGGCGACGACATGATCACGCCTGTCACCTCGCTCTCCGGCGGCGCCCTGGTGCGTGCCCGCGAGTCGACCCTGGGCGAGACCCTGGCCAACCAGCCGGGCATCACCTCGAGCCACTTCGGCGCCGGCGCCAGCCGCCCGGTCATCCGCGGCATGGACGGGCCGCGCGTCAAGATCCTGTCGGACGGCGCCGAGATCCAGGACGCCTCGACCATCAGCCCGGACCACGCGGTCGGCTTCGAGCCGCTCCTGGCCGAGCGCATCGAGGTGCTGCGCGGCCCCTCGGCGCTGGCCTATGGCGGCGGGGCGGTGGGCGGCGTCGTCAACATCCTCGACCGCAAGATCCCGAGCGCGATGCCGGCCGCGCCGGTCGAAGGCAGCGCCGAACTGCGCGGCAACTCGGCGGCGCGCGAGAAGACCGGCGCCTTCGAAGTCACCGGCGGCGCCGGCAGCGTGGCCGTCCACGCCGAAGGCGTCAAGCGCGACGCCGGCGCCTATCGCGTGGGCGACGGCTGGAGCGAAGGCGGCAAGGTCGCCGGCAGCTTCAGGAAGACCGAATCGGGCAGCGTCGGCCTGTCGTGGATCGGCGCGCGCGGCTACCTCGGCGCGGCGTACACCAAGGAACGCAACGAATACGGCATCCCGGGGCACAACCATGAATTCGGCAGCTGCCATCCGCATGGCGACCACCTGCACTGCGGCGGCCACGATGAGCACGATGAGCACGAGGGGCACGAGGGGCACGGCGAACACGAGGGCCACGATCACGAACACGAGCACGGCGCCGAAGAAGTCCCTGTCGTAAAGCTCGACAGCGACCGCTGGGACCTGCGCGGCGAATACCGCAACCCGCTGGCCGGCTTCAGCAAGGCCCGCCTGCGCGCCTCGTTCACCGACTATCGCCACGACGAACTGGAAGAGGGCGTGGTGGCCACCAGCTTCTTCAACAAGGCCCACGATGCACGCGTCGAACTCGAGCACGTGCCGGTCGGCGGCCTGCGCGGCGTCGTCGGCGTGCAGACCACGCAGCGCGACTTCCGCACCGAGGGCGAAGAAGGCTACGTGCCGCCGACGGTCACGAAAAAGGACGCGCTGTTCGCTACCGAGGAATACCGCCTGGGCGACTGGCGTTTCGAAGCGGGCCTGCGCCACGAGCGGCAGCGGATCGAGGTCGACGCGCCAGGCCGCGGCGACACGAAGGCGCGCGGCACATCGGTCGCCGCCGGCGCGGTCTGGAAGTTCGCGCCCGATTACTCGCTGCGGGCCTCGCTGGCGCGCAGCCACCGCCTGCCGACCGCCGAGGAACTGTACGCCGACGGCGTGCACCTGGCCACCAGCACCTACGAGATCGGCAACGAGGACCTGCAAAAGGAGACCTCGAACAACGTCGACCTCACGCTGCGCAAGTTCGCCGGCGCCACCACTTTCTCGCTGAGCGCTTTCCGCAACCGCGTCGGCAATTACATCCATGCCCACACCCTCGACGACCACGAAGGCTTCCAGCTGGTCGAGTATGCCCAGCGCGACGCGGTCTTCACGGGACTGGAGGGAGAGCTGCGCCACAGCTTCTCGCCGGTGTTCGATGCGACCCTGTTCGGCGACCTGGTGCGGGCCCGCTTCGATGGCGGCGGCGACCGGAACATCCCGCGCATCCCGGCGCACCGGATCGGCGTGCGCCTGAACGCGGACTGGCAGTCCTGGCATGGCATGGTCGAGCTCTCGCGCGTCGGCACCCAGGACAGGGTGGCCGCCTTCGAAGAACCGACCGGCGGCTACACCATGCTCAACCTGGGCACCCACTACACGACCCGCATCGGCGGCGTGCCGGCCCAGCTCTACGCGCGCATCAACAACCTGACCGACGAACTGGCCTTCAGCCACACCTCGTTCATCAAGGAAGCGGCGCCGCTGCAGGGGCGTAACCTGACGGCCGGCGTGCGCTTCGTCTTCTGACCATGAAAAAGCTGATCCGCTTCGCCGACTACGCCGGCATGGCCGCCTCCATGCTGTGCCTGGTGCACTGCCTGGCCATGCCATTGCTGCTGCTCGCGTTCCCGCTGCTGGGACTGAAAGGCGGACACCACCACGGCCTGCACGAGGCGCTGCTGCTGGGCGTGACCGTGCCGGTCCTGCTCGCGCTGGTGCCCGGTTACCTGGCCCACCGCGATCCGGCGGCCTTGCTGCTGGGTGTGGCCGGCCTGGGCGCCTTCCTGCTGGCGGTACTGGTGGTCGGGCCGCGTTTCGGGGAAGGGTTCGAGACCGTGCTGGCTGTCGCCAGCAGCGTGCTGCTGCTGGCCGCCCACCTGCGCAACCACCGCTACTGCCGGCAGTGCGCGGCGCCGCAGGGGCAGCCCTGCAAGTGAAGCCGGGGCCGCGTCAGCGGCAGTGGCTGCACACGCCATAGAGGGTCAGCTCGTGCGATTCGAGCACGAAGCCTTCCGGCGTGAGCTTTTGCATGTCGCCCGGGCAGGCGTGCACTTCGTACACGCGGTCGCAGCTGCGGCAGTGGAAATGGTGGTGGTGGCCATGGCCGGACAGTTCGTAGCGGTCGCCGCCGCCCGGCAGCGACACGGCCGTGATCTCGCCGGCCTCGAGCAGGGCCTTGATGTTGCGGTAGATGGTGGCCATGCCGATACCCGGCACCACGCCTTGCGCGTGCTCGAGGATCTCCTGGGGCGCAAGCGGCCGGCCCGCATCGGAGATGGTTTGGTGGATGGCCTTGCGCTGTCGCGTATTGCGTTCCATCGATCAGTCCTTCGTGGCGGAGCCGGTGGCGACCGGCCGCCCTGGGTCGCTGCTCCACTCGCTCCACGACCCGGGATACAGGGCAGCGCCCGGCATGCCGGCCACCTCCAATGCCAGCAGGTTGTGGCAGGCGGTGACGCCCGAGCCGCACTGCATGATCGCGTCCTGCGGCGCGCCGATGATCCCCTCGAACTCTTCGCGCAGCTGCTCGGGCGCCTTGAAGCGGCCGTCGGCCTGCAGGTTGTCCTTGAAGAAGCGGTTTTTCGCGCCCGGGATGTGCCCGCCGACCGGATCGATGGTCTCGTTCTCGCCGCGGAAGCGGTCGGCCGCGCGCGCATCGACCACCGTGCGTTTGGCCGTTTCGAGATTCTCCAGCACCTCGGCCACCGTCACCGTCGGCACGAAAGGCGCACGCGCTTCGATGCTGCCGCGCGGTTTTGCTGCGACCTCGGTCACCACCGGGTGCCCGAGCGCCTGCCAGGCCGGCAGGCCGCCGTCGAGCACCGCCGAGGCTTCGTGCCCGAGCCAGCGCAGCAGCCACCACAGGCGCGCGGCGTACATGCCGCCGTGGGCGTCGTAGGCCACAACCTGGGTGCCGTCGTTGATGCCCCAGCCCCGCAGGGTCTCGGCCAGCGCTTCCTTGGCCGGCAGCGGATGGCGTCCGCGAAACACGCCGTCGTCGCCGCGCTTGGGGCCCGACAGGGCGGTTTCCATGTCCGCGAACACGGCGCCCGGCAGGTGGCCCGCGGCATAGGCTTCGCGGCCGAAGGCGAGGTTGACGAGGTCGTGGCGGCAGTCGACGACAACCCAGTCCGGCGTGTCGAAATGCGCGATGTGCGCGGCAAGGTCTTGGGCGGAAATCAGGGTCGTGTACATGGGCTCCTCACAGTTCGCTGGCGATCGGGTCGGTCTTCTTGATGGCAGGGCCTTTCGGCGTGCTGCGCGTATTGTAGAACGTCGCGGCGATGCCCGAAGCGAGGATGACGGCGATGCCCAGCCACACATGCCAGTCGAAGCGGTCGCCCCACAGCATCAGGCCCCACAGGCTGGAAAACACGATGCCGGTGTACTGCAGGTTCGCCACCACCAGCACCTTGCCGACGCGGTAGGCGCGCGTCATGGCCATCTGCGCCATCAGGGCGGCGCAGCCGATCCCGAGCAGGAGCAGGAGCCCGCCCTGCGTGTGGGAATGGAAGGGCAGCCCGGTCGCCTGGCCGTCGCCCGACAGCACCCCGGCCAGGCCGGCGATCGTGGTCGTCAGCGAGAAATAGAACACGACGCGGTATTCCGGCTCGCCCATCTGGCCAAGTTTGCGCACCTGCATGTAGGCCATCGCCGAAATCACCGAGGAGCAGACGCCGGCCAGGCCGCCGAGCCACTGGTTGGTTTCGAAGGCCGGCTGCAGCACCAGGGTGACGCCGAAGAAGCTGGCGCCCACGGCCAGGATCAGCGGCCACTCGACCGTGTTTGTCTTCGACCACCAGCCAGCGATGAACAGCCCGGCCGCGATCCAGATCGGCGCCATGTAGTTCAGGGTCATGGCGGTGGCCAGCGGCAGCTTGCCGATGGCGAAGAACCACAGCCAGAGCGAGATCACGCCCACCAGGCTGCGGAACAGGTGCTCTTTCGGGAAGGTGGTGCGGAAGCTGCCGCCCTGGTGGCGCACGATGGCCAGCAGGACGACGGAGCCGATCAGGCCGCGGTAGAACAGGAGTTCGGAAGTGGTGTAGAACTCGGACGCCAGCTTCACGCCGGCGCCCATGGCGGCGAACGCGAAGCTGGCAAACAGCATCCAGAGTGAAGGCATCAGGTTCCTATGGTGACAACTCGGGCTTATAGCTCTATCTTGCTGCGGTACCACTCGTGGAAGTGCTGCATCCCGTCTTCCATCGGCGACTGGTAGGGGCCGACTTCGTTGACGCCGCGCTCGAACAGGATCTTGCGGCCGGCGTCCATGCGCTGGGCGATCTCGTCGTCCTCGATGCAGGTCTCCATGTAGGCGGCGCGCTCGGCTTCGACCAGCTCGCGCTCGAACAGGGCGATCTCTTCCGGGTAGTAGAACTCGACCACGTTGCGCGTTTTCTGCGGGCCGAGCGGCCACAGGGTCGACACGACCAGCACGTTCGGATACCACTCGACCATGACGTTCGGGTACAGCGTCAGCCAGATGGCGCCCTGTTTCGGCTCCTTGCCGCCGTTGAACTTCAGGACGGCTTCCTGCCACTTTTTATAGGTCGGCGAGCCGGCCTTCTGCAGGCCGCGGTTCACGCC
Organism: Massilia sp. SYSU DXS3249; assembly: GCF_053668055.1. Taxonomy (NCBI): domain Bacteria; kingdom Pseudomonadati; phylum Pseudomonadota; class Betaproteobacteria; order Burkholderiales; family Oxalobacteraceae; genus Massilia; species Massilia sp. SYSU DXS3249. Next base: position 77,680 of record NZ_JBSIPX010000012.1, on the reverse strand, counting down.
GACGGTCTGCACGCTGAACTCGCGGCCGAATTCCCATTTCAGGTCTTCGCAGGACACGAAATTGCCCAGGCCCGGGTGGAAGGGCTCGACGTGGTAGTCCTCCAGGTAGACCTCGATGAAGGTTTTCCAGTTGTAGTCGACGTCGTGGATTTCGACGTGGTCGAACAGGTAGCCGGAGAAGTCGAGGTCCTTGTCGACCGACATCCCGCGCAGGGTGTCCATGACCTTGTAGCCGTTCTGCTCGAACAGCAGGCCGTTCCAGCTTTGCAGCGAGGTCTTGGACAGGTTCAGGCAGGGCGTTTCCGCGAAATGCGGCGCGCCGATCAGCTCGCCCTTGAGGTCGTAGGTCCAGCGGTGCAGCGGGCACACGATCGTGTTCGCGTTGCCGCGGCCATTGAACATCAGCGCCTGGCGGTGGCGGCAGACGTTGGACAGCACCTCGATGCCGTTGGCGTTGCGCACCAGCATGCGGCCTTCGTTTTCCGAAGGCAGCGTCGCGAAATCGCCCGTTTCCGGCACCATCAGTTCGTGGCCGACGTAGCGCGGGCCGTTCTTGAACAGGTGCTGGAGTTCACGCTGCAACAGCGCTTCATCAAAGTAAACATTTACCGGAAGCTGAGCGCACGAGCGCGCCAGCTTGGCGTGGGTAGCCAGATCGGACATCCCAACCCCCCTTATAAAAGCACATTGCCAAAGAAGAGAATAAGAATCCAAAGACCAGTATTCTGGCTGCAGAGATACGGTGTTTCGGACAGAACCTTAGATTATAGCGTGGAACGAGCTCGACAGTCGTGGGCCCTCACGACTTTGGGGCCCGCAGTGGCAAAGAGATTGCCGAAAGGGCATCGTTTTCATCGAAATTGTGGCGATTGCGCTACCATGCGAATTGCATTGCAGGCATCTCGACAGGTGCGCCGGCCACCCCAAGGGTTAGGATTGTTTTAAAATACGCGATTGGACTCCCCCATGGCGCACCGGTTGCGCACAGGGGCAGCTTCGCCGGCCCAACACAACAAGACACTATGGCAAACAATATCAACGCTGGAGCGACCACGCCGCCGGCCTCGTTCGAAGAGGCAATGGCCGAACTGGCCCAGCTCGTCACCCAGATGGAAGGCGGCCAGCTGCCGCTGGAAGCGTCGGTGGCCGCCTATGCACGCGGTTCCGAGCTGGTGAAGTATTGCGCAGCCCAGCTCGACCGGGTCGAGTCGCAGGTCAGGATCCTGGAAGGCGACATGCTCAAACCGTTCAGCGCCGAGGGCGTGGGCGAGGGCGATCGATGACAAGCGTTCCGTTCGCCCAGTGGATGGCGGGCGTGCAGGCCGAAGTGGAAGAGGCGTTGTCGACCTTCCTGCCGCCTGCCGACGCGGTGCCGCACAAGCTGCACGAGGCGATGCGCTACACGACGCTCGGCGGCGGCAAGCGCGTGCGTCCGCTGCTGGTCTACGCCAGCGGCGCGCTGTTCGATGCCGGCCCGGCCGCCCTGAGCCGTGCCGCCTGTGCGCTGGAAATGATCCACGTGTATTCGCTGGTGCACGACGACATGCCCTGCATGGACGACGACGCGCTGCGCCGCGGCAAGCCGACCGTGCACGTGGCCTATGACGAAGCGACCGCCCTGCTGGTGGGCGACGCGCTGCAGGCCCAGGCCTTCGAGCTGCTGGCCTCGAACACGTCGTTGCCGCCGGCGCGCCAGGTCGCCATGCTGCAGCTGCTGGCGCGCGCCGCCGGCTCGAGCGGCATGTGCGGCGGCCAGGCGATCGACCTCGACAGCGTCGGCCTGTCGCTGACGCGCGAACAGCTCGAACAGATGCACCAGCTCAAAACGGGCGCGCTGCTGCGCGCTTCGGTGCTGCTGGGCGCCCTGTGCGGCAAGGACCTCGACGCGCCGGAGCGCGAAGCCCTGGATGCCTATTCGAAGGCGATCGGTCTCGCTTTCCAGGTCATCGACGACATCCTCGACGCCACGGCCGATTCGGCCACGCTCGGCAAGACCGCCGGCAAGGACGCGGCCGACAACAAGCCGACCTATGTATCGATCCTCGGCATGGAACAGGCGACGGCGCTCGCCGAGCAATTGCGGCGCGATGCGCATGACGCGCTGGCGCCATTTGGAGAACAAGCACTGCGGCTGCGCGAACTCGCGGACCTGATCGTGCAGCGGAAGGCATAAATGAAACTGCTAGAAACCATCAACGACCCGTCGGACCTGCGCCTGCTCTCGCGCACCCAGCTGACGCCCCTGGCCAACGAATTGCGCCAGTTCCTGCTGGAGTCGGTCTCGAAGACCGGCGGCCACCTGTCGTCCAACCTGGGCACGGTGGAACTGACCATCGCGCTGCACTACGTGTTCGAAACCCCGCACGACCGCATTGTCTGGGACGTGGGGCACCAGACCTATTCACACAAGATCCTCACCGGTCGCCGCGAGCGCATGGGGTCGCTGCGCCAGTTGCACGGCCTGTCGGGCTTCCCGAAGCGCGACGAAAGCGAATACGACACCTTCGGCACCGCCCACTCGTCGACCTCGATCTCGGCCGCGCTCGGCATGGCCGCCGCCGCCAAGATCAAGGGCGAGCACCGCCACGCGATCGCCGTGATCGGCGACGGCTCGATGACGGCCGGCATGGCCTTCGAGGCCCTGAACAACGCCGGCGTCGAGGAAGACTGCAACCTGCTGGTAGTCCTGAACGACAACGACATGTCGATCTCGCCGCCGGTGGGCGCCCTCAACCGCTACCTCGCGCGCCTCATGTCCGGCCAGTTCTACGCCGCCGCCAAGAGCGTCGGCAAGACCGTGCTGCCGGGCCCGCTGCGCGAGCTGGCCAGCCGCCTCGAAGAACACGCGAAGGGCATGGTGGTCCCTGCCACGATGTTCGAGGAATTCGGCTTCAACTACATCGGCCCGATCGACGGCCACGACCTCGACTCGCTGATCCCGACGCTGGAAAACATCAAGAAGCTCAAGGGCCCGCAATTCCTGCACGTCGTGACGAAAAAAGGGCAGGGCTACAAGCTGGCGGAGGCCGAGCCGATCCTGTACCACGGCACGGGTAAATTCAACCCGACCGAGGGCATCATCCCGTCGACCGCGCCGGCCAAGATGACCTACACCGAAGTCTTCGGCAACTGGCTGTGCGACATGGCGGCCGTCGATGGCCGCCTGGTCGGCATCACGCCGGCCATGCGCGAGGGCTCGGGCATGGTGCGCTTCCACCAGCAGTACCCGGAGCGCTATTTCGACGTCGGCATCGCCGAGCAGCACTCGGTGACCTTCGGCGCAGGCCTTGCGACCGAAGGCCTGAAACCGGTCGTCGCGATCTACTCGACCTTCCTGCAGCGCGGCTACGACCAGCTGATCCACGACGTGGCGCTGCAAAACCTGGACGTGACCTTCGCACTCGACAGGGCCGGCCTGGTGGGCGCCGATGGCGCCACCCACGCCGGTAACTACGACCTGCCTTACCTGCGCTGCATCCCGAACATGGTCGTCATGGCGCCATCGGACGAGAACGAGTGCCGGCAGATGCTGACGACGGCTTACCACTACCCGGGTCCGGCCGCCGTGCGCTACCCGCGCGGCGCCGGCATCGGCGCGGCGATCCAGCCTGAACTCACCTCGCTCGAGATCGGCAAGGGCGAGATCAAGCGCCAGGGCGAAAAGATCGCGATCCTGGCCTTCGGCTCCATGGTGGCGCCGAGCATGGGCGCGGCTCTTGAACTGAACGCGACGGTCGCCAACATGCGCTTCGTGAAGCCGCTCGACGTCGAACTGGTCAAGCAGCTCGCAGCCGACCACGAGGTCTTCGTGACGGTGGAAGAGGGCGCGACCATGGGCGGCGCCGGCGCCGCCGTGGCCGAAGCGATGGCCGCCGCCGGCATCGTCAAGCCGCTGCTGATCCTGGGCCTGCCCGACAAGTTCATCGACCAGGGCGACCCCGCCGCACTGCTGGCCTCCGTCGGCCTCGACGCCAAGGGCATCGCCGCCTCGATCCGCGCCCGCTTCGGCGCCGCGGGCGAACCGCGGCTGGTGGTGAACAACACCTGAGCCTCGTGCCCGGGATGAAGAAGCGGCGCTCGATGCGCCGCTTTTTTATTTCCAAACCCGTGTTCCCGTCGATCGAAGCGTTACATTTGGTGAATCTGTTCGTCTTTCAATTTCCTATACTCATGTTTTCCTTTCGGGAGACATGATGAACCGCTTCGCCACCTGCCTGTCCCTTTCCCTGCTGCTGTTTGCTCCGCACATGGCCTTTGCCCAGGACGCCACCGGCAAACAGGAGATCGAACGCGTGATCGAGACCTTCCGCAAGGCGATCATCGACAAGGACCAGGACACCTTCCTCAAACTGTTCCTCAAAGAGGACATCACCTGGTCCGGCGTCACCACCGACGCCAGCATCGAACGGATCTACGCCAACCGTCCCGACCCCAAGCTGCCGCGCCCAAAGAAGAGTTTCAGCAGCAGCCCACGCAAGTTCATCGATTCCATCGCGAAGGAAAAGGAACGCCTGGAGGAGACCTTCTCCAATGTGCGCATCGACACCGACGGCGAGGTGGCCCAGGTTTGGTTCGACTACAGCTTCATGTTCGGCACGTACAGGGAAAACTGGGGCAAGGAAAGCTGGCAGATGGTGCGTACCGAGAACGGCTGGAAGATCGCGGCGGTGGTTTGGTCGCAGGAATTCAATCCGGTGCCGCCGCCGAAAGCGCCAGCCCCCTGAGCGGACCGGAGCCGGGACACCGCTTGAAAAAATCCGGGATGCGAACGACAGGAAGCCATCCGTCGTCATCCATTGATGGTAATTTGAAGCTTTTATAACGCGAGGGCGATCATGTTCAAGAAACTGGCGGCAGAAGCACTGGGCATCAGCGATATCGGCGTCATCGTCGGGCCTGCGGATTACAGCAAGGTCGATGCGGACGATTACCTGTTCAGCGAAGACGGCGAACAGATTTTCTTCCTCATCAAGAGCAAGAAGGACGAGTACTGCTTCACGAACCTGGCGCTGATCCATGTCGACGGCGATTCGGCCGTGTCCTCGAAACGCACGATCAAGCGCTACGACTATGCATCGCACGAGGTCTCCAGCGTCAGCATCGAGACCGCCGGTACGCTGGACATGGACGTCGAACTCAAGTTCAAGCTGGACAACGTGCTGTTCTCGATCGACATCAAGAAGGCCTTCATCGAACAGCTCAAGGACATCTACAAGGCCCTGATCTCGATCGGCAAGCAGCAGCAGCGCGATGCGGTCTGCCGCGACAATGCGCTGCGTACGCTCGACGCCACGGCTTCGGTGCACAAACTGAATATCGCGCCCGGCGCGGGCAGTCTCGTCAGCCAATACCTGGAGTTGCTGGACGCCCTGAACACGGCCATGCTCGACACCCACAAGAAGCGCGATTTCAGCGACGTGTTCGCGAAATATATTCACAACTGAAGGGCCGTCGCACCTGACCTTTGCGCTGAGGCTACCGGCACGCATGCGTGCCGGTAGCGTGGCTGCACGCCGGCCTTACGGGTTGCCGGGATCGTCCGGATCTGCAACAAAGGCACGCTACGCATTACAATGCGTGCGGCTCGACTATGCGCGGGCCATGCCGGCGCCGTCGTCCGACGCAACCCTGTCTGGACGGATTGTCGCGCATGCCGCCGCCGAACCGGCTGCTTTCCTACCCGGCCCATGCAGGTTCGACGTGCATGGCCACCACACAATGCAAAGACAAACGATATGCTGACTACCCTGCTCGAGTGGTTCCTCCACCTCGATCGCCATTTGACCGTATTGGCGGCCGAATACCACGTCCTGGTCTACGTGCTGCTGTTCGCAGTGATCTTCGTCGAGACGGGCGTGGTCGTGATGCCCTTCCTGCCCGGCGACTCGCTGCTGTTCGTCACCGGCGCACTGGCGGCCAAAGGCCTGCTGTCGCTGCCGGTGCTGATCCCGCTGCTGATCGTCGCGGCAGTGGTGGGCGATATCGTCAACTTTGCGATCGGCACCATGTTCCGCGATCGTGTAAAACGTGGCTACCGGCTTCGTTTCATCAAGCCCGAGCACATCGCCCATACCGAGCGCTTCTTCGAGCGCCACGGCCCCAAGACCATCGTGCTGGCGCGCTACGTTCCCATCGTCCGCACCCTGGCGCCCTTCGTCGCTGCGCTGGGCAGCATGCGCTATCGGACCTTCCTGTCGTACAACGTGGCAGGCGGCACCTTGTGGGTGGTGTCCCTGACGGTGGCCGGTTACATCTTCGGCAACATCAAGTGGGTCAACGACAATCTGACCGCGGTCATCCTCGGCATCATCGTCCTGTCGCTGGTGCCTGGCATCGTGGCCTGGCTGCAGGAGCGCTCGCGCAGCATGCGCAGCGACCGCCAGGCCTGAGTTGGCGGTGCGTCGCCAGGCATGGGGATAACAGGGCTCGTGCCCATTGTCAGCCCTTCGGTAATGGGCAAACAGGAAGCTGAAAATGGATTCTTTTAGTCCGCTGCTTTTAGTGGTAACGGTCATAGCAATCATTTTCGCCAGTTATTTGCTTGGCGTATTTTCCAGGATTCCATTGTGGTCAATTGGAATAACTACCGCTGCTCTGCCCATGATGCTGTTTTGCGTAAGCTTTCCAGTAAATAAATGGGAAGAAGCGATGATGATCATTGGAGGATATGCAGTCGGTCTCGGTCCTGTCTTCGGTTTGATTTGCTACAAAGTAGCGAAACCCGCCCGGCTGTCCGCACAATTGGCAGCAGAGCGAGCGACAATACGCGCGACTTACGGGCGGGGCGATTAGTCGTCAATGGTAGTCGCAGCAGCTTGAGCACAGGCTAGCCAGCAAGCGGTAATTGCGCCCAGGAAACCTTCAAGCTACACTTTCCTCGTCTACAAGATATCGACCGTCAGATGAGAGCCCACAGCACCCCGCGGTACCAAGGAAAAATCACGTCCTGGAAGGATGAGCAAGGGTTCGGGTTTATCAAGCCTAACGGCGGCGGGCCGGCGGTTTTCGTTCACATTAAATCGTTTTCCGATCGTGGCAGCCGTCCGCTGGCAGACGACATGGTGACGTACGAACTGACCATCAACGAAAAAGGACAGGCACGCGCCGAGAAGGTTGCTTTCGTTCGCGCCGGAGGAACGCGCCAGGCGGCCGCCCAACCGCGCAAGAGCCGGCCAAGCATGGCAATCGGCTTCCTGATACTCCTGGCCATCGCTGTGTCGGCTGACAAAGTACCGCCTTCCGTGTTTGGCGCGTACATGTTCTTGAGCGTGTTGACCTTCATTGCCTACAAGATCGACAAGTCGGCAGCGCGAAATGGTCAATGGAGGACAAAAGAAAGTACCCTGCACGTCCTTGCCCTGCTCGGGGGCTGGCCCGGCGCCCTGGTGGCGCAACACCTGCTTCGGCACAAGTCGAAGAAGGAATCCTTTCGTATCGCGTTCTGGCTGACGGTCGCCGTCAACTGCGGCGTACTCGGCTGGCTCGTTTACTCTTCGAATATCGCGTTATTGCGGTCGCTGCCAGCAGTGTGATGGCGGGTACTTGCCGATTGACTGCGACCATGGACGGGCACCGAATCCGCGTGCAGCGCCGCCACATTCCTGCCCGCTGACAGGCGCCTACATCGCGTCGAACAAGGCAATCGCCATCTTCGCCTGATCCGACTGCTGCATGTCGGTATTGTTCAGCAGGACGACGGCCCGGCCGTCGCGCGGGTCGTAGGCCAGCAAGGTCTTGTACCCGCCACTGACGCCGGACTCCCAGGCGAGGGTGCGGGGGCCCTGTTTCGTCGCGATCGTCCTGACCCGGCCACCGAGCGCATAGTCCTCGGAGGCGACCTGGATCGCCATGAGCTCCTTGCGTGCCCTGTCCGACAATAACTGAGTGAAATACACGGCGTCGGCGATGGCGACCAGGTCGCGCGCCGTGCTGTACAGGGTGCCGCTGGCAGCCGCCATCGGCGGGGCGGGCGGTGTCTTGCGTGCGCCCGAGCTGGCGTAGGCCACCGCCATCCCGACCGCGTCCTCGTAACCGGTCTCCGCGAAACTCGTGTCGCGCACGCCTGCCGGGGCGAACACAAGTTCCTCCACCGTTTCAGTGAACGCCTGCTTGTTGGCCCGTTCCACGACGGCGGCCACCAGCAGCCAGTTGGTGGCCGAGTAATCCCATTTCTCGCCCGGTGGGGCAGTGAGTGCGCCGGCGCCGAAGCGCAGCGCTGCCGCGACCGGCCCGATCTCCAGGTTGCCGATGGACGGATCCTTGCGCAGCGCTTGCGACACGCCGTTCGGGATGCCGCTGCGGTTCGACAGCAGCTGGCGCAGGGTCACCGCACCGTTTTCCGGCGGCAGTTCCGGCAGGTGGCGCGCGATCGGCGCATCCAGGTCGAGCTTGCCCATGTCGGACAGGCGCAGCACGGTGACGGCGCTGATCCATTTCGTGACCGAGCCGATCATGAAGCGGGTGTCCTGCGTATTCGCCTGCGGCTGCTCGCGCAGGGCCAGGCCGTAGCCGCGGGTCACCAGGCTCGAACGGGCATCCGCGCGCACTGCGACGACGCCGCTGTAGTCCTGCGCGACATGGCGCTCGATCAGGCGAGTGGAGGCGATGTGGTCGACGGCGGCGCAACCCGACAGCAGCGATAGAGTAGTGGCGAAGGCGGCGGGAGCGAGCCAGGATGGAAGAAAACGCATGCGGACCTCTGGAGCGAGTGGGCAGGCTGGCATTGTAGCCGCGCTCGGGCATGCCCGGCGAAGCGTGCGACAGGCCGCACCACAGGACGACCGGCCGGCAGCCGGCCCGATGAAAGGGCAGGCGCATGGGAAGGGCCAATAAAAAATGCCAGTCAGATCAACTGACTGGCATTCCTCCAGGCCGCCGTTTCCGGCAGCCGGTATCCAACAATGCTTAGGCTTTCTTGGCAATGCGCTTGCGGCTGGCGAAGCCGGCGCCCAGCAGGGCGATGCCGAACAGGGCCAGCGAGCCTGGCTCTGGAACTTCAGCCAGCTTGAACTGGCCATTGTTCGAGATGAAGAAGTACTGGCCTGGTGCGTTGGCGTAGGTGCCGCCGTTGCAGCCGGCGCCGGTGAAGCCGGCGTACTGGCAGGCCACTTCCGACACCAGGTTAGGCGTTGCAGCGCTGTTCGGGTTGACGATCGGGTTAGCGTTGGTGAACGCGAACGCGAGGATCGATTCCATCGACAGGTCCTGGCCGTTGCTGCGGAAGAAGTAGCCTGGCTCCATGTCGGTAGCGCGGGCGAACACGCTCACCTGGCCGTTGGCGATCGGGCTGCCGCTGGCATCGACCTGGCCGCCGCCGCCGGCGAGGACGTCGAAGGTGGCGATTTCGGTGCCCAGGTTGGCGCCGTAGATGCCTTCGGTGCCGCCGTACTGGCCGTCGGTCGGGTTCTGGAAGATGCGGATGGTGCCGCCTTCGAAGGTGAACGAGCCGGCCGTCGAGCCGGTGCCGCGGGTGCCGTTACCGAAGCCTTCGAAGACCGCGCTGATGTTGCCGCCTTCGAAACGGTCGTTGAAGGACTGGCCGTTGCTGTCGGCCTGCAGGATGTTGAACACTGCGTGCTCGACGAAGCTGAAGCTGCGCTCGCCGGTCGGGGTCAGCTGGATGAACGAGTTGCCGTTGATGTCCAGGTATTCGCCGATGACCTGGGCGTTATCGAAACCGCCGCCGTTCGGGTTGAAACGCCAGTCGGTCAGGATGGTGGCGGCGTTGGCCGCACCAGCGAAGGACATTGCGACAGCGGCAGCACAGGCAAGTTTGTTCAGGAATTTCATTTGAGTAACCTTTAATCAGAAACAGCGGGAAAAGTAACACTCTCTAAGCGATTAACGTGCCAGCAAAAATTTCTCTTTTGTTTTCAGGTACTTGCGAAATGCCAGCTCATCAGTATTTAACAATGATGTAAAGAATTTCGACAGAATGTTAAATCTGAGAGGAAAGATTGTTGGGCGATCGGCACTATTAGTTCTCGTCCACTGGGGTGTCGAGAGGGCATCCAGGCAGGCCTGGCCGGACGGTCCGCATGCGGGATGCCCTTGCAGGCGCAAGCAGGAGGCGGGCCGGGCAGGGTGGCGACACCCTGCCGGCAGGGCGGCTATAGTCGAGCGGACGTCGGCGAAACCGGAGTCCGTTCCGGACCGTTCGCAGACAGGCCGGCGACCCGTGCGGCTTGCACGGGCGCCTGCTGACACTTCACGACACAAGGATGCACCACGATGAGAACTCCCAGCCTGTTGCCCTCAGCCCTGATCGGCGCCGTTGCCAGCGCGCGTTCGATGACACCCATGGCCACGATCGCGACCGCGCGCCTTGCAGGCCGCCGTACGCCGGGGGAGCTCATGCTCCTCGATCGTCCTCTGTTCAAGTTCGGTGCGCTGGCGATGGGGGCTGGGGAACTGGCCGGCGACAAGATGAAGAGCGCGCCCGACCGCACGGTATTCCTGGGCCTGCTGGCGCGCGTGATGAGTGCCGGCATCGCCGGCGCCGCGCTGGCGCCGCGCGGTCGGGAACAGGCCGGAGCGGCGGTCGCGGTTGCCACCGCCGTCCCGCTCGCCTACCTAACGCTGGCCGGCCGCAAGCGGGCCATGGCGCGCATCGGCCAGACCCGCAGCGGACTGATCGAGGATGCACTGATCGTCGCTGCCGGTGTGGCGGTCGTGGCCCTGTCGACGCGGCCGGATTGAGCGGGGCGACGCTTACCCGCCTGCCTTCCCGAACAACTCCTCCGCCCGCCTGAACAGTACCCACGAGGTCGCTATATATTTGTCCCCGCTGGCCGGCACATGCCCTTTATGGGTGTGCGTGAAGCCCGACGGCGCAATGATCAGGCGGCCCTTGCGCGCCTCGATCTTGCGGCCCTGGTACAGGAACTCGGTCTCGCCGCCGTCCGCCACGTCGTTCAGGTAAAACTGGAACAGCAGCACGCGGTGCAGGGTCTCGCAGCTGGCGTTTTGCGGATAGACCTCGGAATGCCAGTGGTGATAGCCGCCGGAACCCTGCAGGTACTTCTGCAGGTTGATCGACCCGCAGCGGTACATCGACTGCATCAGCGCCTTCAGGTGCGGCCTGCCGCATTCGTCGAAATTATCGAGCGACAGCGCGGTCGGCTGGCCGGTCTTCGGGTGCGCGACCGTCGGCGCCAGCGCGCCCAGCACCAGCGCGCGGTACTGGTCGATGTAGCCGGCGAGGTGCTGCGCGACCGCGCCCAGCATCAGGTTGCCGACGTCGTGCCATTCTGGATGGGCGCCGATGGAGAGGTCCCAGCTGTCCTTCTTGTTGGTGTCGACGCCGCCGCCGGTGCGTCCGCGCACGACCTTGTCGCTGGCATTGAAGCGGGCGACGATGGCGTCGCATTGTTGCGGCGTGAGGGCGCCGTCATAGATTCCGATGAAGTCGCTCAAGGTCGGTCCTTATACGCGGTTGGGTTGGGTTCGCCCCTCAGTGTAACCTGCCGCACCCCTTGCGGGAACGCCAGCACAGCCATACTGCGCGGCTGCCTTGCAGCTCAGGATTTGCACAGCGAGTAAGCGACCTCGTTGGCGCCGGCCGGCTCGCGCACCCAGCCCTGCGCCGCATAGAAGCGGTCGGCCCGCGTGCCGGCGCCGGTGCTCAGGTGGATCCGCGCGTGGCCGAGCCCGAACAGCCAGTCGACGGCGATGCGCAGCAGCGCCGCGCCGAGGCCGCGTCCTTCCTGTCCCGGGCGCACGAACAGCGCCCAGATCGACCCGTTCTCCTTGTCCGCGTAGCAGAAGGCGAGGATCTCGCCCTGTTCTTCGGCAACCCAGCCACGGCCCGACTTGTCGAGGAAATCCTCGTACATTTGCAGCGTGACGCGGGCAGGATCGGACAGGACGTTCTCGAGGACGGACAGACGGATGCGCGACATGGCGGGGATGTCGTCGCGGGTGGCTTGCCGCAGCAGGGGAGGCTGCTTCACGCCGGCTTCTGCCCTGGCACATGAATCGAGCGCGCCAGCAAATGCCCCGCCAGCCAGCCGCCTAGCAGTCCGCCGATATGGGCCGCGTTGTCGGTGTGCGGATAAATGAACCCCATCCACAGGCTGAACAGCAGGAAGGGGACGAGCGAAGCACGCAGCTCGGACACGACCGTCGGCGGCACGCCGCTGTTGGGGCGGCCGAGGAAGGCGAGCAGGCCGCCGATGATGCCGAAGATGGCGCCCGAGGCGCCGACGCTGTTCACGTTCGGGTTCCACAGCACGCTGGCGATGCTGCCGGAGACGCCGGCGAGCAGGTAGAGGCCGATGAAACGCGCGCTGCCGAAGATGCGCTCGGTCAGGCGGCCGACCTGCCACAGGGCCAGCATGTTGAAGCCCAGGTGCCAGATGCTCCCGTGCAGGAACATCGAGCTGACCAGGCGCCACCATTCGCCGCCCAGCGTGCGCCGGCCGAGGTTCGATCCCCAGTCCACCAGCTGCTGTGCGTGCAGCATGGCCGAGACGTTCGGATGCAGCGCGAAGAATTCGCGCAGCGGCCCGGCCAGCGAGGCCTGGTAGTGCTGGCGCGCGTACCACATCAGGGCGAAGATGCCGATGTTGGCCGCCAGCAGGCCCCAGATCACCGGGGTCGAGGGGCTCCAGTAGTCGATGCGGTCGTGGAAGACCTCGTTCTCCTCGTGCTCCCTCACGAAGGCTTCGGTTTGGCGCGCCGGCAGCAGGGCGACGATGCGTTTGGCCGTGTCGGCGTCGGCAACGCTGAAACCCACCGTCACGTCGCCTTTCACGCCCAGCACGTCGAACCAGACGTCCTGCCCGTTCGACCAGGCGTTGACGATGTCGGCCATGCGGATGCGGTGTTCCTCGCGTTTGGGCAGGCGGAACGAGCGCTGCTCGCAGCCGCGCACGAACACGAAGTCCGGCTCGAATGCGAGCGTGCCTTTGCCGCGGAAGCGGTAGGGGTTCGAGGGCCAGTTGCGGCCGGCGGTATAGAAACGGACGTCGAACAGAGTGCTACCCGGCATTCAACCGCCTCAGCCGCGCTGGCGGGCGTGGTTCCACAGCACGTCGCTGCCGCCCGCATGGCGGTTGAGCACGCGCGCGAGCACGAACATCAGGTCCGACAGGCGGTTCACGTACTGGCGCGGCTGCGGGTTGATCGTGTCCGTTTTCGAGAGCGCGACGATGGCGCGCTCGGCGCGGCGGCAGACGGTGCGGCAGACGTGGGCGGTCGAGGCCGCGCGCGAGCCGGCCGGCAGGATGAACTCCTTCAGGATCGGCAGGTCGGCATTGTATTTTTCCAGCAGGCCGTCCAGGCGCGCAACGTGCTCGTCCTTGATCATCTGGTAGCCCGGAATGCACAGCTCGCCGCCGAGGTCGAACAGGTCGTGCTGGATCGTGACCAGTTCCTCGCGCAGCTCCGCCGGCATGTCTTCGCAGAGCAGCAGGCCGACGAAGGAATTCAGCTCGTCGACTTCGCCCAGGGCATGGATGCGTGCGCTGTCCTTCCCGGTGCGGCTGCCGTCGCCCAGGCCGGTGCTGCCGTCGTCTCCGGTGCGTGTGGCGATTTTGGAAAGTCGATTACCCATGATTATGTCCAGCCCCTAAAAAAGATAGCCCGAGGATACGACAAAACGATGTGATTGTGGCTACAATCGAATCCATGTCCGCCCCCCTCCAAGCCTCCCTCAGTGCTCCTCTCAGTGCGCCAATAGCGCGCAGGCAACAGGTCGCAGCCGCCCTGAGCGCCCGGCTGCCGCATGGCGCCGTCCTGCACGATCCCGAAGACACCCGGCCCTACGAATGCGACGGCCTGGCCGCCTACCGCCAGCTGCCGATGATCGTCGCCCTGCCGACCAACGAGGAGCAGGTATTGGCCGTCCTCGACGTCTGCCGCGAGTTGCAGGTGCCGATCGTGCCGCGCGGCGCCGGCACCGGCCTGTCGGGCGGGGCGCTGCCGATCCACGACGGGGTCGTGCTGTCCACGGCGCGCCTGAACCGCATTGTGCGCATGGATGCCTATTCGCGTACCGCCGTCGTCCAGCCCGGCGTGCGCAACCTCGCCATCTCGGAAGCGGCGGCCCAGTACGGCCTGTACTACGCGCCCGATCCCTCGTCCCAGATCGCCTGCACCATCGGCGGCAACGTGGCCGAGAATTCGGGCGGCGTGCACTGCCTCAAGTACGGGCTCACCGTGCACAACGTGCTGCGCGTGCGCGTGGCCACCATCGAGGGCGAGATCATCGAACTGGGCAGCGAGGCGCTGGACGCCCCGGGCCTGGACCTGCTCGCCGTCTTCATCGGCTCCGAGGGCATGCTCGGCATCGTCACCGAGGTCACCGTGAAACTGGTGCCGAAACCGGCGGCCGCCCAGGTCATCATGGCCAGCTTCGGCGACGTGATCACCGGCGGCAACGCAGTGGCCAGCGTGATCGCCGCCGGCATCATCCCGGCCGGCCTGGAAATGATGGACCGCACCTCCTCGCGCATGGTCGAACCGTTCGTGCGCGCCGGCTACGACACCGACGCGGCGGCCATCCTACTGTGCGAGGCCGACGGCACGCCGCTCGAGGTGGCAGAGGAAATCGAGCGCATGACGGCGGTGCTGCAGGCGGCCGGGGCGAGCGCGATCGCCGTCTCGCAAAGCGAGGCCGAGCGCATGCGCTTCTGGTCGGGCCGCAAGAACGCCTTCCCGGCGGCGGGCCGCATCTCGCCCGATTACTACTGCATGGACGGCACCATCCCGCGCAAGCACCTGGCCAAGGTGTTGACCGGGATCGAGCAGATGGAAACGACCTACGGGCTGCGCTGCGCCAACGTCTTCCATGCGGGCGACGGCAACCTGCATCCGCTGATCCTGTTCGACGCCAACCAGCCGGGCGAATTCGAGCGCGCCGAAGCTTTTGGTGCCGCCATCCTGGCGCTGTGCGTGGAAGTGGGCGGCACCATCACCGGCGAGCACGGCGTCGGCATGGAGAAGATCAATTCCATGTGCGTGCAGTTCGGCCGGCCCGAGCTCGATGCCTTCTTCGCGGTCAAGCGTGCATTCGACGCGCCGATGCTGCTCAATCCCGACAAGGCGATCCCGACCCCGCACCGCTGCGCCGAATTCGGCAAGCTGCACGTACACCAGGGAGCGGTGCCGTTCCCGGACATTCCGAGATTCTGACAACATGATCGAACAATTCAGGGAGACCGTACGCGCGGCCGCCGCCAGCAAGAGCGCGCTGCGCATCCGCGGCGGCGGCACCAAGGACTGGTACGGCGGGCCGCTCGAGGGCGAGATCCTCGACACGCGCGGCCATGCCGGCATCGTCGACTACGAGCCGACCGAACTCGTGATCACCGCGCGCTGCGGCACGCCGCTTGCCGAAATCGAGGCCGTGCTGGCCGAGCGCCGCCAGATGCTGGCCTTCGAGCCGCCGCATTTTGGCGATGGCGCCACGTTCGGCGGAGCGGTTGCCGCAGGACTCTCCGGCCCGCGCCGCGCCAACAGCGGCGCCGTGCGCGACTTCGTGCTGGGCGCCAAGCTGATGGACGGGAAGGGCGAGGTGCTCTCCTTCGGCGGCCAGGTCATGAAGAACGTGGCCGGCTACGATGTCTCCCGCCTGCTGGCCGGCTCGCTCGGCACCCTCGGGCTGATGCTGGAGATCTCGGTCAAGGTGCTGCCGCGGGCCTTCGCCGAGACCACCCTGCGTTTCGAGATGAGCGAGATCGAGGCGATCCGCAAGCTGAACGAGTGGGGCGGCCAGCCGCTGCCGGTCTCGGGCAGCTGCTGGTGCGAGGGCGTGCTGGCGCTGCGCCTGTCGGGCGCGCAGGCGGCGGTGGACGCCGCCGTGAACTCGCTGGGCGGGCAGGTGGTCGAGGACGCCGACGCCTTCTGGGCCACCCTGCGCGAGCAGCATCACGCCTTTTTCGAAGGCGATGCACCCTTGTGGCGCCTGTCGGTTCCCTCGACCACCGGCGCCATCGTGCTCGGCGGCGGGCAGCTGATCGAGTGGGGCGGAGCCCAGCGCTGGCTGCGCGCGGACAGTGCGGCGGCCGACGGCATCCGCCGCACGGTAGCTGCCGCCGGCGGGCATGCCACGCTGTTCCGCGGCGGCGACAAGGCGGCCGGGGTGTTCCAGCCGCTGGCGCCTGCGGTGGCGCGCATCAATGAACGCCTGCGGACGGCTTTCGACCCGTCCGGCATTTTCAATCGCGGAAGGATGGCCTGAACCATGCAAACCAATCTGGCCGATTTCATCAGGGGCACGCCGGACGGCGATGAGGCCGAAGCGATCCTGCGCGCCTGCGTGCACTGCGGCTTCTGCACCGCCACCTGCCCAACCTACCAATTGCTCGGCGACGAGCTCGACGGCCCGCGCGGGCGCATCTACCTGATCAAGCAGGTGCTCGAAGGCGTCGAGCCGACCCGCAAGACCCAGCTGCACCTGGACCGCTGCCTCACCTGCCGCAACTGCGAATCGACCTGCCCCTCGGGCGTGAAGTACGGCCGCCTGGTCGACATCGGGCGCCGCGTCGTCGAAGAGCGGGTGCCGCGCCCGGCGGCCGACCGCATCAAGCGCACGACCCTGAAGGAATTCCTGCCGCGCGGGGCGCTGTTCAAGCCGGCGTTCCGGGCCGGGACCGCGCTGCGTCCGCTGCTGTCGAAGGGATTGCAGGACAAGCTGCAGCCGGCGCGCGACCCCGGCCGCTGGCCTACGCGCACCCATGCGCGCAAGATGCTGGTGCTCGAAGGCTGCGTGCAGCCGGCGATGGCGCCCAACATCAATGCCGCCACCGCCCGCGTACTTGACGCCTTCGGCGTGCAACTGATCTGCGCGCCGAAAGCCGGCTGCTGCGGCGCCGTGCGCTATCACCTGAACGACCAGGACGGCGGCCTGGCCGACATGCGCCGCAACATCGACGCCTGGTGGCCTTACGTGGAGCGGGAAGAGGTCGAGGCCATCGTGATGAACGCCTCCGGCTGCGGCGTGACGGTGAAGGAATACGGCCACCACCTGGCGCACGACCCCGCGTATGCGGCCAAGGCCGGGCGCATTGCGATGCTGACGCGCGACCTGTCGGAGATCATGCCCGAATTCGAGGAGCCGCTCGCCGCCCGCCTGCGCGGCAAGATCATGAAGCGGGTCGCCTTTCACCCGCCGTGCACGCTGCAGCACGGCCAGCAGATCCGCGGCAAGGTCGAAGGCGTGCTGCGCGCCGCCGGCGTGGACGTGGCGCTGTGCGCCGACAGCCACCTGTGCTGCGGCTCGGCCGGCACCTATTCGGTGCTGCACCCGGAGATCGCCCACGAACTGCGCGACCGCAAGCTGGCCAGCCTGGAAGCCACCGGGGCGGCCGAGATCGTCTCCGCGAACATCGGCTGCGTGACCCATTTGCAGTCGGGCACCGACACGCCGGTGACGCACTGGATCGAGCTGGTGGACCGGGCGCTGGCCCAGGACGCTACGCCGGCCTGAACGGTTCAGCCCGGCATCCGCCCGGGCTTCTTTGCCGACCTTGTGCGCCGTGCGCGGCCTTGCAGCTGCGCGCATGGCGGCTTGACGCCCAGCTTCCCGGCTCGGCGCTCCCTTGCCATCGTCCGTTATAACGCGGAACACGCGGCGGTCGCCTATTCAAATTTCCTATTCAAACGGCAGACGGTAGCAAGAATATTTTTGCAGCACTCTGTCTGGCCTTCGTATGAACAAGGCGCTCGCAAAAACTCACAGAATTCCACATCAAAAAACAGCCTGTATCGGCAGAAAACAAACTACGTTCATAGGAATGTATGCGACTGAGCTTCAACCATGGATGGTGAAATCTTGTAACGTTATGTATCGTATTGACGACGAATGTAACAGAAACTAACAAAAAACCACTAAATTTGTGCTGTTGACTTTGATACACGGCAATGTTGTGTAAGAGTATTTATACGTATTTGTCTCCTTTGCATGGGTAGAACTGCAGGCGGCGAAGCGTGTTAATAAAAAATACACTTACTATCCGGAGTCGTTTTGAAGCACAAAAGTACTTTTGAAAAGAACGCCATCGCCCTCGCGCTGGCACTGGCCTTCCCAAGCCTGGCGGCAGCACAGCAGGCCAGCGAGCCGGTCACGCCGATGGCCCGCGTGGAGGTTACCGGCAGCAGCATCAAGCGCACCGAAGCGGAAGCAGCAGGCTCGGTCCAGGTGCTGACGCGCGACGACATCGAGCGCACCGGCCAGACCACCGCCCTCGGCATCCTGACTTCGACCGCTTCGATCGACACCAACCTGAGCTCGGCGACCAGCAGCTCGGGCAGCTTCGCCACCGGCGCCTCGGGCGTCAGCATGCGCGGCCTGGGCAAGGTCTCGACCCTGGTGCTGGTCAACGGCCGCCGCATCGCCCCTTACGGCCTGGCCGACGGCGCCCAGGAAAACTTCACCAACCTCGACGCCATCGCCAGCGACGCGATCGAGCGCATCGAAGTGCTGAAGGACGGCGCTTCGGCAATCTACGGTTCCGACGCCGTCGCCGGTGTGGTCAACATCATCCTGCGCAAGGATTTCCAGGGCGCGAAGATCCGCACCCACTACCAGGAAGCGCAGCACTTCAAGGAAAACCGCAACCGCAACGTGTCGGCGATCGTCGGTTTCGGCGACATCGACCAGCAGGGCTTCAACACCTACCTGACCGCCGAAGCCTACAAGCGCGACGGCTACAGCACCGGCGACCTGCGCCGCCACTATCCGGAATGGCACCGCAAGACCCCGGGCCGCTCGACCTGGGACGCGAAGAGCTCGTTCTCGCCAACCGGTAACTACTTCCTGAGCAGCACGAACATCGTCGCCGCGCCAGGCTGCCCGGCCGGCGATATCGATCCTGCCGACAAGCTGTGCAAATGGGACGTGCTGCCGTACACCGGCCTGACCACCGACAACAAGCGTCACGCCATCGCCAGCAACACCCACTTCCGCATCGGCAAGGACATCGACGCCACGTTCGAAATCACCACGGCCGGCGCGACCTCCGACTACATCGTCGCTCCGTTCAACGTCAGCAACGGCAGCGCGACCAGCTCGTCGAGCATCTGGTACAACGTCCTGGGCAGCAAGATGGTCGGCCCGTTCTCGTATCCGAAACTGCCGGTGGGCCACCCGAACAACCCGTACACCGTGCCGGTCGAGTACCGCGCGCGCATGATGGACACCGGTAACGGCTTCAACTTCAACCGCACCGAATCGGACCAGTCGCGCGTCATGCTGGCCCTGAACGGCACCATCGGCGGCTACGACTGGAAATCGGCCGCCGGCTGGATGAAGTCGTCGGCCACCAAGGCCACCCGCTCGGTCAGCGCCAAGGGCTATACCGACGCGATCGTCAACCGTACCTACAAGTTCGGCCAGCAGAACGATCCGGCGCTGCTCGAAGCGATGTTCCCGGTCCGTACCACCGAAGGCGAAGCGGACGTGAAGTTCTTCGACGCGACCCTCTCGGGCACCGTCATGCAACTGCCTGCCGGTCCGCTGAACGTCGCCGTCGGCACCGACATCCGCAGCAACGGCTACTGGATGAAGAGCTCGGACAACGTGCTGCGCGGCGAGCTGGTCGGCGTGTTCGGCCTGCAGGTCGACGACCGCGTCAACCAGTACGCCGTGTTCACCGAGGCGACCGTGCCCGTGACCAAGCGTATCGAGCTGTCGGCCGCAGTCCGTGCCGACAAGACCGACGGCGCCGACGCCCACCTGTCGCCGAAGCTGGGCCTGCGCTACACCGTGACCGACAGCCTGCTGCTGCGCGCCACGGCATCGGGCGGCTTCCGCGCACCGAACATCGTCGAGTCGGGTAACGGCCTGGGCCGCAGCTCGGTCGCGACCAGCGTCGTCGATCCACGCCGCTGCCCGACCGCCAACGCGCTCAACGCGCTGGTGCAGGGCGCAGCCGGCGCCACCACCGCCGACAAGGCGCAGGCCAACAGCTTCCGCAGCGCCGAATGCCTGGCCAACCTGCCGAGCTTCGTGTCCTCGAACCCGGACCTGGAGCCGGAAACCTCGCGTTCGTTCACGAGCGGTGTCGTGTTCCAGCCGGTCAAGAACTGGTCGATGGCACTCGATTACTACTTCATCGAGCGCGACAACGAAATCGGTTCGCGTGCCGTGACCGACATCCTGCGCGGCGAAGCCAGCCTGCCGGCCGGCCAGCTGGTCCGTGTCGACAACACCGCCAACGACAACGAGTTCCTGGCACTGGTACGCAAGTACGCCCCGGGCACCACCCTGAACTACGGTGGCGTGGGCAAGCTGGGCCTGGTGTACAACCCGTACGTCAACAGCGGCAAGACCCGCGTCTCGGGCCTCGACTTCGATGCGTCGGGCCGCTTCAAGGTGCTGGGCACCGACGTCCGCCTGAAACTCGACGGCACCTACGTGCTGAAGTACCAGAGCTTCAGCGTGGCCGACAATGCCTACGAGCCGAACGTCGTCGGCACCTATGACTTCGGTTCGCGCATGCAGGCCGTCGTCGGCGCCTTCGTCAAGAAGGGCGACTTCGACCACGGCGTGCGCGTGAGCTACGCCAGCGGCTACACCAACAACAGCCTGTCGTCGCCGACCTACTGCGTGACCCAGAAGGTTGCTGCCGAAAACATGGCCGACTGCGAGCGTGTCGACCACAATATCGTCACCAACTACAGCCTGGCCTACACCGGCATCAGGAACGTCAAGCTGAACCTGTTCATCGATAACATCTTCGAACAGGACGCACCGATCCAGTGGCGCGACGGCTTCAGCTCGCAGTTCCGCCGCATCGGCGCGGCTGCCAGCTACACGTTCTGGTAATCGAACGCGCGACGTAGTCGTTCAGTCGTAAAAAGACCAGGCCTCGGCCTGGTCTTTTTTTTATCCTGCGTTTTTTGCTACGCCATGCGCCTCCGTCAGCCGCGCCCCACCAGCGGAATCACGCCGAACAGCACCGCGCCCACCAGCATCACCAGCGAGGCCGTGATCGACCAGATCAATGTGTAGCGCTGGTGGTCGCCGAATTCGACCTTCGACATCCCGACCAGCAGGTAGGTGGACGCCACCAGTGGGCTGAGCAGGTGAACCGGCTGGCCGATGATCGAGGCGCGGCCGATTTCCGCGGCGCTGATGCCGTACACGGCCGCCGCCTTGGCGAGGATCGGCACGATGCCGAAGTAGAAGGCGTCGTTCGAGATGAAGAAGGTGAACGGGATGCTGAGCAGGCCCGTGACGACCGCCATGTAGGGACCCATCCATTCCGGAACGGCCGCGATGACGCTGGCGGCGATCGCGTCGACCATCTTCGTGCCCTGCAGGATGCCGACGAAGATACCGGCGGCGAAGATCAGGGACACCACCGGCAGCACGTTCGGCGCATGGCTGGCGATGCGTTCCTTTTGCTCTTCCAGGCTCGGATAATTAATCATCAGGGCGATGGCGAAGAAGATCATGAACAGCACCGGCAGGGGCAGCGCGCCCTTCACCAGCAATCCCATCAGGACCACGGTCAGCAGGAAGTTGATCCAGATCCGCTTCGGACGTGCGGTGGCGGGATCGGACGCGGTCACGTCCGGTTCGGGGCCGATGGTGGACCTGGCGGCCTGGCCGGACGGCATGCCTTGTACGGCCGCGGCGGCATGGCCGTGCTGGCCTGCGGTCACCTGGGCGATCCACGGTCCGCCGGTGGCGTCGTCCTTTTCCAGGGCGGCCGGGACGCCGGCATAGGCGGGCTGCAGGACGCCAGTGTTCATCGGCTTGCGGGTGCTCGCCGCAGCGGGCATGCGCACCATGCCCAGACGGGCACGCTCCTTCTTGCCGAGCATATAGGCGACGAACAGCACCCAGGCGGCTGCGGCGATCATGGGCACGATCATCGGCACGAAGATCTCGCTGACGTCCACGCCCAGGGCGCTGGCGGCGCGCGCAGTCGGGCCGCCCCAGGGCAGGACGTTGAAGACGCCGCCCGCCAGCATGATGACGCAGGCCAGGATCAGGCGGTTCATGCCGAGGCGCTGGTAGAGCGGCAGCATGGCCGCGACGCAGATCATGTAGGTGGTGGCGCCGTCGCCGTCGAGCGAGACCAGCATCGCCAGCGCCGCCGTGCCGACCACGATTTTTACAGGGTCGCCGTCGACCAGCTTGACGATCCTGCGGATCACGGGGTCGAACAGGCCGGCGTCGATCATGATGCCGAAGTAGAGGATGGCGAACATCAGCATGACGCCGGTGGGCGCCAGGTTCTTGACGCCGGTGAGCATCATCGGCCCGAGTTCCGCGCCGAAGCCGCCGATCAGGCCGAAGGCGATGGGTACGACGATCAGGGCGACCAGGGCGGACAGGCGCTTGGTCATGATCAGGAACATGAACACGACGATCATCGAATAGGCCAGGGTGGTTAACATTGTCATTCTCCTTGCGGGTGCCGGCCTGCCGGTAGGTGCAGGACGGCGTTACGGCGATTGGTGTGGCAAACGCAGGCCTGGGCGGCCGCGATTTACGCAGGCATGGGCTGGCGCTGCAGCTCAGGCCAGCGGGCTAGCGATGTCGGGGCGGTGCGGGGAAGGCGCTGCCGGGACGGCAGGCGAGGGGCGAGGCTGGTTCATGAGGGTCTCCAATCGTTGTCGTCGTTTTATGCTCTTGTTTGCGACAAGGATATGCGGCCCCGGCTTTCAGTTTGCTTTCAGCGCGCTGTCAAGGACGGGAAGTTGGAGGGCAGGCGGCGGAAACAGCACGCTGACCTTCAAACCGCGGCCGCCGTCGGCCTGGCCCAGCGCCAGGCTGGCGCCGTGGATGGCCGCGATGTCGCGCACGATGGCCAGCCCGAGCCCGGTCCCGCCGGGATTGGCGTCGAGCGTCGCCTGGGCGCGGTAGAAGGGCATGAAGACCTTGTCGTATTCCTCCTGCGCGAGGCCGGGGCCGCTGTCGGACACTTCCAGCAGCACGCCGTCCCCTTGCCGCCCGACGCGCAGCTGCACGCTGCCGCCCGCCGGGGTATAGCGGATCGCGTTGTCGGCCAGGTTCGCCACCAGTTCGTGCAGCAGCAGTTCCTGCCCGTCGACGGTGGTATCGCCGTCATCGGCCTCCAGCGCCAGGTCGATCCCTTTCTGCACCGCCGGCAGGGCCAGCTCCAGCCCGACCTGTCGCGCCACCGCCGCCAGCGCTACCGGCGCTTTCAAGGCCGCGGCGTTGCCGCCGCCATGCTCGATGCGCGCCAGCGTCAGCAGGCGGTTGGCCAGGTGGATGGCGGAGTCGGTGGTGCCGGCGATCGAGCGCACGATCGCCCGCATGGCGGCCGGGTCGTCTTCGCGCAGGGCCAGCTCGGCCTGGGTCTTGAGCACCGTGAGCGGGGTGCGCAGCTGGTGCGAGGCGTCGGCGATGAAGCGCCGCTGGCTGGCGATCAGGCCCTGCATGCGTGCCATGGTGGAGTTCATCGCCGCCACCAGCGGCCGCACTTCCTTGTGCACCAGCGCCTGGTCGACGTCGGACAGGTCGGACAGGGCGCGCGTCTCGACCTCGTTCTTCAGGCGCATCAGCGGGCGCAGCACCAAGCGCACGGCGAACCACACCAGGGTCGCCACCGCCAGCACCAGCAGGGCCTGGCGCAGCAGGGTGCTGAGCAGGATACGGCGCGACAGCGCATGGCGCGCGTCGAGCGTCTCGCCGACCTGGATCAGGGCGATGCCGCGTATCGCATCGCCGAACACCGGCTGCAGCAGGGCGGCGAAGCGCACCGGCTCGCCGTTGTAGTCGGCGTGGTAGAAGCGCACCAGGGCCGGGTACAGGTCCGAGCGCGGCACCTGCTTCGGCACCGGCGGCAGGTCGTCGTAGCCGGCGACGGTTTCGCCCTGCAGTCCCGTGACCTTGTAATAGATGCGGCCCAGCGTGTCGGTCTCGAAGCTGTCGAGGGCGACGTAGGGCACGTCGGCCGCCACTTTGCCGTCGCGTACCGAGACCCGTTCGGCCAGCGCCCGCGTCGAGGCCAGCAGCGAACGGTCGTAGGCGATGTCGGCCGCTTCCAGCGCGTCGCGGTAGAGCGAGAGCGCGTTGAGCGCGACCAGCGCCACCAGCGGCAGGATCAGCCAGCGCAGCAGCTGGTTGCGCAGGCTGCCCGGCGCCTTGACCGCGTTCACGCCCATGCCTGCCTCAAGCCGGGTTTTCCTGCAACAGGTAGCCGATCCCGCGCAGCGTGACGATGGCGGCCCCGCCCTCCGGCGAGCGTTCGAGCTTCTTGCGGATGCGGTGGATGTAGAGCTCGATGGCGTCGAGGTTGGTGTCGTCGTCGAGCGCGAACACTTCGTCGAACAGCTTTTCTTTCGAGAGCGCGCGGCCCGGGCGCGCGATCAGCGCTTCCAGCACCGCATGCTCGCGCGGCGTCAGGGCCAGCGGCTCGCCGCAGTAATGGAACATGCGCGAGACCGTGTCGAAACTGAGCCCGCCGCAGCGGTGCACCAGGGCTTCGTTGCCGCTGCGCCGGCGCAGCAGGGCCTTGACGCGCGCTTCGAGTTCGGCCAGCTCGAAGGGCTTGGCCAGGTAATCGTCGGCGCCCAGGTTCAGGCCCTGCACCTTTTCTTCAAGCCCGCCGCGCGCGGTCAGGATCAGGACCGGCGTGCCGCCGCGCGCGCCGCCGCGGGCGCGCAGGCGGCGCAGCACGTCCAGCCCGTCCATCTTCGGCAGCGTCAGGTCCAGGATCACCAGCGCGTAGTCCTGGGTGTGCAGCAGGGCGTCGGCATCGGCCCCGGTGGCGGCGCATTCGACGGTCAGCTTGGCGTCGCGCAGCGCCCTGGATACCCAGTGCGACAGCTCGACATGGTCTTCGACTAACAGGATTCTCATCGCGCCAGTGTAAGCGCAAACCCGGCGCCGCGCTCAGGCCAGGCGCCGCGCCTGCCTGTTCAGCAACACACGAAGCCCGCTGAAAGCGAACTGAAAGCTGGGCGCACATATAGTCGGCCCAAACAGCGACACATAACGACCACATACGCGGAGACACCATGAAGCATTCGGCCCTCGCGCTCGCCGTCCTGGCAGCGCTTTCCCCCATCCATTTCGCCCAGGCCCAGAGCAGCGTCCAGGTATATGGTTTGATCGACGCCGGCGTCGAGCTCGTGAACCATGCCGGCCCGGACGACGGCAGCGTGGTACGCGTCGTCTCGGGCGGCAAGAACACCTCGCGCTGGGGACTGCGCGGCAGCGAAGACCTGGGCGGCGGCCTGAAGGCCGTGTTCAACCTCGAAGGCGGCATCGACATGGACACCGGCGCCTCCGACGGCCCGCTCTTCAAGCGCCAGGCGAACGTCGGCCTGGAGGGCGGCTTCGGCCGCGTGATCGTCGGGCGCTCCTTCACCACGACCTACGACCTGGTGATCAAGTTCGACCCGATGGGCTTCGCCCCGAACTACTCCTGGGCCACCAGCGGCGGCGCCACCGGGCCGTCCAAGTACGGCATGACGACCTCGTTCGACAACCTGGTCAAGTACACCGGCCGCAGCGGCAACTTCACCTACGGCGCCTCGCTCGGCCTGGGAGAGCAGGCCGGCGACACGGCCGGCGGCCGCAAGTACGCGCTCGGCGGCGCCTGGCATGCGAACGGCATCGGCCTGATGGCGGCCCACGAGCAGGTCAACGGCAACACGCCTGCGGCTGGCGGCCGGCGCGACCAGACCACCGCCACCCACCTCGCGGCCAGCTATGAAACCGGTCCCTGGCGCTACCAGGCGGGCATGCGCCGCTACCGCTTCGATCTCGCCGCCCCGGCCGGCGCCGACCTGCGCGGCGACACGTACTGGGGCGGGATCACCCGCTCGATCGACAAGCTGACCCTGACCGGCGCCGTCTACCACATCAATACCAGGGCGCTGCCGGCAGCGCAGGACGCCGACCCGACCATGGTCGTGGTGCGCGCCCTGTATGCGCTGTCCAAGCGTACCCAGCTCTATGTGTCGGCAGCCCATGCCAGGGCCGGCAACGGTCAGCCCGTCGGCCTGTCGCGCGACGACGAGGGCAGCGGCAACACGCAATCGGGCATCACGGCCGGCATCCAACACCGTTTCTGACGCGCAGGTCCCGACGCGGCTATCATGGATGCCGTGAACATCCTGCGCACCTCTCTGTTGTCCATCCTGGCGCTGGCCTGCCTGCCGGCCGGCGCCGCACCGCCGGCCCGGGGCGAATGCCTGATCCCCTCCAAGCCCGGCGGTGCGATGGACCTGACCTGCAAGCTGGCCCGGAGGGCCTTGCACGACACGCCCGGCGCCCCCGACCTGCAGCTGCGCTACCTGCCCGGCGGCGTCGGTGCGGTGGCATGGCATACCCTGGTGTCGCAGCGCCGCAGCGAACCGAATACCCTGGTGGCCTTTTCCGGCGGCTCGGTGCTGAACCTGGCGCGCGGCAAATTCGGCAAGGCCAGCGCGGACGACGTGCGCTGGGTCGCAGCCTTCGGCACCGATTACGGCATGGTCGCCGTGCGCGCCGACTCCCCTTACCGCACGCTGGGCGACCTGATCAAGGCGATGCGGCTCGATCCGCGGCGTGTCCTGATCGGCATGTCCGGCACCATCGGCAGCCAGGACTGGATGAAGATGGCGCTGCTGGTGCGCCAGGGCGGCGTCGACCCGCGCAAGATGCGCTTCGTCGCGCTCGAAGGCGGCGGCGAGCAGGCCGTCGCCATGCAGGCGGGCCACGTGCAGGCGATTTCCGGCGATACCTCCGAAGCCCTGCTGTACGCCGGTCCCGGCACCGTGCGGGTGCTGGCGGTGCTGTCCGAACGGCGGCTGCCGGGCATCCTGGCCGGGGTGCCGACCGCGCGCGAACAGGGCTATGACGTGGTGTGGCCGGTCATCCGCGGCGTGTGGATGGGGCCCGACGTGCCGGACGCCGACTACCGTCGCTGGGTGGCGGCCTTCGGCCGCGCGCAGTTGCAGCCCGAATTCGCACGGATGCAGGCCGAGGCCGGGCTGTACCCGTTCTCGCTGACTGGCGACGCGCTCACCCGCTACATCAAGGGGGCCGTCGCCGGCTATAACCGGCAAGCCGTCCAGTTCGGGCTCGTACGCGAGCGTTAGGAGTGGGCGTGGACCCAGGCGCGGCTGTGCGCGCGCTCGTGATAGCATCCTTTTCCATTCATTTTTATCCGGATTCAGGCAATGAGTTTTGTATTTCGCCTCGTGCGCAAAGAGGGCGGAGAAGGGGGCGGCGACGCGCCCGTCGTCATGTTCGAGGATTCGACCAGCCCCGGTTTCGTCCCGCTGTGGGAGGAAGTCGGCGTCTACGATGCGCTCTACAACAGCGACGGCAAGCCGGCGAAGGAAGTCTCGCGCCGCATCGCCCATGGCCTCGACCGCGTCAGCGAAGAAATGGCGCTCGCCCGCCTGATCCCGGCCTCGCTCTCGCAGGGTGAAGCGATCCGCTTCCTGGAAGACGTCAACCGCGCCTGCGTGATCCACGGCACGGCGCAGATCGAGACGCGCTAACGGCCCTCTGGAGCCAGGCTTCAAGGGAAGGCCCTGTGCCGGCGCGGCACGCCCGTGTATCCTGAGCGCCATGCCACGTCACACCATCACCCTCAGCGGCGAAACGCCCGACCGTAGCCGCATCGAACAACTGCTATTGGAAGACGTTATCCTCGTCTTAGACGACTGCGATTTTTCGGGCGCCGACCTCTCGCGCCTGAACCTGCAGGACGCCAGCTTCCGCAACTGCGTCCTGCTCGAAACCTCGTTCTACGCCGCCAACCTGGCGCGCACCCGCTGGCAGCGCTGCCGGGCGGGGCATGCCGATTTCGAGTCGGGGGACCTGGTCGATGCGCAGTTCGCATCCTGCGACCTGAACAACACCAGCTGGCGCCGCGCCAAGCTGGCCTCGTGCTCCTTCCGCAGCTGCAAGCTGACCGGCGCCGCCTTCGAGGAAGTCAGCTATCTCGGCCTCTCCTTCGAAGACAGCCTGCTCATCGGCGCCGACCTGCGCCGCATGTCCTTCCGCAAAATGAAACTGACGGGCCTGGATTTCGCCGACGCCGATTTGTCCGGCTGCGATTTCCGCGAAGCCGTGTTCGAAGGCGGCAGCCTGCGCGACGCCCACATCAAGGACACCCGCTTCGACGGCGCCGACCTGCGCGAAGCGGACCTCGGCGGTCTGAAACTCGTCAACGCGAAGCTGTTCGCGGGCGCCACGATCTCGCCACGCCAGGCGGCGGAACTGGTGCGGGCGATGGGCCTGAACGTCGGATGAAGGCCGTCCGCGAGGTCGCCACCTTCAGGAGCCGCCGCTTCCTGCCCATCCTGCCCGAGGCAAGCCAGCTCAGGCCGGGGGTGTACGGGGCGGAGCTGGCGTTCTGGCTGGCGGGGAAGCTCGCACAACAAGGCGTGGTGACGCGCTACCCGGTGGCGGGGGACGGTTGCTGGTTGCTGGAATACGAGGTGGAGGAGGGCGCTGCCTTCCAGCTCCGGTGCGTGAATGCCGCCGGCAGCGACGCGGGTTGGCGCATTGCGCTCGCGAGCGACAGCCCTGCGTCGTTCGGGCAAGCCCGGCCACTGGTCAATGCGCTACGCTTCGTGCTCCACGCCGGGGTGCCGCGCGCGGACATCGACTGGCGCTACGACATGGATTCACAGGCCTAGGGCAGCCAGCGGCGCAGGAAGCGGGCGGCCGGTTGGTGCCGGTCGGCCAGCGCAAGCAAACCCTTGGCGGAGAACAGCACGATCAGGATGCCGACGACGTCCCCAATGATCATCACCATCAGCGCAAACCAGTCGACCGTCCCCGACTGCACCCACATGAACGCGTGGTGGACGATGGGGCTCAGGAGCCCGCACAGCAAGGCGGTGAACAAGAGCCGGGGCACGGTCAGCCCTTCGAGGCGCGGGCCCAGGAAAAACCAGTGTTTCGCGAACAGGTAGGCGAGGTAGGGAGCGAGGGAGCCGGCCAGCGCGCCGCTCAAGGCACGAAACTCGGTCTCGAAGACGAAATGGAAGAAGTTGAGGTAGAGGCTTGCCAGCAGCAAGCCGACGAAGCCGGCAAATCCGAACAGCAGCGTGGCCAGCAGGCGGATCCCGGCCGGGATGAACACCCAGTTGATCCCGGCACTCTGCTCGAACTGGATGAACATCAGTTCATTGATCCGGTTGAGCACAAGAAAAACCACCGTCGTGAGGACGACATATCCGAGATGCTTTCCTGCTGTCTCTCTCAGGCTGGTCATAGGGCTAAGCGAGTCTTGTTGAGTTGCTTTATAGAAATTTCATTGTAACTGCATCCGACAAGACTAAACCAATTACGCACGAAGCTGCTTCCAGTTGAGCCTGCGCGGAACACTCATTGCATTACTTGTAAGCAATTGCCACCATTGTAAGAATTTGTTAAACCGGTCAACAGCTTCCGGATGAGGCCCGTTGATGGTTCAGTGACGCAGGAAAATGTGCACTGAGACGACAACTAACCGAGGAGCTGCAACATGAAAAAAATCACCGCCACCCTGATCGCCGGTCTGTTCGCTACCACCGCATTCGCTCAAGTGCCGGATTCGCCAGTTGCGAAAACGAATGTCGACACCAAGGATGCGAAAACCGCGGTACTGGTGGACACCAAGGATGCCAAGGCTGACCTGAAGGCCACGACCAAGGAAGCCCAGAAAGCGGCAACGGCCGACACCAAGGGCAAGGTCGTCGCCAAGACCGCCAACAAGGACATCAAGGGAGACGCCAAGGCAGAAGTGAAAGCGGAAGCCAAGGACGCCAAGGCGGCCGTGAAGGCGGATGCCAAGGAAGCCAAGGCCGACGTAAAGGCTGCGGCAGCGGATGTCAAAGCGGATGCCAAGGCAACGACCGCGGCCCATCCGGAGAACCACGGCGCCCACGTTTCGGCGACCGCCCAGACCAAGTAAGCCGTTTTTCAAGGCAAACACAGGCCCGCGTCATCGCGGGCTTTTTTTCGCCCATCGGTTTAATGTTGCCTGTATGTACATATATTTTGGTAGTCGAGCTACACGATTTGTCTTATCATCGTCCCTGATTTGACCCAAAAACACGTAGTTTTGCTACCTGCTATTTCTTGCCGGATAGCGACAGGAGACCACCGCATGACCCTACGCCGCATCGCCGCCGTCCTGGCCGCTTCATTCACGCTCAGCCTCAATGCATGGGCACAACAGGTGATCGCCGGCGCGGCTTCGCCCGGCAAGCTGATCGACGTCGAGGTGCAGGTCGACGGTAGCGGCAAGCTCGGCTATACGGTGAAGCGCGGCGGCAAGGAAGTCATCGGCCTGTCGCGCCTCGGCTTCAACCTGGCCAACGGCCCCCGTCTCGACGGTGCTTTCGCGCTGCACAAGCAGACCGTGACCGACCACGATTCGACCTGGGAGCAGCCCTGGGGCGAGCGCCAGTTCGTGCGCAACCGCTACCGCGAGCTGCGCGTCGAGGTCGAGCAGAAGCGGCACGGCAAGCGCCGCCTGGCCATCGTGTTCCGCATCTACGACGACGGCGTCGGCTTCCGCTACGAATTCCCGAACCAGACGCAGCTGGACAAGGTCGAGATCCTCGACGAGCTGACCGAATTCACGGTCGCCCAGCCGGCCACCGCCTGGTGGATCCCGGCCGCCGAGCTGCCCGGCCTGGAAGAAGAGATCCGCCAGGCGCCCCTGAGCGAAATCGGCATCGCCAACACCCCCCTGACGATGCGCCTGAAGGACGGCACCCACATCGCCTTCCACGAAGCGGCCCTGGTCGACTACGCCACGATGTGGCTGCGCAAGGTGGACGGCCAGAAGCTGCGCGCCATGCTGGCGCCGTCTTCCTATGGTCCGGCCGTGGTGCGCAGCGGCGCCTTCAGCACGCCGTGGCGCACGATGCAGATCGCGGGCGACGCGGCCGGCCTGTACATGTCGGACCTGGTGCTCAACCTGAACGAGCCGAACAAGCTGGGCGACGTCTCCTGGGTCAAGCCCTCGAAATTCGTGGGCGTGTGGTGGGAGATGCACCTGCAGCAGGGGACCTGGAACGCGGGCCCCAAGCATGCGGCCAACACGGCCAACACCAGGCGCTACATCGACTTCGCGGCGAAGAACGGCTTCCGCGGCGTGCTGGTCGAGGGCTGGAACCGCGGCTGGGAAAGCGACTGGGGCCACGGCGGCGCCGACTTCAGTTTTACGCAGTCCTATCCGGACTTCGACCTGCCTGGCCTCGCCGCCTATGCGAAGTCGAAGGGCGTGCGCCTGATCGGCCACCACGAGACCGGCGGCAACCTGCCGTCCTACGAAAAGCAGATGGACGCGGCCTATAAACTGTATTCGAAGCACGGCGTCGACAGCATCAAGTCGGGCTATGTGCACGAAGCGGGCGGCATGCTGTTCACCGGGCGCGACGGCAAGCCGCGCTACGGCCATTACGATTCGCAGGACGGCGTGCGCCACTTCCTGAAAGCCGTGACCGAAGCGGCGAAGTACCGCATCGCCATCGACACCCACGAGCCGGTCAAGGACACCGGCCTGCGCCGCACCTATCCGAACTGGATGACGCGCGAAGGCGCGCGCGGCGTCGAGTACAACGCCTGGGGCAACCCGCCCAACGCCGTCGACCACGAGGCAAAGCTGGTCTTCACGCGCATGCTGAGCGGCCCGATGGATTACACGCCGGGCGTCCTGAGCCTGGTCGGTGCGGATGGCAAGACCTTCAATTCGACCCAGGCCAAGCAGCTGGCCAATTTCGTCGTCATCTATTCGCCGCTGGCGATGGCGGCCGACCTGCCGGAGAACTACGACAAATACCCGGCAGCCTTCAAGTTCATCCGCGACGTGCCGACCGACTGGGCCGATACGCGCGTGCTGAACGGGGCAGTGGGCGAGCACGCGACCATCGTGCGCCGCGACCGCAACTCGCAGGACTGGTACCTCGGCGCCGTGACCGACGGCCAGGCGCGCACGCTGGACGTGAAGCTGGACTTCCTCGAGCCGGGCAAGCGCTACCTTGCCGAGATCTACCGCGACGGCGACGCCGCCGATTACCGCAGCGAACGCCGTTTCGACTTCGTGGTCGAGAAGCGTACGGTCACGGCGCAGGACGCGCTGCAGCTGCGCCTGGCGCCGGGCGGCGGGCAGGCGATCCGTTTTACGCCGCAGGGCTGAAAGGGGGCGGGGCCGTGAGTTTTCGATAGCTTTACGGCCCCCGTTTCATGGCACCATCGCAGGCTTTATCGAGCCCCGGGAAACCCATGTTCAAGACCCTGCACCAACCCTCGATTGCACTTGCCGCGCTGCTGCTGGCCGCGCCGGCCTGCGCCTCGGCCGCTTCCACTGTGCGCGAGGAGATCTTCGACCGAAAAGGGATGGCGCTGACACGCGTGACCCTGCAGGCCGATGGCGGCCCGCCAGTGCGCTACTACCTGTCCAAACCCGCGCAGAAGGCGCCGCTGGTGCTCTACATCCAGGGATCGGGATGCGTGCCGCCTTTCATGGGCCTCGGCACGCCCAATCCCTATTCGACCATCTATTCCTGGCTGCCGCTGGCGCAGCAGGGGCGCTACGCCGTGATGGCGGTCGACAAGCCCTACCAGTCGGACGAACCGCAAAAGGGACCGTTCGGCTCGGCGATCGGCTGCGCCGGCGATTTCAACGCCCACTTCTCCTACGACGCCTGGCTGGCGACGCTCAAGACGGCCGTACGTCACGCCCTGGCCCGGCCCGAAGTCGACGCGCGCCGCGTGCTGGTCATCGGCAGTTCCGAGGGCGCCCCAATGGCCGCCGGCCTGGCGCGCGCGCTGCCGGAAGTGACCGACCTCGTGCTGCTGGGCGCCAACGGGCCAACCCAGCTCTACGACTTCGCCGCCGACATCTACCGCTCGAACGACAGCGACGACGCCAAGCTGCTGCGCCTGCAGAAGCTCGACGCAACCTTTACCGCCATCAGCGCCGATCCCACGAGCACCAGCAAATTCGCCTGGGGCCACCCCTACCTGCGCTGGAGCAGCTTCTTCGCCCAGTCCACGATGGAGCACCTCGCGCACACGAAGGCGCGCATCTACCTGGCGAGCGGCATGCAGGACAGCAGCGTGCCTATCCTGTCGACCGAGGCGATGTATGCCCAGCTGCGCACCCAGGGCAAAGACGTGACGATGCGGCGCGTGCCGGGGGCGGGCCACAGCCTGGCCCCGGATGGCAAGCCGATGCCGGAGGCGCAGAAGGAGTACGACGCCTTCATGGCGTGGTTCGAGCGGCCTTAAAGAAGCTTCGCGATGTCGCCCGCGATCTCGTCGGGTTTCGTCTGCGGCGCATAGCGCTTGACGACCTTGCCGTCGCGCCCGACCAGGAATTTGGTGAAATTCCACTTGATGCGCTGGGTGCCGAGCAGGCCGGGCGCCTCGGATTTCAGGTGCCGGTACAGGGGATGGGCGTCGGGGCCGTTGACCTCGACCTTGGCGAACAGCGGGAAGCTGACGCCGAAGTTCTTTTCGCAGAAGGCGCCGATCTGGGCGGCGTCTCCCGGCTCCTGCTTGCCGAACTGGTTGCAGGGGAAACCCAGCACCTCGACGCCGCGCTCGCGGAATTGCTGGTAGACCTGCTCGAGGCCCTGGTATTGCGGCGTGAAGCCGCATTCGGAGGCCGTGTTCACGATGAGCAGGACCTTGCCGCGGTAGCGCGACAGGTCGATGGGGGTGCCGTCCAGCAGGGCGGCGGTGAAGTCGAAGACGTCCATGCCAAGATGATACCGTAGGGTGGACGGCTTCGCCGTCCACGCGTCCAGCGCGCGTGTGATTAATCGCGAAGGATCAAACTGTGGTTGAACGCGTGGACGGCTTCGCCGTCCACCCTACGGTCAAACCAGCCCGAGGTGCTCGGTCCCGCTCGAAAAATCGCGGTTCTTCGCGTGCTTGCTGTTGAGCTTGATGGTCAGGCGCAGGTCGTTCACCGAGTCGGCGTTGCGCAGCGCGTCTTCGTAGGAGATCTTGTCGAGCTCATAGAGGTCGAACAGCGCCTGGTCGAAGGTCTGCATGCCCAGCTCGCGCGACTTCTTCATGATCTCCTTGATCTCGTGGACTTCGCCCTTGAAGATCAGGTCCGAAATCAGCGGCGAGTTCAGCAGGATCTCCATCGCGACCACGCGGCCCTTGTCTTCCTTTTTCGGGATCAGGCGCTGCGAGATCAGGCCGCGCAGGTTCAGCGACAAATCCATCAGGAGCTGCTGCCGGCGCTCTTCGGGGAAGAAGTTGATGATGCGGTCCAGGGCCTGGTTGGCGCTGTTGGCGTGCAAGGTGGCCAGGCACAGGTGGCCGGTTTCGGCAAAGGCGATCGCGTGTTCCATGGTCTCGCGGTCGCGGATTTCGCCGATCTGGATCACGTCCGGCGCCTGGCGCAGGGAGTTCTTCAGGGCCGCTTCGAAGCTGTCGGTGTCGACGCCCACTTCGCGCTGCGTGATCACGCAGTTCTTGTGCGGGTGGACGAATTCGACCGGGTCCTCGATGGTGATGATGTGGCCGTAGCTGTTCTCGTTGCGGTAGCCGACCATCGCGGCCAGGGTCGTCGATTTACCCGAGCCGGTGGCGCCGACCATGATCACCAGGCCGCGCTTGGCCATGATCACGTCCTTGAGCACGTGCGGCAGGTCGAGGTCTTCGAACTTCGGGATCTTGGTCGTGATCGTGCGCAGCACCATGCCGACGCTGCTCATCTGGACGAACGCCGAGACGCGGAAGCGTCCCAGGTCGCCCGGGCTGATCGCGAAGTTCGCTTCGCGGGTCAATTCAAAACCGGCGGTCTGCTTGTCGTTCATGATCGAACGCGCCAGGTCCGCCGTGTGACTTGCTGTGAGCGGCTGGTTCGAGACCGGCGTCATCTTGCCGTCGATCTTGATCGCGGGCGGGAAGCCGGCGGTGATGAAGAGGTCCGAACCGCCCTTGCTGACCATCAGGCGCAGCAGGTCGAACATGAACTTGGATGCCTGGTCGCGTTCCATTTTTTAGCCCTTAACCGGGGAAGTTTTCCGGAATTTTGGCGGCCGAGCGGGCGGCCGCACTGGAAATGACATTGCGGCGCACCAGGTCCGTCAGGTTCTGGTCCAGCGTCTGCATGCCGACGTTGCTGCCGGTCTGGATGCTCGAGTACATCTGGGCGATCTTCGCTTCGCGGATCAGGTTGCGGATGGCCGGGGTGCCGATCATGATCTCGTGCGCCGCCACGCGGCCGGAGCCATCCTTCGTTTTCAGGAGGGTCTGCGAGATGACGGCCTGCAGCGACTCGGACAGCATCGCACGCACCATCTCCTTTTCTTCGGCCGGGAACACATCAACGATACGGTCGATGGTCTTGGCCGCCGACGAGGTGTGCAGGGTGCCGAACACGAGGTGGCCGGTTTCGGCCGCCGACAGGGCGAGGCGGATGGTCTCGAGGTCGCGCAGCTCGCCGACCAGGATCGCATCCGGGTCTTCGCGCAGCGCCGAGCGCAGCGAGTTACTGAAGGAGAGGGTGTGCGGGCCGACTTCGCGCTGGTTGATCAGGCACTTCTTCGAATCGTGCACGAATTCGATCGGGTCTTCGATCGTCAGGATGTGGCCGTACTCGCTCTCGTTCAGGTGGTTGATCATCGCCGCCAGCGTGGTCGATTTGCCGGAGCCGGTCGGACCGGTGACGAGCACCAGGCCGCGCGGCTTCAGGGCCAGCTCGCCGAAGATCTTCGGGGCGTTGAGTTCTTCCAGCGTCAGGATCTTCGACGGAATGGTACGCAGCACGGCGGCCGCGCCGCGCTCCTGGTTGAAGGCGTTGACGCGGAAGCGCGCCAGGCCGGGAATCGCGAACGAGAAGTCGCATTCGAGCACTTCCTCGTACTGCTTGCGCTGGCCGTCGTTCATGATGTCATAGATCATGCCGTGCACATCCTTGTGCTCGAGCGGCGGCAGGTTGATGCGGCGTACGTCGCCATGCACGCGGATCATCGGCGGCAGGCCGGCCGAAAGGTGCAGGTCGGAGGCTTTGTTCTTTACCGAGAAGGCGAGTAGTTCTGAGATGTCCATTTATAATCCCTGTACTGTTAAAAGTGCAGCTACTCGCGTCCGTCTCGAATATTGCCACCAGAAAAGATTATGTCCACAATCGCTGCCAACTTGCAAGCTGTCGAAGCGACAATCAAGGCCGCCGTGGAGGCTGCCGGCAGGCCCCGTTCGACCGTCCAGTTGCTTGCCGTGTCGAAGACCTTCCCGGCTGAATCCGTGTTGGAGGCAATGGCGGCCGGCCAGCGCGCCTTTGGCGAAAACTATTTGCAGGAAGGCGTCGAAAAGATCGCCGCCGTGGCGCGCGCGCAACCGGCGCAACTGGATATGCCCATCGAGTGGCATTTTATCGGCCCGATCCAGAGCAACAAGACGCGCCCGATCGCGACCAGCTTCGCCTGGGTGCACACGGTCGAACGCCTGAAAATCGCCCAGCGCCTGTCCGAGCAGCGCCCGCCCGAGATGGGCCTCCTGAACATCTGCCTGCAGGTGAACATCAGCGGAGAAGCCACCAAGAGCGGCGCCAGGCCCGACGAACTGCCCGAGCTGGCGCGCCAGGTGGCGCAGCTGCCGAACCTGCGCCTGCGCGGGCTGATGGCGATTCCCGAACCGCAAACCGACCCGGCCCTGCAGCGCGCGGCCTTCGCCAAACTGCGCACGCTGGGCGAGAGCCTGCGCGCCGACGGTTTGTTGATCGATACGCTGTCGATGGGCATGTCGGCCGACATGCAGTCTGCCATCCTCGAGGGCGCGACCATCGTCCGCGTGGGCAGCGCCATCTTCGGCGACCGCAACTACGACTAGGATCACAATGAAAATCGCATTCATCGGCGGCGGCAACATGGCCACCGCTTTAATCAGCGGCCTGGCAAAACGAATGGACGAACGAGGACGGATCCACGTGGTCGACCCGAATCCGGAGGCACTCGCCCGTTTGGCCACCGACTACGGCGTGGGCACGGCGCCCGCCATCGACGCCGAAGTCGCTTCCGCCGATGTCGTCGTGCTAGCCGTGAAGCCGCAGCAGATGCGCGAGGTCGCGGCGCAGCTGGCGCCGCATCTCGATGCGCAGCTGGTGCTGTCGATCGCGGCCGGCATCCGCAGCGCCGACCTGGCGCGCTGGCTGGGCGGCCACAAGCTCATCGTGCGCGCGATGCCGAACACCCCAGCCCTGATCGGCATGGGCATCACGGGCATGGTGGCGACGGCCGGCGTCGACGAGGAAGGGCGCGCGGTCGCCGAGGGCGTGATGCGCGCGGTCGGCCAGACCGTGTGGCTGGACGACGAGGCCCTGATCGATCCGGTGACGGCCGTCTCCGGCAGCGGCCCGGCCTACGTGTTCTACTTCCTGGAAGCGATGCAGGCGGCGGCCGCCGAGATGGGCCTGAGCCCGGAGCAGGGCAGGCAGCTGGCGCTGGCGACCTTCATGGGGGCGACCCAGCTGGCCCAGCAGTCCGCCGAGCCGCTCGAGCTGCTGCGCCAGCGGGTGACTTCGAAGGGCGGCACGACGCATGCGGCCATCACGAGCATGGAAGAGGCGGGCGTGAAAGCGGCGATCGTCGAGGCGATGAAGGCCGCGGCGGCCCGTGGCCGCGAGTTGGGGGATGAGTTGGGTGGCCAGTAGGGTGGACGGCTTCACCCGATGGCATGCATACCGGTAACCGGTGCGCCGTCCACGCGTTCAAACCCCGCAAGAGACGACGCGACAGCGAATTAAACGATAGTTGAACGCGTGGACGGCATCAAGCACTCGAATGAGCACACGTTAGGGGTTGTAGCCGTCCACCCTACGCAACGCCGTTATTCCAGATGCCCGCCTATCCTGCCGCGCATCATCGGCAGCACCCGCTGCACCAGCGGCAGCGCATTTTTCACGAGCTTCCACGCCGAGACACCGCCCGCCGCCAGCCCGAGCACCCACTTCGGCCGCGCGATCAACAGGCCCGCGGCGAGGCCAGCCCCCGCCAGCACCGATTTCTTATGCTCGAGCAGGAAGCCGCCTGCGCCGCCGATCTGTTCGGCCGGCGCCTTGAGCGCATTCAGCTGGTCGGCCAGGTCGCCGCGCTGACGCGCGCAATCGGCCACCAGGTGGGCGCGGCGTACCGCCAGGGGCATAT
Source organism: Massilia sp. SYSU DXS3249 (assembly GCF_053668055.1). NCBI lineage: Bacteria > Pseudomonadati > Pseudomonadota > Betaproteobacteria > Burkholderiales > Oxalobacteraceae > Massilia > Massilia sp. SYSU DXS3249. The sequence continues at coordinate 39,646 of NZ_JBSIPX010000012.1, read as the reverse complement.
GCTGGCTATTCATACGTGCCTCCCGCTTGCGCTCCGGTGCCTTTGATGAAGGCCATGTCGCGGCCCAGCTCCGTGCGGGTCGCCGCCAGCATTGGTCCGCGCGCCTGGAAACCGGCGCGTACCTTCAGCAGGATGGCCATCGCGGCCAGCGCAAACACGCCGGCCATGGCGCCGACCGCAAGCAGCCGGTGCGTTTCCCAGAACAGGACGATGACGAACAGCGCGACGAGCATCAGCGCGCCGGCGCCAAGGAAGGCGGCCAGCAGCGTCCAGGCGGCAAAGCCCAGCAGCGCGCGCGCTTCCTCCTGCACCTCGACGGCGGCCAGTTCCAGGCGCGTGCACGCCATGGCGCCGAGCGTGGCGCCGATGCGGCCGGCCGTCTCGAACAAGGCCATCAACGACGGTTGATCAGCATGCCCAGCACGACGCCGACAGCGGCGCCGATGCCGACCGCTTTCCACGGATTTTCCTTGACGTAGACATCGGTCGCCTTGGCCGCGGCCTTCGATTTTTCCACGACTTCCAGGTTGGCCAGGCCTTCCTTGGCGCTCGTGATGGCGGTCTCGAACTTGGCCTTGGCGGCCTCGAGCTGCTCGCCGGTCAGCGAGCTGCCGTGGCGCAGCCAGGCTTCGGCGTCCTGGATCACGGTTTTCAGGTCGGCCATCAGTTGGTCGCGGGCGCCGGTCTGGGTCGGGATTTTTTCCATCATGGGGGAACCTCTTTCTGTAAATGGGAAGCCGCCATCTTGTGGACAGCAACAGGACGTGCAATTCGGACAATATTATCCTAATGCATAGTCTAACGCGACACCGAGAAATAGTGCCGCACCTAACCAATTGTTGTGGCGAAAGGCCGCGAAACACCGCATACGGTCGCGGTCGCGAATGAGGGTGTAGTGATAAAGCGCCATTCCGGCCGCCACTACGACGCCGCCCACGAACCACCAGCGCAGGCCCAGCAGCCAGCCGCAGACCAGGTCGATCGCCAGCGCGACGCCGTAGCACAGCATCACGGCGGCGACGTCGAAGCGGCCGAAGGTAATGGCCGAGGTGCGGATGCCGATTTTCAGGTCGTCGTCGCGGTCGACCATCGCGTATTCGGTGTCGTAGGCCACGGCCCAGAACACGTTGGCCACCAGCAGCCACCAGGCGATTGCCGGCACTGCGTTCTGGATCGCGGCGAAGGCCATCGGGATGCCGAAGCCGAAGGCGATGCCGAGGTAGGCCTGGGGGATGGCGAAGAAACGCTTGAAGTAGGGATAGGTGCCGGCGACGATCACGGCCAGCACGGACAGCTGCTTGGTCAGCGTGTTCAGCGGCAGGATCAGCAGGAAGGAAACGATCGCCAGCACGGCGGCGACCATGACCGCCTCCCAGCCCTTGATGCGCCCGCTCGTCAGCGGCCGGTCGACGGTGCGCTTGACGTGGCGGTCGAAGTCGCGGTCGGCGTAGTCGTTGATCGCGCAGCCGGCCGAGCGCATCAGCGCGGTACCGAGCACGAAGATGACGACGACCATCGGATCGGGGCTGCCGCCTGACGCCATCCACAAGGCCCACAGGGTCGGCCACAGCAGGAGGAGGATGCCGATCGGCTTGTCAGCGCGGACCAGCCGGAAGTAGAGCGCCAGCTTGTTCATGGATTCGCTTCTTGTCTTGCAAGAATATTGTGTACAAGACAGCGATTCTAACGGGTTTGGTGCCGGGAACGCGACGTTGGCATTTCGCGTTCGATGTCGGAGGGCGTAGGGTGGACGGGTTTCCCGTCCACGCGTTCAACAGGCGGACGTGAACCGATACGCGACCGGAAGTTCGTACGTTAGTTGAACGCGTGGACGGCAGAGCCGTCCACGCTACGCTGCCTTGTCCAACGCCAGCATATCCACCCCAGGCAAATCGCACTGCGCCACCGCATTGCACACCGCCTCGATCGCCGCGCGCCGCGTAAAGCTCTTGCGCCAGACGATTACCACGCGGCGCGAGGGCGCCGGGGTCGAGAAGGGGACGAAGGAGAGCATGCCGTTCGGGTCTTCCATGTCGCGCACCGAGGCGCGCGGCAGGACCGTGACGCCGATGCCGCTGGCCACCATGTGGCGGATCGTTTCCAGCGACGAGCCCTCGAAGGTGCGCTGCATGCCGTGGCCGGGCGAGGAGAAGCGCGCCATTTCCGGGCACACTTCGAGCACCTGGTCGCGGAAGCAGTGGCCGCTGCCCAGCAGCAGCATGGTTTCGGCCTTCAGATCGTCGGCGGGAATGTCGCGGCGCTTGGCCCAGGAGTGGGCCTTCGGCACCGCCACCACGAAGGGCTCGTCGTACAGGGTCTGCATCAGCATGCCGTGGTCGGGCAGGGGCAGGGCCATGATGGCCGCATCGAGTTCGCCCTGGCGCAGCAGTTCCAGCAGCTTGACGGTGAAGTTTTCCTGCAACACGAGCGGCATCTGCGGCACGTTGTCGATCAGGTTTTTCACCAGCGGCGGCAGCAGGTAGGGGCCGATGGTGTAGATCACGCCCAGGCGCAGCGGGCCCGCCAGCGGGTCCTTGTTCTGCTTGGCCAGCTCCTTGATCGCGGCCGTCTGCTCCAGCACGCGCTCGGCCTGGGCCACGATCTGGGCGCCGACCGGCGTCACCGAGACCTCGGAGCCGCCGCGCTCGAACAGGGTGACGCCCAGTTCGTCCTCGAGCTTCTTGATGGCGACCGACAGGGTGGGTTGCGCCACGAAACACGATTCGGCGGCGTGGCCGAAATGTTTGGCGCGGGCGACGGCGACGATGTATTTCAGCTCGGTGAGTGTCATAGGCGTATGGTCAATGGAATTGCAGGGTGCAATGCTCGGATTGCACGCGGGTTGCACTCGGTTTGCACGATACTGCCAGGGTCTCGGCCTGGACCGCCGAGAAAAGTATTTTAACGAGAATCTTAGTCGATATAATTGCCGGGCGGGCGGATTCGTTAGCGCATCGTCCCCAATATGACCCCCGACGTCCAGAAAGTCACCATGTCCACTTCCTTCGGCCCGGCCGATGCCCTGGCCTATATCCAGAAGCTGCTTACCGTCATGCACCAGCAGGGCGGCTCCGACCTCTTCATTTCCGCCGACTTCCCGCCGAGCATGAAGCACCAGGGCGCGATGAAGCCGATGAGCCAGCAACGCCTGACCGGCGAGGTCACGCGCGCATTGGCCCTGTCGCTGATGAACGAGCGCCAGCGCGCCGAGTTCGAAGCCGAAATGGAGTGCAATTTCGCGATCTCGCTGCCGAACGTCTGCCGCTTCCGCGTCAACGTCTTCGTGCAGCAGCAAAGCGTGGGCATGGTCGTGCGCACGATCGCTTCCGAAATCCCGAATTTCGAAAAGCTCGAACTGCCCGAGGTCCTGAAAGACGTGGTGATGACCAAGCGCGGCCTGGTGCTGGTCGTCGGCGGCACCGGTTCCGGCAAGTCGACCACGCTGGCCGCGATGATCGACTACCGCAACAGCCACTCGGCCGGCCACATCATCACGGTCGAAGACCCGGTCGAATACGTCCACAAGAACAAGAACTGCCTGGTGACGCACCGCGAAGTGGGCGTCGACACCCATTCCTGGCACAACGCGCTGAAGAACACGCTGCGCCAGGCGCCGGACGTGATCCTGATCGGCGAGATCCGCGACACGGAAACGATGGAGCACGCGATCGCCTTTGCCGAAACCGGCCATCTCTGCCTGGGCACGCTGCACGCGAACAATGCCAACCAGACGATGGACCGCATCATCAACTTCTTCCCGGAAGAGCGGCGCAACCAGCTGCTCATGGATTTGTCGGCCAACCTGCGCGCCATCGTCTCGCAGCGCCTGGTGCGCACCGAAGACGGCAAGGGCCGCAAGGCGGCCATCGAAATCCTGCTGAACACGCCGACCATCGGCGAGATGATCCTGAAGGGGAACTTCCACAGCATCAAGGAGATCATGCAGAAGTCGCGCGAACTGGGCATGTGCACCTTCGACCAGGCGCTGTACGAGCTCTACAATAAGGGCTACATCAGCTACGACGAGGCGATCCGCAATGCCGACTCCGCGAACGGCCTGCGCCTGCAGATCAAGCTGTCGGGCGAGCGCCGCGAGGTCGAGGAGGGCGGCGCCAAGGCGAGCTCGCTGTCGATGATGCTCGAAGAAGAACCCGAAGATCCTCCTGCGAGCGTGTGAAAAACCTCCATGACTGCGTTGCATTCGTCTCGCCGTACTAGCGTACTGTCTTCGACGATGCGCCTTGTCCTGAAGCTTTTTCACACGCTCGCCTACACCTACTTAAGCCCTTATGCCGAATTTTGAAAACAAGATCTGCTCGCGCGCCGAGCTCAAGGCGCGCGTCGCCGCCCTCCCGAAACCGGTCGTGCTGACCAACGGCGTCTTCGACATCCTGCACCGCGGCCACGTGACTTACCTGGCGCAGGCGCGCGAACTGGGCGCGTCGCTGGTGGTCGCTGCGAATACCGATGCCTCGGTCAAGCGCCTGGGCAAGGGCGACGACCGGCCCCTGAACACGCTGCACGACCGCATGGCGGTGCTGGCGGCGCTCGAATCGGTGAGCCTGGTGGTCGAGTTCGACGAGGACACGGCGCTGGAAACCGTGCTGGAGGCGCGGCCCGAGATCTACGCCAAGGGCGGCGATTACCAGATGGACGCGATTCCGGAAGGGCAGGCCGTGCTGGCCTATGGCGGGCGTGCCGTGGCGATCGATTTCGAGCACGACCGATCGACCACCAAGCTGGTGGCGCGGATACGCGGCTGAGCGCTGTTCCGACGCATGAAACACAGGCTCTTTCTCTTCGACCTGGACGACACGCTGCTCGACTTCAAGGCGTCCGAGCAGCTCTCCTTTGACCGCACCATGCGCGCCCTCGGACTGGACGCGCCGCCCGCCGGCCTGTTCGGCCGCTACCAGGCCATCAACATCGGGCTGTGGAAGGCGTTCGAAGCGGGCGCCGTCTCCAAGGATTTCCTGAAGGTGGAACGCTTTCGCCGCACTTTTGCAGAGGACCGGCTCGACCTCGACCCGGAGGCGGCCAGCCGCCTCTACCTCGAATCGCTGGCGGACACCGTGGTCCTGGTCGAGGGCGCCCAGGAGCTGTGCGAGACCCTGGCCGGCATCGGCGAAATCGGCATCATCACCAACGGCGTCGAGCACATCCAGCACCGCCGCATTGCCGCCTCCATGCTGCATGCCCATGTCTCTTTCGTGGCCACCTCCGAAGCCTGCGGCCACGCCAAGCCGGACAGCCGCTTCTTCGACTACACGGTGAACATGGCCCGTCGCTTCGCGCACGCGGAGACAGTCATCGTCGGTGACCGGCTCGATGCCGACATCCTCGGCGCGAACCGCTTCGGGATCGACAGCTGCTGGTTCAATCCCGGCGGCCTGGCCAACGACTCGCCCGCGCTGCCCAGCTGCGAAGTGGCGAGCCTGCATGAGGTGATACCGGCTCTGCGCGGCCTGCACGCCTGATCGATTTCAACAGGGCGGGGCATGCAAAAAACCATCGCTTTCCTCCTGCTCCTTGTCCTGGCCGGCTATGCTGCCGCCTGCATCGCGCTGTTTGTCTTCCAGCGTTCCTTCATCTACTTTCCTCCCTTGCACCCGGCCCTGCAGGCGCCGCGGACGTCGACGCTGGCGGTGCCGGGCGCCTCGATTAAAGTGTCGGAGCGGCCGCTGCGGGGCAACAAGGCCGTCATCTACTTCGGCGGCAATGCGGAGGATGTGTCGGCCAGCCTGCCCCTGCTGGACAGCGCCTTTCCCGAACGCGCGCTGTACCTCATGCATTACCGCGGCTATGCGGGCAGTTCGGGCAAGCCGTCCGAGAAGGCGCTAGTGGCGGATGCGCTGGCGCTGTTCGACCGGGTGCGCGCCGAGCACAGCGACGTCGTCGTGATCGGGCGCAGTCTCGGGAGCGGCATCGCCGTGCAGGTGGCCGCGCTGCGCCCGGTCGGCAAACTGGTGCTGGTGACGCCCTTCGACAGCCTGCAAGAACTCGCTGCCCGGCAGTTCCCGGTGTTCCCGGTGCGCTGGCTGCTGAGGGACCGGTATGACTCCGGAAAATACGCGCCCGAGGTCAAGGCGCCTACCCTCATCGTCGCCGCCGAGCAGGATGAGATCATTCCGGCTGCCAGTACGCGGCTGCTGCTGTCGCGCTTTGCGGATGGGGTGGCAACGATGAAGGTGATCAACGGGGTTGGGCATAACGCGATTTCCGAGACTGCCGCGTATGTTCCGGCGCTGCAGTGGGCACGGTAGGGCGCGCCAAAAAAACGACGATTCCGCGCTTGGCACAAACGGCCGTGTTCGCTAGACTTGTCAATACATAAACAAACCAGCGGGCCAAACATGTGGCTACCAGGCGATCCGATACCGGAATTCGTGGCGCGCTCCGCGAACAATCCGCGCTATGCGTTCTATACGGCGGCTGGCCGCTATGTCGTCCTGAGTTTCCTGGGCAGTGGGGCCCACGACAGCGCCAGGCAACTGGTGCGCTATGTCGAGGAGCGGCGCGCCCGCTTCGACGACCGGCACCTCAGCTTTTTCGGGGTGTCGATCGACCCGGCGGACGAGAGCCAGGGCCGCCTGCGCACCATGATTCCGGGAATCCGGTATTTCTGGGATACCGACCAGAAGATCAGCAAGCTGTTTTCCGCCATTAGTCCCGATGGCTCGGCCAATACCGTGTACCGGCCTTTTACGCTGGTGCTCGATCCCATGCTGCGGGTGCTGGCCCAGATTCCGCTCATGCCCGCCGATGAGCATTGCCGCAGGCTCGACGACGTGCTGGACGGGCTTCCGCCCGTGGCGGAGCACGCGCAGTCGGCCTTGAATGCCCCTGTCCTGATCCTGCCCCGGGTGTTCGAGGATGCGCTCTGCCGCGAGCTGATCGCAACGTATCGCCGGTACGGCGGCACCGAATCGGGCTTCATGCGCGAGGTCGGCGGCAAGACGGTGGAGGTGAGGGAAGCGAGCTTCAAGCGGCGCGAGGACTTCGAGTTCGACAGCCGCCCGGAACTGGCGGCGCTCAGGGCGACGATCCAGGACCGCATCCGCCGCCGCGTCCTGCCCGAGATCAAGCGCGCCTTCCAGTTCGAGGTCACGCGCATGGAACGCTACATCGTCGCCCGCTACGATGGAGACAGCGGCGGCTTTTTTCGCCCCCACAAGGACAACACGACGCTGGGCACGGCCCACCGGCGTTTCGCCTGCACGATCAACCTCAATGCGGACGAATATACGGGCGGCGATTTGCGTTTCCCGGAATTCGGGCCGCGTACCTACCGCGCGCCGACCGGCGGGGCCGTCGTGTTCTCGTGCGCGCTGCTGCACGAAGCCAGCCCGGTCACCAGCGGCGAGCGGTTTGCCTTCCTGCCTTTCTTCTACGACGAAGCAGCCGCCCGCGTGCGCGAGCAGAATGCGCATTCGCTGACCGGCCAGGTGTTCGACCGCGAGAAGGGAGAAGACGAGTATTCGCTGGCGAAAACGGATCAGTAGCAGTCGCGGTGACTGCCCACCGCGCGATCAGACCCCGCCCGCGTACCCGTTCTGGCGCCATGCCTCGTACACCACGACTGCCACCGTATTCGACAGGTTCAGGCTGCGGTTGTCCGGCATCATCGGCAGGCGGATGCGCTGGGCGGGCGGGAAGCTTTCGCGCAGGGCCGGATCGAGACCGCGCGACTCGGCGCCGAAGACGAACACGTCGCCCGGCTTGAAAGCGGCGTCGGCGAAGGGGGAGGAGCCGTGGGTTGTCAGGGCGAACATGCGCGACGGATCGGGTTGCGCATCAGCCAGGAATGCTTCCCAATTCTTGTGCACCTTCATGGTCGCGTAGTCGTGATAGTCGAGGCCGGCGCGGCGCATCTTGGCGTCGTCCAGCGGAAAACCGAGCGGCTCGATCAGGTGCAGCTGCACGCCGGTGTTGGCGCACAGGCGGATGACGTTGCCCGTGTTGGGCGGGATTTCGGGTTCGACCAGGACGACGTGAAACAAGAAACTTCTCCTCAATAATTGATTGCGCAATGTTAATGCGGGGGCGCGTCAAGACGGCGGCGTGCGCGCGAACACCAGGTTCGACACCCGCGCCGCGCCAGCCGCCTTCAGCGTGCCTGCCAGTTCGTTCAGGGTGTGGCCGCTGGTCATGACGTCGTCGACGACGCCGACGTGGCGGCCGTGTATCAGATGCATCATGTCGGCCGGCACTTCGAATGCGCCGCGGATATTGCTGGCGCGTTCACGCGGCGATACGCCGGACTGCGCCGTCGTCTCGCGCACCCGCGCCGCCAGGCGCGGCTGCAGTTCGATGGCGAGCGACTTCGCCAGCGGCCGGGCGATCTCGAGCGCCTGGTTGAAGCCGCGTTCGACCAGGCGCCGCGGTCCCAGCGGCACCGGGCACAGCACATCGGGCAGGATGCAGCCAGGCTGCATCTGCACCGTTTTGCTCAGCAATGCGGCGAACCAGGGCGCCAGCGGCAGCTGGGCGCCGAACTTAAGGCCCAGCACCAGCGTATCGAGCGGCGGCGCGTAGTCGATGGCGGCGACGGTGGCGTCGAAGGCCGGGCGCTCGGCCAGGCAGGCGCCACAGCGCTGCGCGGCGGTGTCGATGCCGCCGAGCGGGTTGGCGCAGCAGGGGCAACGGGGCCCGCGCGGCGCGGCGTAACGCAGGCGGCAGGGCGCGCAGACCACGTCGGCGGCCTGCTCGCCGCAGAGCGCGCAGGAGCAGGGCAGCAGTGTTTGGACCGAGGCGCGGACCGAAGCGCGCACCAGCGCCGGCAGCGGATTGTTCGTCCATCGTCGCAGGCGTTCAAGCATCGGCTCGCATCCTCATGAGCGTGTACACTCCCGCCATTATCTCATTTGAACGCAACAGAACTATGGCTTCTCCCTCGTCCCCATCGAAAATGAGCGCGCCGATTGACGGGCAGCGCGTGCGTGCGCTGTTTGCGGAACCGTCGCGCGTGGCCCCGGCCGACTTCCTGCGCCGCGAGATCGCCGAACGCATGCACGAGCGCCTGAGCCTGGTGAAAATCGTGCCGCAGCGCGTGCTCGATGCCGGTTGCGGCGGCGGAGCCGACCTGGCCGCCTTGCAGAAGAGCTATCCGGCAGCCCAGATCGTCGGGCTCGACGCGTCCAGCGCCATGCTGGCCGGTGCGAAGGCGCCGGCGCCGGCCATGGGCGCGTTCAACCAGATGCTCAGCCGCCTGATGCCGAACAAGGCCGGCGTCGACCTGCTTTGCGGCGACTTCGGCAGCCTGCCATTCGGGCCGAACTCGCTCGACCTGGTGTGGTCGAACCTGGCGCTGCACTGGCATCCCCAGCCGGACCGCGTGTTCGCCGAATGGCGCCGGGTGCTGCGGGTGGACGGCTTGCTGATGTTCTCGAATTTCGGCCCCGATACCTTCAAGGAGCTGCGCGCCGCCTTTGCGCTGATGGACGAAACGCCGCACACGCTGCCCTTCGTCGACATGCACGACTTCGGCGATCAATTGGTCGAGGCCGGCTTCTCGACGCCGGTGATGGATGCCGAGCGCATCACCGTCACCTACGGCACGGTCGAGGCGCTGCTGGCCGACGTGCGTGCGATCGGCGGCAATCCGCTGGCGACGCGCCGGCGCGGGCTGATCGGCCGTGCGGCCTGGCAACGGATGGTCGACGCGCTGGAAGCCGGGCGTGGGGCGGACGGCAAGATCGCGCTCACCTTCGAGGTGATCTACGGGCATGCGTTCCGGCCGGTGCCGAAGACCACGGCGGCGGGAGAGTCCATCGTACGCTTCCAGCCGCGCAAGTCGTAGGGTGGAGCCTTGGATGCCGGGGGCATCCAAGGCAACTCCACGCGTCAAACAGTGCCCGATCCGACGCGTGGTTTCACAGGATGGTTGAACGCGTGGACGGCGTCATCGTCGCGGGAACGCGGCCGTCCGGGTGTAGCCGTCCACCCTACACCGCCGTTGCACATCAGCGGTGTCGCCACAAGCCCCTTGCGCCGCCCGGCTCACCCTACGATACTAACGGAGTTTGATATACGTACGACCACGTTACAAGCGGACTCTGGACTAGCACGGCTGCATCCATACGGCAAGACCCGTACAGCAACAAGCCGTGCCCGAACGCACGATTTAACGCGGCCGCAGCAAGAATTTTCCTTGAATAAAAATTAGCGATTTGAGTATAATCAATGACTATTTTTTCGCCCAGCGGGCCTGAATCGCTGACGAAACAGGCAAATCGGCCGAAGAAATAGAAAATTGAAAGAGCAGCATCAGCAAGTTTCGCGCCCGTCAGTGTGTTTTGCTTTGCTCCAGACGCGCGTGTTTTGTCACCGTAGCGCGTCTGCAAACCGCGCCGCCGGGACCCTTGCTTGTATTTGGTTTCGGAGCGGCGGCGGTTCGTTCATGGAATTGCTGACCGTTTAAAAATATTTCTATATTTGGTGGTTGGGGACAATTCATGACATATGCAATGCGACTTCACGCCTTGATGCTCGGTCTCGCGGTATCGGCCAGTATCCCGGCACTGGCAGCCCCGGAAATCACGGGCCGGCCGGTGGAATACCAGTTGAACATGCAGCCTCCGGTAACTGGTATCGGCGCGGACATCTACAGCTTGCACAACTGGATGATGATCGTCTGCCTCGTCATCTTCGTCGCCGTCTTCGGCGTCATGTTCTATTCGGTGTTCAAGCACCGCAAAGCCCTCGGCCACAAGCCCGCCACCTTCCACGAATCGACCGCCGTCGAAATCGCCTGGACCGTCGTTCCCTTCCTGATCGTCATCGGCATGGCCCTGCCTGCCACCAAGACCGTCATCGCCCTGAAAGACACCTCGAACGCCGACCTCACCATCAAGGCGACCGGCATGCAGTGGAAATGGGGCTACGACTACCTGAAAGGCGAGGGAGAGGGCATCAGCTTCCTGTCGAACCTGGCTACCCCGCGCGCCCAGATCGGCGAGCCGGGCGTCGCCCCGACCGAAGCGCGCAGCGAAAACTACCTGCTCGAAGTCGATAACGAAATGGTGGTCCCGGTCGGCAAGAAGATCCGCATGGTCTTCACCGCCAACGACGTGATCCACGCCTGGACCATCCCGGCCTTCGCCATCAAGCAGGATGCGATCCCCGGGTTCGTCCGCGACGGCTGGTTCAAGGCCGACAAGGTCGGCGTCTACCGCGGCAACTGCGTCGAGCTGTGCGGCAAGGACCACGCCTTCATGCCGATCGTCGTGCGCGTCGTCTCGAACGAGGACTACACCGCCTGGGTCAACACCAAGAAGAAGGAAATGGCCGCGCTGGCGGACGATCCGAACAAGGTCTGGACCATCGACGAACTGAAAACCAAGGGCGAGCAGGTCTACGCCGCCAACTGCGTGGCCTGCCACCAGGCCAACGGCAAGGGCGTGCCGAACGCCTTCGCGCCGCTCGACGGTTCGGAAGTGGTCAACGGTCCGAAGCACCCGCAGATCGACGTTCTCCTGAACGGCCAGGACACGCCGCGCTACGCCTCGGCCATGCCGGGCTGGAAGCAGCTGTCGGACACCGAGATCGCCGCCGTCATCACCTATACCCGCAACACCTGGTCGAACAAGGCCGCGGAAAACATCGTTCAACCGGCCGAGGTTATGGCTGCACGCAGCAAGTAACCCAGTAAAGTTTTCAGGATACTGACATGACTACCAGCACTCTCGATCACGCGCACGACGACCACCACGGCCACGACCACGCGCACGACATGCCGACCGGCGCCCGCCGCTGGCTGTTCGCCACCAACCACAAGGACATCGGTACCCTGTACCTGTGGTTCTCGTTCATCATGCTGCTCTCGGGCGGCGTGCTGGCGCTGATGATCCGCACCGAGCTGTTCCAGCCCGGCCTGCAGTTCTTCCGCCCCGAGTTCTTCAACCAGCTGACCACGATGCACGGCCTGGTGATGGTCTTCGGCGCGATCATGCCGGCCTTCGTCGGCTTCGCCAACTGGATGATCCCGCTGCAGGTGGGGGCGTCGGACATGGCCTTCGCGCGCATGAACAACTTCTCGTTCTGGCTGCTGCCGCCGGCTGCGATCCTGCTGGCCGGTTCCTTCTTCTCGCCGGGCGGCGCCACCGCAGCCGGCTGGACGCTGTACGCACCGCTGTCGACCCAGATGGGCCCGGGCATGGACATGGCGATTTTTGCCATGCACATCATGGGCGCCTCGTCGATCATGGGCTCGATTAACATCATCGTCACCATCCTGAACATGCGCGCCCCCGGCATGACCCTGATGAAGATGCCGATGTTCTGCTGGACCTGGCTGATCACCGCCTTCCTGCTGATCGCCGTGATGCCGGTCCTGGCAGGCGCGATCACGATGACCCTGACCGACCGCCACTTCGGCACCTCGTTCTTCAACGCCGCCGGCGGCGGCGACCCGGTCATGTACCAGCACATCTTCTGGTTCTTCGGCCACCCTGAGGTCTACATCATGATTTTGCCGGCCTTCGGCATCGTCTCGCAGATCATCCCGGCCTTTGCCCGCAAGCCGCTGTTCGGCTACGCCTCGATGGTCTACGCGACCGCCTCGATCGCCGTGCTGTCCTTCATCGTCTGGGCGCACCACATGTTCACCACCGGCATGCCGGTGACGAGCCAGTTGTTCTTCATGTACGCCACCATGCTGATCGCGGTGCCGACCGGCGTGAAGGTGTTCAACTGGGTCGCGACCATGTGGAAGGGCTCGATGACCTTCGAAACCCCGATGCTGTTCGCGGTCGGCTTCATCTTCGTGTTCACGATGGGCGGCTTCACCGGCCTGATCCTGGCCGTGACCCCGATCGACATCCAGGTCCACGACACCTATTACGTGGTGGCGCACTTCCACTACGTGCTGGTCGCCGGTTCCCTGTTCGCGCTGTTCGCCGGCTTCTACTACTGGGCGCCGAAGTGGACCGGCCACATGTATCCGGAAGGCCGCGGCAAGATCCACTTCTGGCTGTCGCTGATCACCTTCAACGTCACCTTCTTCCCGATGCACTTCCTGGGGCTGGCCGGCATGCCGCGCCGCTACGCCGACTACGCGGTGCAGTTCACCGACTTCAACATGATCGTCTCGGTGGGCGCCTTCGGTTTCGGCCTGTCGCAGGTGTACTTCCTGTTCGCGGTGGTGCTGCCGACCATCCGCGGCGGCGCGAAAGCGGAAGCCAAGCCATGGGAAGGCGCGGAAGGCCTCGAGTGGACCGTGCCGAGCCCGGCGCCGTTCCACACCTTCGAGAATCCGCCGCTGGTGAAGTGATGACTCCGCAGAAAAAGTCGAACAAGAAGACCGCCCTGGTGCTGTGCGTGATCGCCGCGTTCTTCTTCGCGGCGGTCATCCTCAAGCGCCTCTGGATGTGACCTGGGTTAAAGATGAGCTATACGCCCAGCGAGCGCCTGCGCCTGAACCGCTCCACCCTCGGCAAGCTGGTGGTGGTGGCGGTGATGATGTTCGGCTTCGGCTACGCGCTGGTGCCGGTCTACCGCCAGATGTGCGAGGTGCTCGGCATTAACGTGCTGACCCAGCAGGACGGCACCGTCGAGCGCCCGGAGAACACGCAGGTCGACACCACCCGTACGATCACGGTGGAACTCGACGGCAACTCGCAGGGCGCGTGGCGCTTCCGCCCGACCACCCGCAGCATCCAGGTGCATCCGGGCGAACTGGCGACGGTGGTGTACGAAGTCGTGAACACCCAGCCGCGCGCGGTCAAGGCGCAGGCGATCCCGAGTTATGCGCCGCAGGTGGCGACGCCGCATTTTAAAAAGGTCGAGTGCTTCTGCTTCCGCGAGCAGACCATGAAGCCGAACGAGGCGCGGCAGATGCCGGTGGTATTCTTCATCGACCCGAAGCTGCCGAAGGAAGTGAAGACGATCACCCTGTCGTACACCTTCTTTGAAATCGGCGGCGCGGTGGCCGCCAATCCATGACGAACGAGCAGCCCGGACCACGCAAGTCGTCCTTCGGCAAATCGATGAAGGCCGTGTTCTGGTCGTTTTTCGGGGTGCGCAAGCGCCGCGACTACGAGGATGACGCGGCGAATTTGAGCCCGTTCCACGTGATCATCGCCGCCCTCCTGGGACTGGCGATTTTCATCGGCGCCCTGGTACTGCTGGTGAGGTTGGCCGTCTCGCAATAAAAGATTCAGGCATCAAGATTCAAGCATCGCAATTCAACGCATTAGAAGAATGATCTAGGAGATGAAGATGAGTGTGTCAAAAACCGCGCCGCATTACTTCGTGCCGGGCCCTTCCATGTGGCCGATGGCCGGCGGCATTTCGATGCTGGTGACCATGGTCGGCGCATCCGCCTGGGTCAACAGCGCATCCTGGGGCCCGGCCGTCTGCATCGCCGGCATCGTCGCGATGCTGACCGTGCTGTACTTCTGGTTCGGCGACGCCATCGGCGAGTCGGAATCGGGCCAGTACAGCCGCAACATCGACGTCTCCTACCGCTGGTCGATGAGCTGGTTCATCTTCTCGGAAGTGATGTTCTTCGCCGCCTTCTTCGGCGCGCTGTTCTATGCCCGCGCGATTTCGATGCCCTGGCTGGCCGACCTCGACCACAAGGTGCTGTGGCCCGACTTCGCCGGCCAGTGGGGCAACACCGGCCCGGCCGGCGTGGTCGAAAGCTTCAACACGATGGGCCCGTTCCCTATCCCGACCATCAACACCGCGCTGCTGCTGCTGTCGGGCGTGACGCTGACCATTTCGCACCACGCGCTGCGCGCCGGCCACCGCCGCAACACGGCGGTCTGGCTGTTCGCCACCATCCTGCTGGGTGCGATCTTCATGGGCTTCCAGGCCTACGAATACATCCACGCCTACCAGGACCTGAACCTCAAGCTGAACTCGGGCATCTACGGCTCGACCTTCTTCATGCTGACCGGTTTCCACGGCTTCCACGTGACCCTGGGCGCGATCATGCTGTCGGTGATCCTGTACCGCGTCCTGCGCGGCCACTTCACTGCCGACAACCACTTCGGTTTCGAAGGCGCGGCCTGGTACTGGCACTTTGTCGACGTTG
This sequence comes from Massilia sp. SYSU DXS3249, assembly GCF_053668055.1. Taxonomy (NCBI): domain Bacteria; kingdom Pseudomonadati; phylum Pseudomonadota; class Betaproteobacteria; order Burkholderiales; family Oxalobacteraceae; genus Massilia; species Massilia sp. SYSU DXS3249. The sequence continues at coordinate 24,609 of NZ_JBSIPX010000012.1, read as the reverse complement.
TCTGGCTGGGTCTGTACGTCGTCGTGTACTGGCTGTAATCGGGTCGTCGATCTGTTGAAGCGGGGACAGTCCACGCGAGTGGCTGTCCCCGTGTCACATGTTGGTCAGCGAATACCGGTCGGCTGGATCCAGCCCATCTTGTACGACGCGAGCAGGATCAGGAAGAGGGTAATCGACAGGCCGACGCGCATCGCCAGCGCGTGCACCGTGCGGTTGCTTCGGCCCTTGTCCTTCATCAGGAAGAACAGCGCCGAGCCAAGGCTGGCGATGATCAGGATGAAGGCGATGGCAACGAAGATTTTCATGGTCGGCCCGGTGGGTTCGAAAGTGGAGTTTCAGTAAGGGTTTCATTGTAATGCGTTTGGCATTTCGTTTTAGGACCATTCCGTTCGTGGCGACGGTGCTGCTGGTGACCTTGGGGATTGCGCTCGGGAATTGGCAGATGCGGCGGGCCGACGAGAAGATGGCGGTTGCGGCGCGGATTGCGGAGCGGGGGCATTCCGAGCCGGTGGTGTTGGGTGGCGCCAGTGGCGTGCAGGCGCACGACCGCGTGGGCACGAGTGCCCACCCTACGGACATCGAGTACCGAAGGGTGCAGATGACGGGGGAATGGGTCGCCGGCTGGCCGGTCTTCCTCGATAACCGGCCGCAGGGCGGGCGGGCCGGATTCTACCTGGCAATGCCGTTTAAAATAGCGGGTTCGGACGCACATGTGCTGGTGCTGCGGGGCTGGTTGCCGCGCGATCCGAGCGAGTACACGCGCCTGCCGCAGTTTGCGACCCCGGCGGGAACGGTGACGATCGAGGGCATCGCCACGCTGGGTGCCGGGAACGTCATGCAGCTCGGCACGCCGGGTGCCTTGACACCCGGCGCCATCGTGCAGAACCTGACGACTGCAGAGATGGAGCAGGCGAGCGGCCTGCGCCTGCGGCCTTTCTTCGTGCAGCAGGCCGGGCCGGCGGCGCCGGGCGAGGGCCTGGTGCGCGACTGGCCGGTGCCGGGCAGCGGCGTCGACAAGCACCATGGGTATGCCTTCCAGTGGTATGCGCTGGCCCTGATGGCGGTTTTATTTTTCGTGATAACGGGATTTCGAAGTGGAAGAAAACAAGTTGTCTGAGCGGGCGGCCAATACCGCAACTACCGCAAACACCGCGAACGCAGAGCGGCGCCGCATGTCGGGCCGCCTCAAATTGTTCGCCGTGCTGCTGGTGTGCGCGGCACCGATCATCGCCTCCTACGTCACCTATTACATCATCAAGCCGACCGGGCGCACCAACTACGGCGCCTTCATCGACCAGCGCGCCCACCTGATGCCCGACCTGGCCACGACCACGCTCGACGGCCGCCCGGAAAAGCTGCAGGAACTGGCCGGCAAGTGGGTCATGGTGAAAGTCGGCGGCGGCGCCTGCGACGAGGCCTGCCTGAAGCAGCTGTTCTCGATGCGCCAGTGGCGCACCATGCAGGGCAAGAACATGGACCGCGTCGAGCGCGTCTGGCTCATCACCGATAAGGAGCCGATCGACACCATGCTGATCCGCCAGTACGACGACATGCACATGCTGCGCGTGGCGCCCGAGGCGCTGGCGAAATGGCTGCCGGTCGAGCAGGGCGGCAAGCTGGAAGACCACATCTTCCTGATCGACCCACGCAGCAACCTCATGATGCGCTTCCCGAAGAACCCGGACCCGGCCCGCGTGCACAAGGACATCGCCAAGCTGCTCAAGGCCTCGGCGATCGGATGATGTCGCAATGAGCATGACCGCCTCCTCGCTGTTCCAGCTGGCCCTGATGGGCCTGTTCGTGGCCAGCATCCCGCTGACCATGGTCTGGCTGTCCTCCGACGTCAATAAGTACCGCAAGCTGGTCTGGGTGATGGCCTTCCTCACCTTCGACCTGATCGTCTTCGGCGCCTTCACCCGCCTGACGGATTCGGGCCTCGGCTGCCCCGACTGGCCGGGCTGCTACGGCGCGGCCAATCCCTTCATCGCCCACGAGCAGATCGCAGCGGCTGAGGCGCTCATGCCGACCGGGCCGGTGACGAAAGTGAAAGCCTGGATCGAGATGATCCACCGCTACCTGGCGATGGGCATCGGCGTGCTGATCATGGCGCTGATGTTCCAGTCCATCCGCCAGTGGCGCAAGACGCACCGGGCCGCTTTTGCCCCGGCCATGCCGGTCGCCCTGTTCGTTTTTGTCTGCATCCAGGGCGCTTTCGGGGCCTGGACCGTGACCCTGAAACTGCAGCCGGTGATCGTCACCATCCACCTGTTGCTGGGCATGCTGCTGCTGGCGATGCTGGTCTGGCTGGGCGAGCGCGAGAACGAGCTGCTGAAGCCGCCGGCGCCGAGCCGCAACCCGGCCGCGCTGCATGGGCTGCGCACGCTGGGCCTGCTGGCCGCCGTGGTGCTGGTGGTCCAGATCGCGCTCGGCGGGTGGGTGAGCACTAACTACGCGACCCTGGCCTGCGACGAATTCCCGCTCTGCGACGGCAAGCTGGTGCCGGAGATGGACTTCGAGCACGGCTTCACGCTGTGGCGCCAGCTCGGCATGACGGCGGCCGGCGACTACCTGCAATTCCCGGCGCTGGTGGCGATCCACTGGGTGCACCGCAACTTCGCGATCCTCGTGACGCTGGTGCTGGGCTGGACGGCATGGCGCGCATGGCGCGAACCGGCATTGCGCCGCAATGCGCGCGGGCTTGCGCTGGTGTTGTTCATCCAGCTCTTCACGGGCGTGGCGACGGTGTTCTTCGACTTCCCGCTCGCCATCGCCGTGTTGCATAACGCCGGGGCCGCTGTCCTCGTGGTGCTGGTGACCATGTTAAACTACAAGGTCAAGACCTTAATCGCAGTGTCGCAGCGCAGCCCCGCGAATGCGGACGCTCCTGCGAACTCGTATCGATGACCACCCAGACCGCCCTCCAACCGACCAGCCGCATCGCCCAGTACTGGACGCTGACCAAGCCACGGGTCACCCAGCTTGCCGTGTTTTGCGCCGTCATCGGCATGTTCCTCGCCACCGACGGCTTCCCCGGCTGGCGCGTCCTGATCGCCGGCACCGCCGGCATCTGGCTGCTGGCCGGCGCCGCCTTCGCGGTGAACTGCCTGATCGAGGCCGAGATCGACGCGCGCATGGCCCGCACGGCGCGCCGCGCCACCGCCAGGGGCGAGCTGACGCGCAACCAGACCCTCGTGTTCTCCGCCATCATCGGCGGCCTCGGCATGCTTGTCCTGTACACGCTCGTCAATCCGCTGACCATGTGGCTGACCTTCGTCACCTTCGTCGGCTACGCGGTCGTCTACACCATCTACCTCAAGCCGGCCACGCCGCAGAACATCGTCATCGGCGGCCTGTCGGGCGCGATGCCGCCGGCCCTCGGCTGGGCCGCGGTCGCCAACGACGTGCCGATGGAAGCCTGGCTGCTGGTGCTGATCATTTTCGTGTGGACCCCGCCGCATTTCTGGGCGCTGGCGATGTACCGCCGCGACGATTACGCGCGCTCGGGCCTGCCGATGCTGCCGATCACCCACGGCATGGCCTACACCGGCCAGCAGGTCTGGCTGTACTCGCTGGCGCTGGCCGCGACCACCTTGCTGCCCTACGCCGTGCGCATGAGCGGCCTGATCTACCTGGTGTCGGCCCTGGTCCTGAATGCCCTGTTCCTGCGCCATGCCTGGCGCGTGCACAAGCACTACAGCGACCAGACGGCGCGCAAGGCCTTTGCCTATTCGATCCTCTACCTGTCGCTGCTGTTCGCGGCGCTGCTGGTCGACCATTATTTTCGGTTTTAATTCGCAAATTCCGACATGAAAAAATTGATGATGGCGTCGATGATGGCGCTGGCCCTGATGGCCGCCGGCTGCGACAAACTGGCCTCCAAGCCCGCCGCTTTCCAGAACACCGACCTGACCGGCCTCGATTACGCCAAGGGCTTTTCGCTGACCGACCACACCGGCAAGCCGCGCACCCTGGCCGACTTCAAGGGCAAGGTGGTGGTGCTGTTCTTCGGCTACACCCAATGCCCGGACGTCTGCCCGACCACGATGGCCGAGATGGCCGCCGTGATGAAGGAACTCGGTCCGTCCGCCGACGAGGTGCAGGTGCTGTTCGTCACCCTCGACCCCGAGCGCGACACCCAGCAGCTGCTGTCCGAATACGTGCCGGCCTTCGACAAGCGCTTCCTCGGCCTGCGCGGCACGCCGGAACAGACCGAGCAGACGGCCAAGGAGTTCAAGGTCTTCGTCTCGAAGGTGAAGGGCACGGAACCGGGCAGCTATACGGTCGACCACACGGCCGGCAGCTATGTGTTCGACAAGGAGGGGAGAGTGCGCCTGTTCCTGCGTCATGGCCAAGGCCCCGCACCCATCGTCCACGATCTCCGCCAGCTGTTATGATTTCTCAGATGGAAGCCTGATAAACCTACTGCGCGTCGTAGGTTAGGCCTGCGATGCTCGCTGTACAGTAAGTACAGCTGCGCTTCTCGGCCTAACCTCCTTCCGCTCGCTACGGTTTCTCAGGCTTCTGATACTTTGACAGGGAAGGCATGGAAACACGTCCAGGCAGGAACTACACCCGCATTGCGACCGTCGTCCTGCTCACGCTGGGCTGCCTCTACGTCCTGAAACCCTTCCTGCCCGCGATCCTGTTCGCGGCCGCCGTCGTCATCTCGTCCTGGCCGATGTACCTGCGGGTGCTGTACCGGATGAAGGGCCGCCGCTCGCTGGCGGCGCTGACGATGACGCTGTCGCTGACCCTGCTGGTCGTCATCCCGCTTGCCAGCGTCGCCTACAACCTGGCCGACGACGTCGCCACCACCTTCGGCCACATGCGCGATGCGATCGAGCACGGCGAGCTGCTGCCGCCCGCCTGGGTGCGCGAGCTGCCGTTTGTCGGCGAATCCTTCGACACCTACCTGCGCCAGCTGGTCGCCAGCCGCGACCAGATGCTGGCGCTGGCCCAGCGCATGGTCGAACCGGCGCGGCGCTACCTGATGGCGGGCGGCCTGATGCTGGGCGGCGGCGTCATTCAAATGAGCCTGGCCGCCTTTGTCAGCTTCTTCCTCTACCGCGACGGCCAGGCCCTGATAGCGGTCACCTCCAGCATGATGGCGAAGGTGATGGGCGAGAGCGCGCAGGAGGTATCGGACATCATCGGCCGCACCACGCGCAGCGTCATGTACGGCCTGCTCGGCACGGCGCTGGCCCAGGGGCTGGTGGCGGCGATCGGCTTTTCGATTGCCGGCGTGCCGGCCGTGCCGCTGCTGTCGGTGCTGGTCTTCCTGACCTCGCTCGTGCCGGTCGGCCCGCCGATCATCTGGGGCGGGGCGGCGATCTGGCTGTTCTCGCAGGGCAGTACGGCCTGGGGCGTGTTCATGCTGATCTGGGGCGCGGTCCTGATCAGCGGCGTCGACAACGTGGTGCGGCCGATGCTGATCAGCCGCGGGACGAGTTTGCCCTTCCTCCTGACCCTGCTGGGGGTGCTGGGCGGGGTGATCGCCTTCGGCTTCGTCGGGATGTTCATCGGGCCGGTGCTGCTGGCGGTGGGCTACTCCCTGATCAGCGAATGGACCGGGACGCGCGACCCGATCGTGAAGCAACCGGGAGGATGAACGCAGGGTGGAGGCATTGAAGCCGGGGGCTTCAATGCCAACTCCACGCGAATGTGTGCGTCGTGTTGACGCATGCACGGCCAACATCACGCCGCGTTACGTTCCGGCCTGCGCCAGCAGCCCACGCAACACATCGAAATCAATCGGCTTGGTCAGGTGATGATCAAACCCGGCATCGAATGCCAGCTTCTTGTCTGCGTCCTGGCCCCAGCCGGTGGCCGCGACCAGCAGGATGCGCTCGCCGCCGGGCAGCAGGCGGACGCGGCGTGCCAGCTCGTAGCCGTTCATGTCGGGCAGGCCGATGTCGAACAGGGCGACCTGCGGCAGGAAGTCTCCCAGCATGTCCAGGGCCGCGCCGGCGGTGTGGGCGGCGCGCGCCGTGCAGCCGTGCATTTCCAGGAACATGACGAGGATGTCGGCCGCATCGATGTTGTCGTCCACCACCAGCACGGTGGCGGCGCTCGTGGCGCCTGGCGCGGCGGCCGCTGCGGACAGCGTCTCCGGCTGCGCCTGCGCCAGCGGCAGCCGCACCGTGAAGGTGCTGCCGCGGCCTTCGCCCTCGCTGTGCGCGCTGATGCTGCCGCCATGCAGGACCACGATGCCGCGCGCCAGCGCCAGGCCGATGCCCAGGCCGCCCTTGGCACGGTCGAGGGCCGGTTCGAGCTGGGAGAACATGCCGAACACGGTGCCCAGCGCATGCCCCGGGATCCCGATGCCGTTGTCGCGCACCTGGATCACCGCATCGAGCCCCTCGGTGCGCAGCTCGAGCGCGAGCTGGCCGCCGTCCGGCGTGTACTTGCAGGCGTTGGCCAGCAGGTTGGCGACCACCTGGAACAGGCGCGTCGCATCGCCCCGCACGATGGCGTCGGGCGCGGCGATCGTCACGGCGAGGGTGTGCCCGGCGGCGCGCAGCGCGGCGCCGACGTCTTCCACCGCGCCCCGCACGACCTCGGCCAGCGCTACCTGCGCGTGGCGCAGTTCCATGCGGCCCTGGGTGATGCGCGAGACGTCCATCAGGTCGTCGACCAGATGCGTCAGGTGGTGCAGCTGGCGGTCGAAGACCTCCAGCAGCGGGCGCCGGCCGCCCGTGCCCTGATCGAGCTTGAGCACTTCCAGGGCGCTGCGCATCGGCGCCAGCGGGTTGCGCAGCTCGTGCGACAGGGTCGCCAGGAATTCGTCCTTGCGGCGGTCGGCGTCCGACAGTTCCTGGTTCAGGGCGCGCAGCTGGGCTTCGGCCTCGAGCCGGGCGCCCAGCGCCTGTTCCGCGCCGCGGCGCGCGGCCAGCAGCTCGCGTTCGTAGGAGCGGCGTTCGTTGATGGCGAGCAGCGCCCACTCGTCGAAGACGCTGCCGTCGACCGTGCGCCGCACGATGTTCACCAGCACCGGCGTGCGCTGGCCGCTGCTGTCGCGGATATCGATCTGGAGCTGGGCCACCGACCCCTGCATCTGCAGGATGGGCAGGCAGTGCGTCTGGTGGAACAGGCGCGCGCCGACGGTGAGGAAATCCTGGATGCGCACCTTCCCGGTCAGCGCCGCGCTCGAATAGCCGAGCCAGCGGCAGAGCGTCGCGTTGGCGCGCAGGATGGTGCCGGCGACGTCGGTCAGCAGCAGCCCGCAGGGAGCATCCTGGTACAGCGTGTCGTCGGCGGGCAGGCCGCCCGGGCTGCTCGGGTGGCTGAGGTGGCTCAAGCGGCGATTTCCAATTCGCCCAGAAAGGCGCGGGTCAGGCGCGCGCATTCCTGCGGGGCGCTCATGTGCGGGCAATGGCCGATGTTGGTCACCACCTCGAGCCGGCTGCCGGCGAGCTGGCGCTGCAGGTAGCTGCCGACTTCGAGCGGCGCGATCAGGTCGTCGCTGCACTGGACGATGAGCGTCGGCACGCTTGCATGCGCGAGGTCGGCGCGGTGGTCCGACAGGAAGGTCACGCGCGCGAAGTGGCGGGCGATCTCGGGATCGTTGCGGCAGAATTTATTGGTCAGTTCGATGCCGAGGTGGGGCAAATTGGGCGCGCCCATGATCACCGGCGCCATGCTGCTCGACCAGCCGAGGTAGTTCGCGTCCATCGTCTCGAGCAGCTCGTCGATGTCGCCGCGCCCGAAGCCGCCCCGGTAGCCGTCGCCATCAATGTAGCAAGGGGAGGGCGCGATCATCACCTGGGCCAGGAAACGGTGGGGCGCCTTGTTTGCGGCCAGCAGGCCGATCATGGCGCTGACCGAATGGCCGACATACACCACCGGGCCGTCGGCGACCGCGTCGAGGATGTCCAGCAGGTCGTCGGCGTGGCCGTGCAGGCTGGCGTGGCGAGTGCGGCAGTAGGCGCCGAGGTCGGAATCGCCGCTGCCGGTCAGGTCGAAGGCGACCACGCGGCAGCGGTCCTCGAAGGCCGGGGCCATGAAACGCCACACGACCTGGTCGCAACCGAACCCATGGGCGAAAACGAGGGTGACGGGACCATCGCCCGAGACGGTGATGTTATTGCGGCGACGCACGTCCATACAGTCTCCCCTGGGTCGATGTCGATTGTAAAATCAAAACTTACAAAGGAAACATTATACGCGCGCAATTTAGCGCCGGTCGACAATCCTGCGGCCTCAATCCTCGTCGTCGTCGCCGCCGCGCGTCAGTTGCGGAATCACCTTCACCAGCAGGATGCGCGGGCCATTGGTTTTCTTGACCACCACGTCAAACTTCGGGAACCCGATGCGCTGGCCCTGTTTCGGGATGTCGCCGAGCTTGGCCATCAGGAGGCCGCCGACCGATTCGACGTCGTCCAGGCCCATCTCTTCGTTGTCGATGTCGATGCCGAGCAGGCGTTCGAGCGAATAGATCGGCAGGCTGGCCTTGCCGATGTAGGTTCCGTCAGCCTGCGGCAGCCAGTCGTTCTCGTTCATGCGGAACTCGTCGCGGATCTCGCCGACCATCGCGCCGAGCAGGTTGTCGAGCGTGATGAAACCGACCGGGCGCTTGCCCTTTTCGCCGATCAGGGCGAAGTGCGGCGCGCCGGCGCGGAAGCGGCGGAAGATTTCCTGGGCCGGCGTGCGCGCCGAGATCGTCTCGACCGGGCGCAGGTATTGCGTCAGGTCGGTGATGTCCTTGCCCGACTGCTGGGCGAAGAACAGGTCCTTCAGGTGGATCACGCCCAGCACTTCCTCGCCTTCCTCGTCGAAATACGGGTAGCGCGAGAAGCGGTTGCGGCGCACGGTCTCAAGGTTTTCCGCGATCGTCTGGTCTTCGTGCAGGGCGATGACTTCGTTAATCGGGCGCATCAGGTCGGACACGGCCATCTCGGAAAACTCGAGCGACTGGGCCAGGATGTGGCGCTCGTCGTGGGTGAATTTTTCCTTGCCGGTGCTGGTGTTGGTGCGCAGGATGAGCTTGAGTTCTTCGGTCGAATAATGCGTGTCGTGGCTGCCTGCGCCGGCCAGCCCGGCCAGGCGCAGCACGCCGTTGGCGCTGGCATTGAGCAGCCAGATCGCCGGATACATCATCCAGTAGAAACCATACAGGGGCAGGGCGCACCACATCGCGACCACTTCGGGAATGCGGATCGCCAGCGACTTCGGCGCCAGCTCGCCGACGACGATGTGCAGGAAGGAGATGACGCTGAAGGCGACGATGAAGGACACGCCGTGGATCACCTGCGGCGAGGTCACGCCCAGCATGGCGAAGACGGGTTCGAGCATGCTGGCGAAGGCCGGCTCGCCGACCCAGCCCAGGCCGAGGGAGGCGAGGGTGATGCCGAGCTGGCAAGCCGAGAGGTATTCGTCGAGCTGGCCGTGGACCTTGGCCAGGATGCGCCCGCGCAGGCCGCTGGTTTTGGCAATCGCGCGCACGCGGGTCTTGCGCAGCGTGACGATACTGAATTCCGCTGCGACGAAGAAGCCATTCAGCGCCACGAGGAAGAGCGCCAGAACGACAAATAAAATATTTTCCATATAAAGGATGAGTTGATAAAAGGCACAGCGATGTGCATTGTACAACTCAACCGCCTCCCAGCATCCCGTGATGCACCGAGGCGAGAATGGCGGCGACCGCCGGATGCTGGATCTTGCGCTCGTTCGAGATCGCATAAAACTGTTCGCGCACCTGCGGCACGCGCCCGACCACCACCGCCTGCAGCTGTTCAAGCAGGTCGGACGCCAGCGCCGCCGGCGCGAAGAACAGGCCCAGGCCGCGCCGGCCGAAGGTAGTCAATAAAGCGTTGTCCTCGAACTCGCCGACGATGTCCGGGTGCACGCCCTGCAGCTCGAACCATTCGTCGATCCGGGTGCGCAGGGCGTTATTGCGCGTCGGCAGCAGGAAAGGCGCGCCGTTCAGCTTTTTCGGAAAGCCCTCGGCGTACGCAGCGGCGAGGGCGCTGGTCCCGACCACCGTCATCTCGCTCTCGAACAGCTGGTGGCTGAACACGCGCAGGGTGCTGCCGGTGGAGAGGGCGCGGTCGGTCAGCACCACGTCGAGTTTATGCAGGGCCAGGTCCGCCAGCAGGGCGTCGTGCTGGTCCTCGTAGCAGACCAGGCGCACCGGCAGCGCGAGCCGGGTGGTGGTCTCCAACAGGCGGTAGGCGGTCAGTTTCGGCAGCGAGTCGGCAATGCCGACAGTGAGCCTGGTACGCAGGTTGCCGGAACCGTCGAGCGCTTCCTGCATCTGTTCGCCCAGGAGAAAAATCTGGTCGGCATATTTATGGGCCACTTCTCCGGCGTCCGACAGCACCAGGCGCCGCCCCTGCTGGGTAAACAAGACCTTGCCGACCGACTGCTCGAGCAGGGTGATCTGGCTGCTGACCGTCTGCACGGCCAGGCCCAGCCGTTCGGCCGCGCGCGTAATACTTCCCTCTTTGGCAACCACCCAGAAGTAATATAGATGCCGAAAATTCGTGCTGGCGTTTTTCATGTCTTCCGTTTTTCCGAAGTAAGTCTCCCATTATCTTCGCTTTTTCAATAGTTCGGTTGCGTTTAGACTACGCGCTAGCAATTTCATAACCAAAAAAGGGGAATCACATATGAAGCACTTCAGGGGATCATTCCTCGTCGCAATCGTCTGTCTGAGTCTGGCGGCCTGGTGGGGTTACGAGCACAACGGCTGGCCCGGCGCGATGACGGCGCTTGGCGTCGCAGCCATCCTGTCGATCATGGAAGTATCGCTGTCGTTCGACAATGCCGTGGTGAACGCTTCGGTACTGAAGGGCTGGGACGAATTCTGGCTGAAGCTGTTCCTCGGCCTGGGCATGATCATCGCCGTGTTCGGCATGCGCCTGGTGTTCCCGCTGGTCATCGTCGCAGTCGCGGCCGACCTGGGCGTCACCGAGGTATGGAACCTGGCGCTGACCAATCCGAAGGAGTTTTCGGGCCACCTGACCCAGCACCATGCGGAAGTGGCGGCCTTTGGCGGCATGTTCCTGCTGCTGGTCTTCCTGAACTTCCTGCTCGACGATGAAAAGGAAACCCACTGGCTGGGCAACTTCGAGAAGAAGCTCGGTTCGCTGGGCAAGGTCTCCTCGATCTCGGTGATGATCTCGCTGGCTGCCCTGCTGTTCGCCTCGACCTTCGTCCCTGACGTGCAGCGCATGATCGTCCTGGTCGCCGGTATTTGGGGCATCCTGGTCTACGTCGGCGTGGACATGATCAGCAGCCTGCTCGAAAAGAGCGAGGCCGAAGAAGGCAGCGACGTCGGCGACATGGTCAAGAAGGGCGGCATCGGCGGCTTCCTGTACCTCGAAGTGCTCGACGCATCGTTCTCCTTCGACGGCGTGATCGGCGCCTTCGCGATCACCTCGGACGTCGTGATCATCATGCTGGGCCTGGCCATCGGCGCGATGTTCGTGCGTTCGATGACGGTCTACCTGGTCAAGAAGGGCACGCTCGACGAGTTCGTCTACCTGGAGCACGGCGCGCACTACGCGATCGGTATCCTGGCCGTGATCATGCTCGCCAGTATGCACGTCCACGTGCCCGAGCTGGTGACCGGCCTGACCGGCGTGGCATTCATCATTGCTTCGCTGTGGTCGTCGATCCAGTACAAGAAGAAGCATGCGGCGCTGGAAGGCCACGAGAAGCAGGTAGCGTAAGCAAGGTAGGGTGGACGGGAAACCCGTCCACCCAACGACGCGATAACAAATTTCGCGGCAGCGCCACAAGCGCCCCGCACAACGAACCGCACGGCGAGCGGCAGAACACCAGCTCGCTGCGCGTGGTTAAAACGGTGTTCAACCATAAGTTATCCACTTAGTTTCCACTTAGGAGAAACACATCATGGCAATCAGTCTGCAAAAAGGCGGCAACGTCAACCTGTCGAAAGAAGCTCCTGGCCTGACCAACCTGAAGGTCGGCCTCGGCTGGGATACCCGCGCCACCGACGGCGCCGCATTCGACCTCGACGGTGCCGTCTTCATGCTGAACTCGTCCGGCAAGGTCCGTTCGGACGCCGACTTCATCTTCTACAACAACCTGAAGTCGACCGACGGCTCGGTCGTGCACTCGGGCGACAACAAGACCGGCGAAGGCGCGGGCGACGACGAAGTCGTGGCGGTCGACCTGACCAAGGTGCCGGCCGACGTCGACAAGATCGTGCTGGCCGTGACCATCCACGACGCCGAGACCCGCCGCCAGAACTTCGGCATGGTCGGCAAGGCCTTTATCCGCTGCATCAACGCTAACGGCGACGCGGAAATCGCCCGCTACGACCTGTCGGAAGACGGCTCGACCGAAGCGGCAATGATCTTCGGCGAGGTGTATCGTAATGGCGCCGACTGGAAATTCCGCGCCATCGGCCAGGGCTTCCAGGGCGGCCTGGGCCCACTGGCCAAGAACTACGGCGTCAACGTTTAATTCAACAGGTTCGCGGTCCCCACGACCGGGGGCCGCTACTAAGGGAAGCTACTAAAAAATGCCTACTTTTACCGTGACCGGGGACGTCGATCCCTTCCTGCATGTGTCGATGCGGCAGGGTGAGACCATCTATTGCGAATCCGACGCGATGGTGATGATGGAATCGACCCTCGACCTGAAAGGCAAGATGCGGGGCGGGCTCGGCAGCGCTCTGATGCGCACCTTCGCCAACGGCGAGTCCTTCTTCCAGCAGCACATCGAAGCGACGCGCGGCGCCGGCGACTGCCTGCTCTCGCCGACGCTGCCGGGCGCGATGCAGATCGTCGACGTCGGCCCGAACAACTACATCATCAGCGACGGCGCCTTCGTCGCCGCCTCGTCCAACGTCGGCCTGAACGTGCGCACCCAGAACATCGGCAATGCGCTCTTCGCCAACAGCGGCGGCTTCTTCGTGACGGAAACGTCCGGCCAGGGGCAGGTGGTGGTGTCGGGCTTCGGATCGATGTCGATGCTGGAAGTCGAGCCGGGCAAGGACGCGATCATCGACAACGCGCACGTCGTGTGCTGGGACAGCACGCTGCGTTACGAGATCTCGATCACGACCGGCACCAGCGGCGGCTTCCTGGGTAACCTGATCAACAGCCAAACCAGCGGCGAGGGCATGGTCCTGCGCTTCTCGGGCAAGGGCAAGGTCTACGTGTGCTCGCGTAACCGCAACGCCTTCAAGGCCTGGATGCAAACGCCCGCCAAGTAAGTCCGCTGAGTCAAGCCCAACACTAAGGAGTAACGCAATGTCAGTCAACCTGCAAAAAGGCCAGAAAATCTCGCTCTCGAAAGAGGGCGGCGGTGCGCTCACCCGCGTCACGATGGGTCTCGGCTGGGACGCCATCAAGTCGAAGGGCTTCTTCGGCTTCGGCGGCAAGACCGAAACGGTCGACCTCGACGCCTCCGTCGTGATGTTCGACGAATCGAACCGCCCGGTCGACACGGTCTGGTTCCGCCAGCTGAAGAGCAAGGACGGCAGCGTCCAGCACACGGGCGACAACCGCACCGGCGCCGGCGACGGCGACGACGAGCAGATCAACGTCGACCTGTCCGCCGTGCCGGGCAACGTCAAGTCGCTGGTCTTCACCGTGAACAGCTTCACGGGCCAGAACTTCTCGCAAGTGCAGAACGCCTATTGCCGCCTGATGGACGCCACCGGCAACAAGGAAGTCGCGCGCTACGACCTGTCGGTGCAGGGCGCCCACACCGCCCAGGTGATGGCCAAGCTGTACCGCCACAACGGCGAGTGGAAGATGCATGCGATCGGCGAAAACGCCAGCGGCCGCACGTTTGACGACCTGATGCCGTCGATTACGCCGCACCTGTAATCGTTGTTCGCAGGCGTTGGAGAAGAACCGGGGATGCGTCCCCGGTTTTTTCGTTTTGAATCCAGGCGTCCGAGGAGTGCCTGCTTGTTATGAAAACGGAAGAGCGCAGCGACTCCGTCAATGTTCCCCGGCGCCCCGCGAAGCGGTGCCTTGAAATCGGCGCTGCAGCAGGTCCTTCGCCACCGCAAGCGCGCTGTCCGGAGCCGCTGCGATGTCTGGAACGACGCCTACCCCCTCCCAGTTCGTACCGGTAATGGGACTGATGGTGCGCCGGTCAGGTATCGCGGCAAAAAAATGGTCGCCGAGCCGATAAAGGCGCCCGCCGTGGGCTCCACCCCAGGTCCGCTCACCGATCACCGTCGCGCGTTTCAACGCTTGCATCGTGTACACGAATGCTTCGGCGGCCGACTTCGTTTCGGGGCCTGCCAGGATGAGGACCGGCTTCTTGCCGCCATAGCGCTTGCCGTCGAGCTTATCCATCGTCCAGTACTGCCTGGTGACGCCCGTCGTACGCTCCCAGGTGTCGTTCAGGCGGGTGCGCTCGTCAAAAAAATAGCTGACCAGTAGCGCCGATGAGTCTCCCCCGCCGCCGCCGTTGTTGCGCATATCAATGATGAGGCCATCCGTGTCGGCGAGTTCATTCATCGCCGCGGCAAACTTGTCGGACGCGAAGAAGACCGGCGCGAACGAGGAAATCTCCAGGTAGCCGATATTCGGGCTCAGGCGTTCAATCTTTTCCACGCCAAGTTTCGATGCGAGGACCTTGTCGCGCACCGCAGGCGGCGCCCGTTTTTCCCACTCTGCCCGCGTCTCGGGCGGCGGCGGCAGTGCATCCTCGGACGGCACCGGCCGGGCGCTGAAGCCTACCATCATATGCTTGTCTTGAACAACGCCGTGAATGTCATCCGTCAGCTGTTTCGCCAGCTGTTTGCCGTCCGTGATCCCGTCGTACTTGCCCTCGCGCTGGCGCTGGCGCAGGACAGACTCGACTTGTTTCGCTTTGTCTGGGAAAACATAGTGGGCATTGAGCTTGGCAATGAGTGTATCGACGACCTCTACCTGGGTGGCGCGATTCGGCTCTACGGCCGGCGGGCTGGCGATTGCTCCTGTCACAGTTAGCATCAGCAAAGACGGTATGACAATCCATTTCTTGTTCATTTTTTTCCTCTGAGTGCGGCACACGGTTTTAATGTTCGATCGGCAAATCAGAAACAATCACTTCATCAATAAGGCAAAGAAGTAGGGTAAGAATAGCACATCAATTGCTATTAACTAGCAATTCTCAATGCTCAAATAGAGTAGAGTCGGCCAGGTCATCGCAAGCGCCAGTGCCCCGTCCCGGCAACCATGACACGCGCGAACTGCAAAGCTATAATTTGCGCCTTCGTCCCAGAGGAATGCGCGATGTCTCTACTTGACCACCAGCTCGAACTGCTGTCGCCCGCCAAAACCGCCGAGATCGGCCGCGAGGCCATCCTGCATGGCGCCGACGCCGTCTATATCGGCGGCCCCGCCTTCGGTGCGCGCCACAATGCCAGCAACACGCTGGAAGATATCGCCGGCCTGGTGCAGTTTGCCCACCGCTACCGCGCGCGCATCTTCGTGACGATGAACACGATCATGCACGACGCCGAGCTCGAGCTTGCGCAGCAGCAGATCCGGCAGCTGTACGAGGCGGGTGTCGATGCCCTGATCGTCCAGGACATGGGGCTGCTGGAGCTCGACCTGCCGCCGATCCAGCTGCATGCCAGCACGCAGTGCGACATCCGCACCGTGGAGAAGGCGAAGTTCCTGGGCGACGTCGGCTTCTCCCAGCTGGTGCTGGCGCGCGAGCTGACGATCGAGCAAATCCGCAAGATCCGCGCGGAAGTCGATACGCCGCTCGAGTACTTCATTCATGGCGCCCTGTGCGTCGCGTTTTCCGGGCAGTGCTATATCTCGCATGCGGACACGGGCCGCAGCGCCAACCGCGGCGACTGTTCCCAGGCTTGCCGGCTGCCCTACACGCTGACGGACGGCAAGGGCGGCGTCGTGGCCTACGACAAGCACCTGCTGTCGATGAAGGACAACGACCAGAGCCGCAACCTGGAGGCGCTGATCGACGCCGGCATCCGCTCGTTCAAGATCGAGGGCCGCTACAAGGACATGGGCTACGTGAAGAACATCACGGCCCACTACCGCCTGCTGCTCGACGAGATACTCGAGCGTCGCGCGGGCTTCGTGCGGGCGGCCAGCGGACACACGCAGATCTTCTTCACGCCGGACGTCGACAAGAATTTCAACCGCGGCCACACCGACTATTTCGCCCAGGGCCGCCAGGAAGACATCGGCGCCTTCGATTCGCCGAAGTACCTGGGCGTGGAAGTAGGGGGTGTCAGCAAGGTGGGCGCGGACCACTTCGACATGCTGACCGAGGCGCCGCTGGCCAATGGCGACGGCCTGAACTACATGAACAAGCGCACGACCGTCGGCATCGGGGTCAACACGGTGCAGAAGCTGGGAGAGAGCGACGAAGGCCAGCGCTGGCGCGTCTTTCCGAACGAGCCGGTCAGCGCCTTGCCCGGCCTGAAGCCGGGCACCCGGATCCACCGCAACCGCGACCACCAGTGGGAAGCGGCGCTCACGAAACGCTCAGCCGACCGCAAGGTGGCGCTGCACCTGAGCCTGCGGGAAACCGATGGCGGCCTCGCGCTGACCCTGCGCGACGAGGACGGCATCGAGACCGTGACGCACGCGCAGCTGGCCCTGCAACCCGCGCACAACGCCGAGCAGGCCGACGCGGCGCTGCGCACCAGCCTGACCAAACTCGGCAACACGATGTTCGAAGCCGACGGCATCGAGTTGGCGCTGTCGCAGCCCTGGTTCGTGCCCGCCGCCGCCATCAACGGCTTGCGGCGCGACGCCGTGGCGGCGCACGAGGCGGCCCGGCTGGCTGCCTGGGAGCGACCGGAGCGCAAGGCGCCGGCAGAGCCGCCCGCCGTGTATCCGGCGACCCAGCTGTCCTACCTGGCCAACGTCTATAACGAGAAGGCGCGCGCGTTCTACCACAAGCATGGCGTGGGCCTGATCGACGCGGCGTATGAGGCGCACCAGGAGGCGGGCGAGGTGTCGCTGATGATCACCAAGCACTGCCTGCGCTTCTCGTTCAACCTGTGCCCGAAACAGGCCAAGGGCGTGCAGGGCGTGCAGGGGCAGGTGAAGGCCGAGCCGATGACCTTGAGCACGGGCGACGACACCTACACGCTGCGCTTCGACTGCAAGCCGTGCGAGATGCACGTCGTCGGGGCCATGAAGCCGGGCATCCTGCGCTCGCCGCCGCCGTCCGCCGTGGCGTACAGCCCATTGACCTTCCATCGCCGGCGGCCTGCGTAGCTCTGCTGGGCGAGGAACTGCAACGCGTGGAGTCGGGACTCCACCCTACATCTGGCGCGAATCGTAGGGTGTGAGGGGGGCGCCGAGCCTCCTGACTCCACGCGTTTGGAAAGCCAGCGCAGCCGTACAGTGTGGTTTTACCCCAGCTTGGCCTTGAAAAACCCTACCGTCCGCCCCCAGGCCAGCTTCGCTGCCGCCTCGTCGTAGCGCGGCGTCGTGTCGTTGTTGAACCCATGCTCGGCGCCTTCGTACACGAAGTGCTGGTAATCCACCTTGCTCTCCTTGAGCGCGGCCTCGTAGGTCGGCCAGCCGGCCAGGATGCGCGCGTCCTTGCCGGCATCGTGGATCATCAGCGGCGCACGGATGTTCGGCACGTCGGCGGCGTTCGGCTGGCTGCCGTAGAAGGGCACGGCGGCCGCCAGGTCGGGCATCACGGTAGCCAGGTAATTGGCGATGGCGCCGCCATAGCAGAAGCCGACCACGCCGACCTTGCCCGTCGACTGCGCATGGGTTCTCAGCGCGTTCGCCGCGGCCACGAAATCGGCGCGCGATTTCGCCTGGTCCAGCGTCTGGAACAGCGCGCGCGCCTTGTCTTCCGCATTGTCCTCACTCTTCGGATAGCCGCCCAGCGGATGCAGCGCGTCCGGCGCGTAGGCCATGAACCCTTCCAGCGCGAGCCGGCGCGTCACGTCTTCGATATGGGGATTGAGGCCGCGGTTTTCGTGGACGACCAGGATCGCCGGCAGCTTGCCCCTGGCATGCGCAGGCAGGGCCAGGTAGCCGCTGACCGTGCCGTAGCCTTTCGGCGACGGAAACTGTACGCGGCTCGTCTTCAGCCGGCTGTCGTCAGGCAGGACCAGGGGTGCGGCGAAAGAGGGCGACAGCTGCGCCAGCAAACCCGCCGCCGTCAGGCCGCCGACGGCATAGCGCGAAGCGCCGGCCAGGAATTCGCGGCGCGACAGGCGGCCATGGACGTAGCCGTCGAAGAGCTGCAATACCTCGGGATCGAAATCGTGTGCTGTCAGTCGGGTCATGTCGGTCGTCTCCGTCAGGGAAATGGCTTGCCCAGCATACGCCTGATGGGCTGTGCCGGAACAAGCATGTCTAAATTTTCTTGTTGACATCACATCAAAATGCATCTACTGTATTAATTAACTAATACAGTAGACACCATGACCTCCCACACCGCCCAGCTGTTTTCGATCACCACCGGCTCCCCCGAGCCGATCTACCGCCAGCTCGTCGAGCAGGTGCGCCGCCTGGTCGCCGCCGGCCAGATGGCGCCGGGCGATGCGCTGCCCTCGGTGCGTGAGGTTGCGCAGGCGCTGGCGCTGAACCCGATGACCGTCTCGAAGGCCTACAACCTGCTCGAGATGGAAGGGCTGCTGGCGCGCCGGCGCGGGATGGGCATGACTGTTGCCGAACGCAGCGGCGCCGCTGCCGCCGACCGCGCCGCGCTGCTGCGCCCGACCCTGGAACGTGCCGCCCTCGAAGCACGCCAGCTCGAACTTGACCCCGATACCGTTGTTTCCCTTTTCATCCAAATCCTGAAAGAGCAACCATGAGAGTTCCGATCATCCGCATGTCGTCGACCAGCAAACGTTTTGGCAGCCAGTCCGTGCTCGATGGGCTGGACTGGCAGGTGATGCCGGGCCAGGTCATCGGCCTGCTGGGCCGCAACGGCGCCGGCAAGTCGACCCTGCTCGAATGCCTGCTTGGCCTGCGCGAGACGGACGGGGGCAGCGTGACCGTGTTCGGCGAAGACGTGGCCGCGCTGTCGGAAGCGACCCGGGCGCGCATCGGCTACGTGCCGCAGAAATGCGACCTGTTCGACTGGCTGACGCCGCGCCAGATGCTCGACTATTTCAAGGCCCTGTACCCGCGCTGGAACGACGCCAAGGTGGATGCGCTGCTCGAGCGCTGGGGCTTCGACGCGCTCATGCAGGCCAAGGCGATCAGCAAGCTGTCGGGCGGCGAGCAGCAGCGCCTGTCGATCATCCGCGCGCTCGGGTCCGACCCGGAACTGCTGATCCTCGACGAACCCGTCTCCGCGCTCGACCCGGTCGGCCGGCGCGACTTCCTGCGCGAGCTGATCGACGGCGTGATCGAGCACGGCACCACGGTCGTGTTCTCGACGCATATCCTGTCCGACCTGGAACGGGTGGCGCTCGACGTCGCTTTCCTCAAGGGCGGCAGGATCGCCCTGCAGGGCCCCTTGGACGAACTCCTCGAAGGCGCGCGCCGGGTCGTCGGCCCGAGCGCCGTGCTCGACTCGATGAAGGTCGCCGGCGAGGTGCGCCGCCAGCGCAGCGGCGACGGGTTCACCAGCGTCGTGACCCAGGGCGGGCCCGGCATCGCGGCCCTGCAGGCGACGCCGGGCGTGCGCCTGGAGAGCCTCAGCCTGGAAGACCTGTTCATCGAGGTGACGCAATGATGCCGGCCCTGCGCGACTATGCCTTGCTGTGGTCGACGGCCCTGGCGTCGCGCGATGCGCGCGCCGCATGGGCGTTTCGCCTGCTTGCGGTCGTCGTCCCGCTGACCGTCGGCTTTCTCGTCTGGAATCGCACCGGCGATGTGTTCGAGGCCTTCGGCTTTGCGGTGCGCGTGCCCGTCGCGATCTTCATGTTCGCGGCGCTGACCTTTTACGTGCCCGGCGCCATCCGCCTGAATACGCCGGCCAATGCCCGCCTGGTGCCGCGCATGCGCCGCCGCCTGGTCGAACTCACGCTGCTGGTGTGGGTGGTCTTCACGGCGGCTGCCGTACTGATGGCATGGGGCACGCCGCTGCCGGCCGCGCTGGTTGCGATGGCGACCCTGGCATGGCTGGCCGGGCTGGGGCTGGCATCGGCAGGCTATCAGGCCGGCATGATCGTCCAGGTCAGCCTGCTGTTTGGCGTCATCTTCAGGATGCACGTACCGGCCAGCCTGTTCGAACAGCCGATGGCGAACGGGATTGCCCTGCTGCTGCTGGCGCTGGCGGCACGTACGCTCGGCCTGATGTTCCCGAACGGGGGCGACCGGCATTGGGAACGGCGCGGTGCACAGGCACGCGCGCTGGAGCGCACCAAACCGGAGGGGCTGATGCGCCAGGCATCCGGCATGCGCTTCGGGGGAGCCTTGTATGCAGCCGCGCTGCGCCGCCATTCCACGACGCCGCGCGCACCGGCTTTCCAGCTTTCCGTGCTCGGTCCGGCCATGCATTGGTCGCAGCGCTACCTGCCGCTGCTGGTGCTGGTGATGTTCGTGGCGGCGGTGCTGACCCTGGTCCGGGTCTTCGTCGGCGATGCGGTCGCCGAAACCAAGTGGCTGGTCCTGCTCTGCCAGGGAATGCTGTTCGCCCAGTTGTTCACCTACGAACAGCGCAACGTGCGCCTGTCCGATACCCGCACCGAGCAGGCCCTGTTGCGGATGGCGCCGCCAACGCCGGCAGCGGCCGATCGCTTCAACCGGCAACTGAACGCATCGCTGCTGCGCATGGCGCTGCTCGACTGGGCGGCCCTCGTGGCGGCGCTGCTGGGCATCTCGGCGTTTGCCGGGATCCCCCGGGAGGGCTTGCTGCTCACGGCGCAGCTATGCTGCCTGACGCTGCCGCTGGTTGCCGCGAATGTGCGCGATCATGCGCGCCACCGCAGCTCCGGTCTATTGCGCCTGGTCGGTGGCCTGCTGGCGGCCGTGGCAACGAGCCTGGGTTCGGCCCTGCTGGCGCGGGAGCTGGCGGGTACGCCGGTGCTGCCTGTCGCGGCGAGCGCGAGCATCGTGCTGGCGCTGATCGTCACCGTATGGCGCTGGCGTAGCGCCGTCGCCGCCCCGCACGCCTTCCCGGCCGGGCGCTTTGCCTGATCAGTGAGCGCGCTTCTGCACCAGCGCGCTGCCCACGCCGTGCCGGCGTCCTTCGCTGACCGCCGTCACGGTGCCGTCCGGGTTGAACACGATGGCGTTCGCCGCGCCGATTTCCTCCGGCGGGTTGTCGGGTGCATTCCCCCACTTGTGGCCGAAGGCTTCGAGCGCTTTGGCCTGCGGCGTGCCCGTAAAGCCCGGCTCGACCGAGGTGGTCGCGCCGTTGCGCTCGGACAGGCGCGGCGCGTTTAGCGCCTGGTCCATGGGCATGCCGAAATCGAGGTGGTTGACGATGGTCTGCAGCACCGTCGTGATGATGGTCGAGCCGCCCGGGCTGCCGATGGTGAAGGCGGGCTTGCCGCCCTTGAAGGCGATGGTGGGCGCCATGCTGCTGCGCGGGCGCTTGCCCGCTTCTGGCACGTTCGGGTGCGGGCTTGAGAAGTCGAAGTCGGTCATCTCGTTATTCAGCAGGAAGCCGTAGCCCGGCACCACGATGCCGCTGCCGCCCCAGGACTCGATGGTGAAGGTGTAGGAGACGACGTTGCCGTCCTTGTCCGAGACGGTGAAGTGGGTCGTGTGGGCGCTTTCCTGGCCGAGGGGGCGCGGTTGTGCACGAGGGGGTTGAGGGCGCAGCGGCACGCTCGGATCCTGCTGGTATGCGTACGGGTCGCCGGCCGGGACGTTCAGGGCAGCGCGCCGCAGGTCGATCGCCGCGCGGCGCTGTTTGGCATAGTCCTTCGACAGTAGCCCGGCGACCGGCGCCTCGACATATTCCGGGTCGGCCAGGTAGGCGTTGCGGTCGGCAAAAGCGAGCCGGCTCGCTTCCAGGTAGAGGTGCTCGGCCTGGGCGCGCGGCATGGCTTTCAGGTCATAGCCTTCGAGGATGTTAAGTGCCTCGGCCACCGTGACGCCGCCGCTGCTCGGCAGGGGCATGCCGGCGATCTCGTAGCCGCGGTAGGTACTCATCACCGGCGGGCGGATGCGCGCCTCGTAGTTGGCCAGGTCGGCCAGCGTCATCCGGCCGGGGCGCACCGTCGCGTTGGCGGCCATCGGCGGCCGGTTGACGGCGTCGACGATGGCGCGCGCCATCGGGCCTTCGTAGAACGCGCGCTGGCCGCGGGCGGCGATTTCGCGATAGGCCCTGGCCATGTCCGGGTTGCGCAGCAGGGTGCCCGCTTTGACGGCCTTGCCGCCCCTCAGGTAGAGGGCGCCGGTCGTGCTGAACTGCTGAAATTTCCTTTCATTTTGCTGCGTCAAATGATAGAAAGTTTCACTCACCTTGAAGCCCCTGGTGGCGACGTCGATGGCCGGGGCCAGCACCGTCTTGAAGCCCATCGTGCCGTAGCGCTCGAGCGCCTCGTGCCAGCCGCGCACGGTGCCGGGCACGCCGACCGCCGCACCGCTGGCGATCGCCTTTTCGTAATCGATCTCCTTGCCGTTTTCGAGGAATACCGCCGGCGTGAACGACGCCGGGGCCGTTTCGCGACTGTCGATCGTGACCACGCGCTTGTCCTTCGCCAGATAAATCACCATGAAGCCGCCGCCGCCGATGCCGCAGCTGAAGGGATCGGTCACGCCCAGCGTGGCTGCCGCGGCGACGGCCGCGTCGACCGCGTTGCCGCCCTTGTTGAGGATGGCCAGTGCCGACTGCGAGGCCTGCTCGCTGATGGTGGCGACCGCGCCGCCGGTGCCGGTGGCGACCGGGGTTTTCGCCAGCGCGAGCGGCGCGTGCAGGACGATGGAGAGGGTGAGGCCGCAAGCGAGGACGGTGGCGGATCGGGTCATGGATTCGAGAGGGAAGGGGAGGTGTGGCGAGCATAGCAAAAACGCCACGGCCGCGGCGCAAATGCCAGTCATACAACCGTCATCCGGCGGTCACACAGCCGTCACACTGGCTCGCTAGACTGCGCTCGTCACTCAACCAACCTCGCCAACCCCGAGCTACCACAAAATGAAAATCAAGCACATGTTCAAAACGATGATCGCCGGCGCTGCTGCCGCGATGGTGATGTCCTCTTCGTTCGCCGCCGACGTGACCGGTGCGGGCGCGACCTTCCCGTACCCGATCTACGCCAAGTGGGCCGAGATGTACAAGGGCGCCACCGGCACCGGGATGAACTACCAGTCGGTCGGCTCGGGCGCCGGCATCAAGCAGATCAAGGCCAAGACCGTCGACTTCGGCGCCTCGGACATGCCCCTGAAAGCCGCCGACCTGGACGAATCGGGCCTGATGCAGTTCCCGGCCATCATGGGCGGCGTGGTCGCCGTGGTGAACCTGGAAGGCGTGACCCCGGGCCAGCTGAAGCTGACCGGCCCGGTCCTGGCCGACATCTACCTCGGCAAGATCACCAAGTGGAACGCGCAGCCGATCGCCGCCCTGAACCCGGGCGTGAAACTGCCTGACGCCGACATCACCGTCGTGCACCGCGCCGACAGCTCGGGCACCTCCTTCCTGTTCACCGACTACCTGTCGAAAGTGAACCCGGAATTCAAGGACAAGGTCGGCGCCGGCACCACCGTGAAGTGGGCGACCGGCATGGGCGGCAAGGGCAACGAAGGCGTCGCCGCCTACGTCCAGCGCGTGAAGGGTTCGATCGGCTACGTCGAGTGGGCCTACGCCAAGAAAAACAAGCTGTCGCACACCCAGCTGAAGAACAAGGAAGGCCAGTTCCTGCAGCCCGACGACGAAGCCTTCAAGGCCGCCGCCGCCAACGCCGAGTGGACCAAGACCCCGGGCTTCTCCGTGATCCTGACCGACGCCGGCGGCAAGAACGCCTGGCCGATCACGGGCGTGTCCTACATCCTGATGCACAAGTCGCAGGCCGACGCCAACAAGGGCAAGGAAGTCGTGAAGTTCTTCGACTACGCCTTCAAGAACGGCGATGCCGCCGCGGCCGAGCTGGACTACGTGCCAATGCCGGAATCGGTCGTCAAGCTGGTGCAGGGCGCGTGGAAAGCGCAGCTGAAGGACGCGTCGGGCGGTGCGATCTACTGATCCGCGAGCGGGCGGGGAGCACGCCCGGGTTTCCGTATTTTGCGGCGGTCTTCGGACCGCCGTTTTTTTTGTAGGGTGGGCATTCATGCCAGTTCTTTAAAGGTGTCTCTGTAGAGCAACTACAGCTGAGCGGCACTATCGTCCCTGGACGACATCCAAGTGGTACAGGAGGAATGTGCCATGGTGATGAATGCATTGATAGCGCATTGCGCGCGGAATAGTCCTTTAACGGTAATGGCGCGGCTAGCGCTACAGCATGCATTGGAACCAGCCTGGATCGATGAGTTATTCGAGCGCGAGCGCGGTACCCAGTATCAAAGGGAACTGTTGTTTTCGACGACAGTAGAGCTGATGTCATTGGTAGCGGTTGGATCAAGTCCATCGCTTCATGCTGCTGCGCGGGCATGCCCGGAGTTGTCAGTATCGGTCCAGGCACTCTATGACAAGGTCAAGCACACCGAACCGGGCCTGGTGCGTGCATTGGTGAGCGGTAGTGCAGCGCGCCTAAGCGATGTACTGGCGCCGATGATGAAGAACGAACCGCCCATGGTGCCGGGTTATCGGCTGCGCATTGTCGATGGTAGCCATCTGCCGGCGAGT